>JAUYPJ010000030.1 GCA_030697665.1 Candidatus Omnitrophota bacterium
GCGTGACCCTGTTCGAGAAACTCGATGTGCATGAAGCACTTACCATGATCGGCCTGCCACATGAAGCTGGCGACTCCGATAACCAATTGACTTTGTTCGAGTTATAACCGGACACTTGTGATAACGTATACAAAAGCATCATCAGCGCAGCACGCCGTTGACGCCTCCAGTTGTTCCATGCGCCCATCCAGAAGCAGTAGGATATCCGTCGTGCTCGGCAGGGTCGGACTGTGCAGTCTCTGGCTCATGGGCGCGGGAGGCTGCGCGTCAACTCCCATCGCGACGTCACGCGGCCCACTCGTCAGCCCCCTGGGCCGTTTCCCCACGGCGCCTGTCGGCCCCGTTCGCACGGTCGTCCTGGATGCGGGGCACGGAGGGCATGATCCAGGGACGTCGCATTTCGGGCTGAAGGAAAAGCACATGGCCCTGGATATCGCCAAGCGCCTGCGCGCGCTCCTTCAGGATCGGGGGCTGGCGGTGGTGATGACGCGGGAGACCGACCAGTTCATCCCCTTGAGCGGCCGGCCTGAGGTGGCCAATCGCCTGGAGGCCGACCTCTTCGTCAGCGTCCACATCAACGCCAACCGCAACCGCCACGTGTCCGGGATTGAGGTGTACTACCCGCGCGAATCGGTGATCTCGGAGGCTGCGCGGTGGCCCCCGGCGGTGTCGGCGTCAGAGATCGGCGTTCCCTCTGTCACCGTGAAGCAAGTGCTCTGGGATCTCGTGCTGGGGCGGACGCGTTCCCAGTCCCGCCGGCTGGCGAGCACGATCTGCCGTTCGATGCGGGAGGCCTTGGGGGTTCCCTGCCGGGGCATCCGGCCCGCCCGCTTCGTCGTCTTGCGCGAGGCGCGCATGCCGGCCGTGTTGGTCGAGGTGGGCTATGTCAGCAACCAGGCGGAAGCCGGCCGCTTGGGCAGGGCCGACTATCGTCAGACGGCGGCGGATGCGATTGCGAGGGGCATCGTATCGTACATCCGCGAGCTCGGGGCTCAGCACATTTAATGAATGGGGCGCGGCAGCCGGTTGGGGTCTTTGACTCGGGCATCGGCGGCTTGACGGTGGTCAAGGCCATGATTGAAGGGCTTCCCTCGGAGTCCATCATCTATGTCGGCGATACGGCCAGGGTCCCCTACGGCACCAAATCCAAATCCACGATCGTGAAGTTTTCGCTCGAGAACGTCGAGTTCCTGCTCCGGTTCGGCGTCAAGTGCATCGTCATCGCCTGCAATACCTCCTCGTCGTGGGCGCTGCCGACCCTGCGCAAGTACTTCAAAGTCCCGATCGTCGGGGTCATCCGGCCCGGCGCGTTCGCCGCCGTTCGCCGGACCCGTCACAAGCGGGTGGGCGTCATCGGCACCAACGCCACGATCAAAAGCCGCGCGTACGAGATCGCCATCCATCGGATCGACCCGACGATCACCGTCTTCTCGCAGGCCTGCCCGCTCTTCGTCCCGCTCGTGGAAGAAGGGTGGCTGAACGGCTCGGTCTGCCGGACCGTGGCGCAGCGCTACCTCCAGCCGCTCAAGCACCGCCGCATCGACACGCTCATCCTCGGCTGCACCCACTATCCGCTCCTGGCCTCGACGATTCAGCAGGTCTTGGGGCCCGGGGTGACGCTGATCGACTCCGCCGAGCAGGTGGCGGCCGAAGTGCGCGGCGTCCTGACGGGCACCGACACATTGTGCGACCAGCGGACGACGCCGCGCCATCGGTTTTTCGTCACGGATGAGCCGGCCCACTTCACCCGCCTCGGTCATCGGTTTTTGGGGCGGCTCATCGGATCGGTCGAGCGGGCGAACATGCATGCGTAGCGATGCCTGTTGGGGGCAGGACGGATGACGTCTGGACGGCCTGACGGCCGCGCGGCGGATCAGCTCCGGAAGGTGAAGCTCACGCCCGGCGTCATGACGTTCGCCGAGGCCTCCTGTCTCGTGGAGTGGGGGCGGACGACCGTCATCTGCACGGCGACCATCGAGGAGCGAGTCCCGCCGTTTCTGCGCAACAGCGGAACCGGCTGGGTGACTGCCGAGTACGGCATGCTGCCGCGCTCCAGCCACCAACGCATTGAACGGGAGGCGACGCGGGGGCGCCTTGGCGGCCGGACCCAGGAGATCCAGCGGCTCATCGGCCGGAGCCTGCGCGCGGTGACGGATCTCGCCCGGTTGGGCGAGCGCACGATCCTCATCGACTGCGACGTCGTTCAAGCCGACGGCGGCACCCGTTGCGCGGCGATCACCGGCGGCTTCATTGCGCTGGCGGGGGCGCTGCGGCACCTCAGGCGCCAGGGGGTGTTGACCGCCGTGCCCATCCGGGATCTTATCGCTGCAACGAGCGTGGGGATGGTACGCGGGCATCCCGTCCTGGATTTAAGTTATGCCGAGGACTCATCCGCCGACGTCGACATGAACGTCGTCATGACGGGACGCGGCGGTTTTGTGGAGCTGCAGGGAACCGCGGAGCGCCGCCCCTTCCGTCAGCCCGACCTCTCGCGCCTCCTTCGATTGGCCGCCGCGGGCATTCGTCACCTGCTGCTCGTGCAGCGTCGCGTCCTGGGCGTGTCGAGTGTTCGACGTCTGTGATCAACGTTCCCTCCTAGCGACGGGATCCCCCCTGCGCTATCCACCAAGCGCCATGCTGGAGATCGTCATCGCCACGCGCAACCGCCATAAGCTTCGTGAGCTGAAGGTGCTGTTGGCGCTCCGGCGGATCCGCTGGCGCTCCCTGGCGGACTTCCCGCGCCTGTCCGCCGTGAAAGAGCGTGGCCGCACGTTTGACGCGAATGCGATTCACAAGGCGCAGGCGGTGGCTCGCGCCACCGGCCGCCTTGCGCTGGCCGATGACTCGGGCCTTGAGGTGACCGCGTTGGGGGGTGCGCCGGGGGTGCGCTCAGCGCGCTTTTCTGGGCGGCACGGGAACGATGGCGCGAATAACGAGAAGGTGCTGCGGATGCTCTCAGGTCTGCCGGCCTCTCGACGGGGGGCCCGGTATCGCTGCTCGCTGGCCTTGGCCGGTCCCTCCGGTTTGGTGGCGGTCGCCCGTGGCATGTGGCGTGGGCGCATTGCAACCACCTCCAGGGGCCGCCGTGGCTTCGGCTATGATCCGATCTTCTTCATCCCGCGTGCCGGCAAGACGGTGGGACAGCTTCCAGTAGTTCTGAAGCAGCGTCTGAGTCATCGAGCGGATGCCGCCCGCCGGCTGCGCCCGCTGCTCGCGCAGCTCGCTTCTGGGCGGAAGGGCCCCGTCGCTCGTGGGGCGGTGAGGGCGGTCAGCGGATCGTCTTCAGGAGGTCGTGGAGGAGATCGACGGGGGCCGGCACGGCCTCCTTGAGGATTTCCTGGGTGCCGAACTCAAAGCGATAGTCCGGGTGCGCGAGCGTTCCGGTCAGTCGGTGGCGCCCGATCAGCCGTCGCAAGCGATCGAGCTGCCCCGCCGTCTTGAGGAGTGCGCGGGCGAGCGCTGAGGTGGTCGGCGCTTCGAGGACCACCCCTTCCGAGAGCTCCGGCTCAATGATGAAGTCCACGGTTTGGTCAAAGCCGACGCTGCCGGTGGCATAGACGGCGATCGGCTCAGTGCCCGCCACCGCCCCCAGCCGCAAGTCGTCGGTCCTGAACCGTTCGCGCGCAAGCGTCCAGCGCAGGGACGCCTGCGTAATATGCGCCCTGCGCAGCGTCTCCAGCCCGAGCCGGTCCGCCAGTCCGCCAAACATGCCCCGGAACAGCGCGGTCAGGAGCGGCAGGTCCCCCAGGCGCTCCCCCGAGGCGTTGATCCACCCCTCGCCGCGCCAGCTCGGCCGGTCCCCCCACGTGCCGGAGAGGAGGAGATGGCCGGAGGCGCTGCCGGAGAGCTGGCGCGTGCGCCACGACGGGATGGCCTGCGCAAGGGTCGCCAACTGCAGCCCCATGAGGTCGGTTTGGAGGAGGAAGGTTGGGGTCTGCCGACGGTGCTCAAGCGTGAATTCACCCGTGAGCTTTCCCTCGGCCACGAGCGCCACCGGGAGGCGGACGCGGAGGATGCGATCGCGCTGTTCCAGCGTGCAGACGAGCCGCTCAAGCGGCATGTCGCGAATGGTGAACCGCTCCGCCTGCACGCGTCCTTCGATGACGGCGTCCGGCCAGGCGGCGAGCGGTCCGTCGAACTGCACGTCCACCGTGCTCATCCCGTGCAGGGACCACTGGGACGCGAAGGAGGCTAGGGGCAGCGGGAGGGCGCTCAGCTCGGCCACATCGAGCGTTCCGGATGCGACGAGCTCGCTTGGCTGTGTGGCGGTCCGAGCCAGCCGGCCTCTCACGCCCAGTCGACTTCGCTGGAGCTGCAGATCGGCCTGATCGATCAGGACTTCCTCCGGTTCCAGTCGACCTTGCAGGGAGAGCGTTCCCTGTGAGAAGCCGACAGTCGCAGTCAGGGTATGGGGTTCAGCGAGGGCGAGCGTTCCTGCGAGCGTCAGCGGCTGCCCATCGAGATGGAGCGTCGCCTCCCGGACGTCGATCTGCTGTTCGCTGAGAAGCACCAGCGCGGTGACCCGCTCCACTTTCTTCGGGAACGTCGCGCGTTGCGCCGACGCCTCGCGGAGCTCCACTTGGCCGGTCCACCGGAGATCCTCAAGCGATCCCTCGACTCGTAGGTCGAGCCCCGCCAGGCCCCCCACCTCCTGCACGGCGAGCGCTGACGGGAGCCACTCCTTGAGGAAGTCGAGGGGAAGCGCTCCGTTGAGCGCGAGCGAGAGCTGCGGAGGGTCTGCGAGGCGGTAGTCCCCACGGGCCACGAGCGTCGCCCCCAGGACAGTGGCCTGCAGAGGCGCCGCCGTTAGACGCCGCGCCAGGTGATCGTACTCTAGACGGCCCGCGAGATGCGTGAGGGGGTGCCTGAGGCGCGGCCCCGTGAGGCCGGCGTCCTGAAGGTCGGCACGGACGAGGCAGTCAGGCATCAGGTGGGGCTGGAGCGGGCTACGGCACACCGCTTGGATGTCAGCGATTCCACTGGCGCGCCACTCCTGCTGGAGACTCGATAGCAGGGCCAGATCAGCCTGTGAGGTGAGCAGCAGCTCGAGAGAGGACGGTGCCGAGGTCGTGACGGTGCCCTCCAGGCGCCATGTCGAGCCCAGGGCGACGGCGGTCATCTGCTCGATCGTGAGCCGCTCGCGGGTCAGGCGGGCCGCTCCGTTGACGTCGGTGATCGCCGGCAGGGGTGGAAGGCCTTCTAGGGTTCCCCGTCGCAAGGCGATTCCGGCGTCGAGATCCCACCCCGCTCCCGCGCGAGCGGGGGCGCGTGCCGTGCCGCTGATGGTGGCGTCGCCGGTGAAACGGAACATCGGCGTGATCCAGAGGAGCTGGGCGCCGATCACGCGTCCAGCCACCATCGGTGGAGAGCCGGGCTGTGTCGTCACGTGCAGGGCAAGGCGCACCGTCCCCTCCTTGAGCGCCGTCGGGAGTCGTCGTATGAGCGGAGGAGCCAGCGTCCGGAGCGAGGCGTCCGTGGTTTCCATCTCCAGCGCGAGCGACTGGGCGCGCAGGTCATAGCGTCCTGAGAAGCGCAGGGCGGTCTGGCAGGGCACCTCGAGCGGGGCTCGGCCGGCAAACGTGAGCCGTCGTCTGAGGAACGCGTCAAACCAGTTGAGGCGAACTCCCATGGCCGGCGCGGCAAGCCACAGCTCATCCGACTCGGGATCCATGACGCGGAGGTTGGTGAGGAGCAGTCCGCGGAACGGCTCGTAGCGCACCGTCTCGACGGAGGCCTTCCAGCGGCCGCGCTGCTCCAACGCGCGAATGAGCAGCGTCTTGCCATGGGTGGGGACCCATGACGATAGGAAGAGCCAGCACGCCAGCGCTCCGATGCACAGCGCGGTGAGGACGACACCGAGGCTGAGGAACACGAGTCGTTTTGCCATTGAGGCCAATTCCATTATATCGCACCCAAACTCCACGAAGGCCGTTTGTGCTACACTACTACACACACCAGCCCCTGCGACCGCAAGGTGTCATGAGGACGGGGAGTGGCTCAGCTTGCGACCGAGGCCGGGTACCCACACCGGAGGTGTGGGTGGCCGATGGGAGTCCCGAGGACGGAGTCCGAGGGAGTAGAGCGCCCGTGGGGCAGTCGACAATGTTATCGGGGCGTGGCTCAGCTTGGTAGAGCGACTGGTTTGGGACCAGTAGGTCGCAGGTTCGA
>JAUYPJ010000033.1 GCA_030697665.1 Candidatus Omnitrophota bacterium
CGTGATGGTGTCATAGGCTTTCTCATCTTCTGATACCGAGGAATCTGTGATGGTAAGTAGTTGAGGCGGTTCACCGTAAATCCCTCTAACCAACCGGAATACCCTGCCTTCGAATTCAAAAAGGTATTCCGCGTTTGGCAAGCGAATATCTGCTTTGACGTAGCATTTGAGGAACTGGGCCATTGGAAAATTGGTACCGGTTCTTAGGTTTTCTTGATCTTACTCTTGACAAGGCAGCGCGGTCGATGTCGAAGACGGTCTTGGACAATCTGCCTCATTATTTTGAAGAATGGATCGCGTTCATCCAACCAGCCGCGCGCGTCAGCAAGATGGTTTCTGCTCGTCTTCATTTCTTTCCTGATCCCCAGGTACTCATGCGGCTCACCCCTGCGTGCGCTGTGCACCAAAGGCATCCTGCAGGAGTTTGCTCTGGCGGTCGAAGGCCTGGCGGGGGCTTCGGGGCTGCTTCATCATCGAGATCTCTTGGGTCAGCAGCCTGGCGATGTAGAGCTCATACGCCTCGGTGTCCTTGGCAAAGCGCTGATGGAGGGGATGGTCGCGGTTGATGTAGACAACCGTGCCTTCGGTGTAGCACTCCGGCCCATCGGCGCCCAGATGGTCCACGCAGCAGCTCAAGCCCTGCTCGCCGAGCTTCAGCCGTTTGATGACTGCCGTTGGCGTCAGGCGCTTGAGCTGAGGCCGCTTGGTCCGTTTCCTCCGCGGGGAGACCATCGAGCGGCTCTCAGGCGCGATCGACTCCGTTGGGCCGCCCGGTTGTGGCGGCTCTCCGACCGCCGCCGCCGGTCCTTGGCTTGCCGCCTCCCCACCAATGGGAATCAACCCTTCCGGACAGTAATCCGGATTGCGGATGAGCGCCTGCCGGACCCGTTCGAGCACGTCGCTGAGCACCCGCTTCGTCCGGCGATTCTCCTTGACGTCGAGCAGTTGCTCCACCGCCTGCCCGACCTGGGCCACCACCCGCTCCATCGCCTCGCGAAACGCCTGGTAGGCGGCGCTGTCCCGGATAAAGTCGCTGCGATCGCTCGTCAGCGGAAGAAAATCGGCATGGACTTCCCCGACCACGCGGGCAGCCACCGGCCCCCAGCGTTCCATGCCGAAGAACTCTCGCTTGACGAGCACCTGCTTGACCTTGCAGGCGATGCCGGCGCCAGCCATGTCGGCTTGCGAGGCAGGCACCAGCACGATTTCCCCATGAACCGTCCCGTATGGCGTGCCCTCCAGGAAGGGGATGTGCTGTCCTGTCAGCGGGCGCGAACTGAGACGCCGGCCATTCAGATAGACGGCAAAGTCCGTGACCTTCATGGGGACGGTCTCAATCAGCCGTCGCTCTACCTCACTGAGATCAAAGGTCTTCGTCAGGCTGCTGAGGGTCACCCGCGTCCCGTCAGAACGAGCCTGATCGGGAGGCTCAACGCGCAGGGGAAGACTCCACGACTCGCCTGGTTGCTCCCATGCGGCTTTGTCGAAGCTCACGACGGCCTGAAACTCGCCTTGCTTGGTCCACACCTCAAAGCGGCTCGCCGCTGAGAGGCTGGCGAACTTCCCGATGCCGAATTCGCCGATGCGATCCCGCCCAAATCTTGGCGAGCGACGATGGAGCCGCTTCTCGGGCGAGCCGATATTAAAGTACCGGCGCAGGCCTTCCAGATCCATCCCGGCGCCGTTGTCTTCAACCACGACCTGATCGGGCGCAATGGTCACGCGCACCTCCGTCGCATCGGCGTCGTAGGCGTTGTTCACCAGCTCTCGCAACAGTTCAACCGCTTCGCCGTAGAGCCGCTCGCCAATCGTGACGAGGTGGCTCTTGTGAACCGTCACTTCCAGGGTCGCTGGGTAGGTTGCCATTGGTGAAGCCGCCTTACGCTTGCGTCATGTCCCTGATCTCGCCCGTGAACTTCTTGGCGCGGTGGAGGATCTCGATGAGTTGATCCGCTTCCTCAAGAGGCCGATGGGGCGCGGGCGGCCTCATAGAAGTGGAGATACGCGGCCGTGCGGGTGAACTCAAGGTAGACATAGGCGACGAGGTAGAGCAGGACGGCCAGCAGGATGATGACGATCTCTCCGACCCCGCCCATGAAGCCCGCGAGCGCATTGAGCAGCATGAAGCCGCCGTAGGCCACCAGCGAGATCAGCCCCAGCGACACGCCCAGCCCACAGACGCGCCACCACCGGCCGCGCGTGACCCGGAAGCTCGCCTTCAAACTGGCCAGGGGTCCCAAGCGATCGACGACGATCGTGATGAACCAGAACGACAACCGGACAGCGACCCAGACCAATCCCACTAGGACCGCCACGCCCACGATCAGCCCAAGCGCCACGCGAAGGCCCTCCGGCGCGGTGCGGGAGAGCGGCGAGAAGACCGCGCCCAAGAGCGACAGCAGCAGGACCAGCGCCGCCAGCGCCAGGAGCCCCAGCAGCGACGCGCCCAGCAGCGATCCAAAAGCCCTGGCGCCTGCCGTCCAGTACGCGGAGATCCGAGCCGGCTGGGCGGTGACCCGCTGAGCCAGGTAGCCGATTTGTCCCCCGGTGAGCCACAGGCTGAGCGCCGCGTAGACCAGCACGCACAACCCCAGCACCGGCCAGGCACGTCCGAACCATTCGGCCACCGCCTGTTCACGGGCGGCCGTCTCCTGGCTCTGGGGCGGCGTCACCGCAGGCTCCGCAGGAGGGGGCTGTTGCGCTGCTGGAGGTGTTGCCATCTGACCGAAGAGATCTTTCGCTGCGTCGCCACCCTCAACAAGAGGCGCCGGTACTTCGCTGACGGGTGCCGGCGGGACGATCAGCTCTTGTGGAACGCCGGTGAGTGCGATCAGGCCGGTGACTGCGCCCCAGAGGAGCAGCCACCCTGCCGCAAACACGCCGATCCCCGCCCAACTCCGTCCCGCAGTGCGGAACCCTTGACCAATGACCCGTCCAATTCCTGGCGCCATCGCCCCTCCTCGTTGTGAAGGCCCCGTGCCACCCTTTCGCCTACCTTACTGAACCGTCCGTCGCAAGATCTGCTCAGCCTGCGGCCCAATGACACCCCAATCGGCATCGGGCGTCTTGGTCACGGAGACGAAGTCATTCATGGCAAAAACCTGGGTGATCCCTGGAATGCCAAGCAACTGCCGCGCCCACTCCGCCTCCGCCGCTTTGGCATCGCGGTAGGTGGTGCCCCGCTCAGCCACCACTCGGTTGAGCGTAAACTTCAGCGCGTTGGGGTTGGGGGTCTCCTGGACTCGAATCTCCAGCGGATCAGCCATTTGTCGTTCCTCCTTAGGATGTCCGCGTGATGTGGCGCCGCACGAACACGAACGGGGCATACCAGAGGTACAGAAAAGCCAGCGCAAGGCCTTCCATCACCAGCACGTAATACGGCCATGGACCGGCGTAGTCCAGCAGGCTGGGCTGCGCGGGCTTATGGGCCAGATAGCCGTAGTTGGTGCCGAAGATCCAATTGAGCCCTCCTGCGGCTGCCGCGTAGAGGTTCGTCCAACCCCACACCCTCCACACAGACCGGTGCGTTGCGCTGACCCGACCGGTCAGCGCCAGGTAGACCACGCTCACCACCACGCCGACATGCGTGAGGAAGAACTTGACCCACCAGTACTCAGGGAAACGATACCGCAGGTCAGGCGTCAGGATGGCCTGCAGGCTCCCGGCCAACGCCCAGAAATAGGCCAACTCGCTCACCAGCGGCCGAGCGCTCCACAACGCCCAGATGGTCACGAGGACCGTCAGATCGCACAACTGCAGCGGCAACCAGATCATCCCACCACCTGCCGCTGGGCCCAGAGGGCCCATCCGCTGCATGGCAGCGGATACTGGACCGTTGGTCCAGGCAGCAGGTGGTGGGATCACCCCGCGCACGGCCGCCAGGATCCACGCCAGCGCCTCATTGGCGAGCAGGAAGCCCGCAACGCCTCGACGGAGGAGCAGATCATCCGTGAGCTGCAGGCGCCTGCGGGAGGCGCACAGGGTGATGACGCCACCTGCCATCAGCGCCAGCACCGTCAGATGATCCGCACCGCCCGGGACAAACGGCCCCGCCTCCCTCATCGCCGCAGAGAAGACGGCTCCGCTTCCGAGAAACGTTTTGCCCACAACCTCGCTTCACGGGCCACCGCGACTTGAAAGTCGCGCGTGGTCCCCAGACGCGGCCACACCTCCCGCCAGGTCCGGAGGGCCGTCTGCACGTTGGTCAACAGCGCCTTCAGCTCAGCCGACCGCTCCTCCTTGGCGACGCGCTCGCACAGGACCTCGGTGTTGGCAAAGAGGTCGGAGAGCACCGCGGCGGGGCGTCCGGTGTCGATCGCCGCAGCGATGGCGCCGAAGCGGGCTGACACCTCCGTCCTGCCCGCGCTCACGCCGCCACCCTGTGGAGCCCCACGGGCTGACGCCCGTGGCCCCTGTTGACGCCCGTGGGGCGGAACCGCGCCGAAGCCGTGTTCTGCTTCGCCGGTGCCTTGTCGGCCCGGCTTCGCAGCAACACCCGCTTCGCCTTCTTCCCCGGGCTGACGCCCTGGGCTTCCGGCGAAGGCGGGTGACCGCGCGGCGCGCGAGGCGCGGACTCGCCGATCAACCGCCGGACGGTCGCGAGATTCCGCTGATCCTCCGCCTCGGTCTTCTTCGGCGTCTCAAGGATCCAGGGGACCGTCCTGAGCGACGGGTGGTTGAGGAGGCGGCGAAAGGCCTCCACGCCGATGGCCCCTTCCCCGATGTGCCAGTGACGGTCCACGCGGGAGTTGAAGGCCGCCTTCGAGTCGTTGAGGTGGATCAGCCGCAGGCGGCTGAGCCCTACCGTGCGATCACATGAGGCGAGCGCGTCGTCCAACCCCTCGTCGGTATGGATCGGATACCCCGCGGCGAACAGGTGCGCGGTATCCAGACAGATGCCGACCCGCTCCTTCGCCTCCACCTGTCCGCGGATCACCGCGAGCTGCTCGAACGTATAGCCAAGCCCCTGCCCGGATCCCGCCGTATTCTCCAACAGGATCATGACCGATGAGTCCGCCCCATCGAGCGTGCGATTGATGGCCTCCGCCACCCGCGCCATGCCGGCGAGCTCCCCTTGCCCTCGGTGGCTGCCGACATGGGTCACCAGGTACTGCGCCCGCAGCCGCCCGACGCGGGCGTACTCCTCTCGGTAGAGGGCGAGGGAGCGGTTCCACATCATCCGCTCCGGCGAGGCCAGGTTGAGGATGTAGGGGCTGTGCACCGCCAGCGGTTCAATGCCCGCCTCACGGCGCTCTCGGTCAAACCGCTCGGCCTCTTCTTCGGACAGGACCGGCGCAGCCCCTCCGCGCGGGCTGCGGCTGAAGATCTGCATGGTCGTGCAGGAAAGCCGCTGGGCTCGCGCTACCGCCTGCAGGAAACCGCCCGCAATGGAGATGTGCACGCCTAGTCGCATCGAGGCTCCGCAAAATTATGGTGGAGCAGCGGGGGATCGAACCCCGGACCTCGACACTGCCAGCGTCGCGCTCTCCCAACTGAGCTACTGCCCCAACGATTGGTGGTCATCGAGAGGAGGCTACAACCATAACATGCCCCTTTCTTGCTGTCAACGATAGGGCCGCGAGAGGGCAACCAATGCGGTGACATGCTATAATGCCCGCCATGCGATCCTCGGCTGTTTCCATTCATCGTCGCATATTCCCCGTGCTTGCGATCGGCTGTATGCTGGGAGGATGGCCCCCCTTCGCTCAGGCGGCGCACGTCAACCTCATTGAGCTGGACAACCAGATCATCAGCCCGGTCACCCAGCAGTATATTGAGGAAGCCATCGGCCGTTCCGAATCGGACGGGGCGGTGTGCCTCGTCCTGCAGCTCGACACCCCCGGCGGCCTATTGGAATCCACCCGCGCCATCGTCAAGCGCCTCATGAACGCGGAGGTTCCTGTGGTCGTCTATGTGGCCCCCTCCGGGTCGCGGGCCGGCTCGGCGGGCGTGTTCATCACGCTGGCCGCCCACGTGGCCGCCATGGCCCCTTCGACCAACATCGGGGCCGCCCACCCCGTGACCGTCGGTGAAGGGGGCGGCCCGGTGAAAAAGCTCATCAGGCGGATCAAGCGCGTGGCGGCGGAAGAAGCGGCCGGCCCCAAGCGTGGCAAAGGCGGAACAGATCGCGAGGTGGAAGAGGAGACCATCGAGGAAGAGCAGCAGGACCCCATGAGCCAGAAAATCATCAACGACACCGTCGCCTGGGTGACGACCATCGCCAAGGCGCGCGGCCGCAATGACACCTGGGCGGCCAAGGCGGTGACCGAGAGCGTCTCCGCCACAGAAACGGAAGCGCTCAAGGAGCGGATCGTGGATCTGATCGCCGCCGACGTGCCGGATCTGCTCTCACAGATTCAGGGACGGACGGTGACGCTCAAGGGCGTCGCCGTCGAGCTGCAGACGGCCGGCGCGCAGGTGGTGACCCTGCCCATGTCCAGGCGGCAGGAGTTCCTGGCCACGATCACCCATCCCAATATCGCCTACCTCCTGATGCTCCTGGGCACCCTCGGCCTGATCTTCGAGTTCACCCATCCCGGCATCGGCTTCCCCGGCATCGCCGGCCTCATCTGCCTGCTGCTGGCCCTCTACGCGTTCCAGACGCTGCCGGTCAACTACGCGGCCATCGCGCTCATCGCCATCGGCGTCGGGCTGCTCATCGCGGAGATCAAGATCGTCAGCCACGGCCTCCTGGCGATCGGCGGGGTCATTGCCCTGACCCTCGGCAGCCTCATGCTGTTCGAATCGCCGGACCCTGAGATCCGGGTGTCGCTCCAGATGATCCTCCCCACCGTCGCGGCCCTGGCGGCGATCGTGCTGTTCGTGGTGCAGCGAGCGCTCACCGCGCAGGCGCAGCCTATCGCGACAGGCGCCCAAGGGCTCATCGGACAACTTGGTGTTGCCTCAACCGAGGTCCATCCTGACGGGAAGGTGTTCGTCCATGGAGAGCTCTGGGAGGCGCACAGTGACCATCCCCTGCGCCAGGGACAGCAGGTGCGCGTCGTTCGTGTCGAGGGATTGCGACTGTTCGTCGAACCGGTCTAAGGAGGCTCGCCATGCCCTTCCTCAGTTTGGTGTCGTTTCCGGTGCTGATCGGCGTGTTCTGGCTGATCAACTGCGTCAAGGTCCTCAACGAGTACGAGCGGGGGGTCGTCTTCCGGCTCGGCCGCATGATGGCCCAGCCGCTCGGTCCGGGGCTGACGTTCATCCTCTTTCCCATTGACCGGCTGATCCGGATCAGCCTCAGGACGATCACGCTGGACGTCCCGCCGCAGGACGTCATCACCAAAGACAACGTCTCCATCAAGGTCAACGCGGTCGTCTACTTCCGGGTCATCGATCCTAACAAAGCTATCGTAGAGGTTGAGGACTACCTGTTCGCCAGCTCCCAGATGGCCCAGACCACGCTGCGCAGCGTCCTCGGGCAGGTCGAGCTCGATGAGCTCCTCGCCCAGCGAGAGAAGTTGAACCAGCAGCTCCAGACGCTCATCGATAAGCAGACCGACCCGTGGGGCGTCAAGGTCTCCGCCGTGGAGATCAAGCAGGTGGATCTGCCCGAAGAGATCCGGCGCGCGATGGCCCGCCAAGCGGAGGCGGAACGCGTCCGGCGCGCGAAGATCATCGGGGCCGACGCCGAGTTCCAGGCCGCGCAGAAGCTCGTCGATGCAGCCCGCCTGATGAGCGAGCAGCCGATGTCGCTGCAGATGCGCTATCTGCAGACCCTGGCGGAAATCGCGACGGAGAAAAACTCGACGATCATCTTCCCCATCCCGATCGATCTCATCAAGCCCTTCCTTGAAAAGGCAGTGAGTAAGTGAGGAGCGCGTGAGGAAGGTCGAGGCCTCCACCCTCACTCACTTAATTCCTGACTCACTTACTCACTGAAGTACACGCCGGGGTGGCGGAACTGGCATACGCGTCGGTCTCAAAAACCGATGACCGCAAGGTCATGAGGGTTCGACCCCCTCCCTCGGCAGACTCACTTTGTGCGGGATGGCCGTGAGGTGAAATTAGGCGGGCTGAGCCGACGGAGGAGGCTGGGAAGTGAAGGCGCCAATCCGTCTGAAGCGTTCGTAGCGACGCTGAAGCAACGCCTCAGTGGAGAGGCCGTCCGTCAGCTTGAAGAACCGCAGGATCGACGCCTTGAGGCGCTGCGCGACGAACGCCGCATCCCGATGCGCCCCGCCGAGGGGTTCGTCGAGCCGCTCGTCAATAATGCCAAGCGGCAACAGATCGCCGGCGGTCAGCTTCAGCGCCGCCGCCGCCTGAGGGGCTTGGGCGCGATCGCGCCAGAGAATCGCCGCGCAGCCTTCCGGGGAAATCACCGAGTAGTACGCGTGCTCCAGCATCGCGACCCAATCGCCCACCCCGATCCCTAACGCCCCGCCCGAGCCTCCCTCCCCGATCACACAGATGAAGATGGGCGTCCTGAGACGCGCCATCTCCCGCAGGTTGTGGGCGATCGAGTGGGCCTGACCCCGCTCCTCCGCCCCGACGCCCGGATAGGCCCCAGGCGTGTCGATAAAGATGAGGGTCGGCAGGTGGAACTTCTCGGCCAGCGACATGAGGCGCATCGCTTTGCGGTAGCCTTCCGGGTGGGCGGAGCCGAAGTTGCGCATCAGGTTTTCCTTGGTGTCCCGTCCCTTCTGATGCCCGAGGACCATGCAGGACCGTCCCTCCAAGCTCCCCACGCCGCCCACCAGGGCCCGGTCATCCCCAAAGAGCCGATCCCCGTGCAGCGGGACAAAGCCGTTGATCAGCGCCGACACGTAATCGAGGGTGTAGGGCCGCTGGGGATGTCGCGCCAACTGCACACGCTGCCACGGGGTGAGGTGGCCGTAGACCTTGCGCTTCAGCTGCTCGAGCTGGAGCTCGAGCGCCTTGATCGCCTCGGCATCCGTGGCCGCGTCATGCGCCTTGCGGAACTCCTGGAGACGTCGCTCCAGCTCCGCGATGGGCTGCTCAAAGTCGTAGCGGTAGCCGTTCATCCCTCACACCATCACTCCACGATCGTCACCTCAGTCCCCAGGGGGACGATGTCAAACAGTTCTTCGACATCCTGGTTGGCCATCCGGACGCACCCCGCGGTCACCTGCTGCCCCATGGCGTCTGGATCCACCGACCCGTGAATGCCGTAGCCGGGCTTGTCGATGCCCATCCAGCGGGCCCCCAGGATATTCTCCGGGCTGTCCGGGGGCACCACCGCGTTCTCTTTGTACCACACCGGGTTCGCCAGCTTGTTGATGATTTTGAACGTCCCCACCGGAGTCGAGTTGTCCTTGCCGGTGGCCACGGAGTAGTTTTTGAAGAACCGGTTGTCCGCGGTCAGCAGGAGCTGGTTCTGCGATTTGTCGACGACGACGCTGAAGCGGCCTGTGGGGAGCTTCAGCTTCTGCTGCGGGCGGATGAGATCGCCCTTGAGGCCGTTCGCCTTCCTGAGCAGCTCCACCGTCGTCCGGTGGTGGGACGCAATGGCGCCCAGCGTGTCCCCCGGCTTGACCTCGTAGACCGCATCCCACTCGGTCAGAATCGGTGAAAAGAGGAGCGCGGTGTTCGCGCTGCCCAAGTGGATCTGCGTCGCCGCCACCAGTCCGGACTCGGGGAAGCGCTCCAGCAACAACTGATACATCGCCCGCGCCTCCATGAGTTGCTGCTGGGCTTCATACACCTCGCCCAACTTCAACAGGCCGTCATCCGTCCACGGGGAATCCGGGAAGGTGGCGACGAGCTCTTCGAGTCGCGCCTGGGCCTCAGGCCACCGGCCCTGCTCAGCCGCATGGGTGGCCGACGCCAGCAACCGGTGCGCCTTGCTGCCAAACACCCCTTGCTGGGCGGCGTACACCGCCAGCCCCAGCCCCACGGTAATCCCCGCCCCCACGGCAATCCGGATGAGCCACTGCCGACGCATGTTGATCCCTCCCCTCCCTCACGACCCCACCGAACGCGACCGCAGCACGAGCGCTGTCACCAAGCCGATGCCCATCCCGGCCAGCACCTCCACCGGGGTGTGGCCGAGCAGCTCCTTCAGCCGTTGTTCCTGAATGCGACGTTGAAAGTACATGTCTTCCATCATCTTGTTCAACACCTGCGCCTGGCGGCCGCTCCACCGACGGACCCCCTGGGCATCGAACAGGGTGATCACGGTGAAGGCGACCGCGATGGCAAACAACGGGGAACCGAACCCCGCCTGAAAGCCGACCGCCAAGCTCAGGGCCGTCACGCCGGCCGCGTGGGTGCTCGGCATCCCCCCGGTCCCGATCAGCCAGCGAAAATCGAACCGTTTCAGGCGGATGGCCCCCAGCACGATTTTGATGCCTTGAGAGATGAGGCAGGCGGTCAACCACGACATGAACGCCTGGTTGGAGCCCCAGGCGTGGAACACAGAGGGCATTTACTGAGGTTGTGGTTCCAGGACACGCACCTGCAGCTTCGTCGGTGACTGGAGGGTCGGGCGCCCGTCCCGCACGAGGTAGCCGCGATTGCCGGAGGTCAGCCGTTCCTGATCCTGCTGCCGGATGGTTTCGACGTGGGCTCGCCACGCCGCCAGGCGCTCGTGCCTGAGCCGGTCGTTCACCTGACGGATCGCCAGCTTCAGCTCCCGGATCGATGACAGCCTGGCTTCCAACTGCTGCTTCTCCACCGTCAGCGAGCTGAGCCGAGCCAGGAGAGAGCTGTTCTGCTGCTGCACCTGGTCGTGCTCACGCTGGAGCGACGCCAGATCCGCCTTCGTGTGGCTCAGGTGCTGCTCCGCCTCCGCCAGCTCCTGCTGCGCCTGCTGCAGATCGCCCGCCTGTCCCTCGATGGTCTGGCGCGCCTCCACCAGCTCGCGCTGCAGGGCGGCGTGCTCCGTCTCCAACTGGGTCAGGAGGTGCCGTGCCTGCTCGTACGCCTGAGCGAGGCGCACCCGCTGGCGCTCAGCCGAGACCGCGCGCCAGAGGCTGACCACCACCAGCAGCCCTGTTGCGACGACAAGCAGACGCTTGCGTTGTGCCGTCATGGCTGGGAATCTCCTTGACCGAGGAAGGCTGGCCGTGTTAGGCTGACCGTTGCATTATACGGTTCGTCTTCGTCTCGCACAAGCGCTTTTTGCGCGATGCTCGCCCGCACGACCTCCTACACGACCTTCGGAATCGACGCTGTGGCCGTCGAAGTGGAAGTGGACGCCGCGCGCGGCCTGCCCACCTTCGCGCTCGTCGGCCTGCCCGACCAGGCGGTCAAAGAAGCCAGGGAACGCGTCCGCTCGGCCATTCTCAACAGCCAGTACGCCCTGCCGCCCCAGCGGTTTACCGTCAATCTCGCGCCGGCCGATGTGAAAAAAGAAGGGGGCGTCTTCGACCTGGCCATCGCGCTGGGCCTCTTAGCCGCATCGGGCCAACTGGATCCCGCGCCGCTGGCCTCCGTCGTGGTCCTGGGCGAGCTGGCCCTCGACGGCAGCGTCCGTCCGGTCCACGGGGTGCTGCCCATCGCCCTGGCGCTGCGCCGCAGCCGCCGCCGCCTGCTCGTGCCGGCCTCCAATGCTCCAGAGGCGTCCGTCGTCGACGGCGTGGACGTCATCCCCATCCGCTCGCTGGCTGAGGCGGTGGAGATCCTGGCCGGCACCCGCGCGATCACCGCCGCCCGCCATCCCGCCCGCCGGGGACGGCCTGCCCTGAACCGCTACGAGTTCGATTTCGAAGAGGTGAAAGGCCAGGCCCACGCTAAGCGGGCGCTGGAGGTCGCCGTCGCCGGCGGCCACCACGTCCTCCTCATCGGCCCGCCGGGCGCCGGCAAAACCATGCTGGCCCAGCGCATTCCCACCATTCAGCCGAAGCTCTCGCTTGAAGAGGCGCTTGAGACCAGCACGATCCACAGCGTGGCGGGGCTGCTCAACGGCGAGCCGCTCGTGAGGCGGCGGCCCTTCCGCGCGCCGCACCATACCAGCTCGGCCATCGCCCTCGTCGGAGGCGGCTCGCTCCCCAAGCCGGGAGAGGTCTCGCTGGCCCACCACGGGGTGCTGTTCCTGGATGAGCTGCCGGAGTTCCCCCGGCACGTCCTGGAGAGCCTGCGCCAGCCGCTTGAAGCCGGCCTCGTGCACATCGCGCGCGCCAAGCGCTCGGTGAGCTTCCCGGCGCAGTTTATGTTAGTCGCCGCGATGAACCCCTGCCCCTGCGGTTACCTCACCGATCCGAGCCGCCGCTGCCGCTGTCCCTCGACGAAGGTCGCCGCGTATCTGGCGAAGGTCTCGGGGCCCCTGCTGGATCGGATCGACCTGCACGTGGATGTTCCGGCGGTGCCATTTGATGCGTTGACCAACGCCCCAGAAGGAGAGCGCTCGACTCACATTCGGGCGCGGGTGCAACAGGCCATTGTCGTTCGCCGCAAGCGTGGTCAGCACCACCCGACCAGCCAGTTGCGGACCAAGGAGCTCAAGACGTACTGCGAGATGGCACCCCCAGCGGTTGAGCTACTCAAATCGGCCATGCATGAGCTCAGTCTCTCGGCCCGGTCGTACACGAAGATTCTCAAAATCAGCCGGACGATCGCTGACCTGGCTGAATCAAATCAAATTCTCCCCGAGCATATCGCCGAAGCCATCCAATATCGCTCACTCGATCGGCAATTGTGGGCGTAACACCCCCTTGACAATGTATCATTCAGTATATACACTATTAGGTGACGAATGACGGTGTGGAAGGAACCGATCCGGTTCCAGTGGGATGCCGGCAACCGAGAGAAAAACTGGACCAAGCACCGGGTGACCACGGCGGAGTGCGAAGAAGTTTTCTTTGATCCTCACAAGCGAACCTTGGAATCTATGCTGCACGCGGGCCGTGAAGTGCGGCATGTGCTTATTGGTCAAACACAGGGAAATCGCCTGCTCTTCGTCGTATTCACCCTTCGAGGCGATACGGTCCGGGTCATCTCAGCGCGGAACTTAAACAAGAGCGAGAGGGGACTCTATGAGGAAACCGCTTAAGCTGCCAACATTCAAGACGGAGGACGCGGAGCGGGACTTCTGGGCGAGGATTGACCTGGCGGACTACTTTGAGCGAAAGGACTTCCAAAGCGTGTCGTTTCCGAACCTAAAACCCTCCTCACGCCCCATTTCCTTGCGGTTGCCGGAACCGATGATTCTGCGCCTGAAGGAACGGGCCAACGAGCGGCAGGTCCCCTACCAGTCGCTCATCAAGCAGTATATTGCTGAAGGCTTGAAGACGTAGTTTCAACCTCTAGCCCTACCCCCACGGCTCGCAATCGTTTCACCTGTTTCGGGATCGGCTTACGATTGTGTTGCTCCCAATTGATCATGGTCTCAGGGGTCACGCCGAGACGGCCCACGACCTGCTCAAGCAGGCAATTGAGGAACTCCACTTCTCGGCCCGGAGCTACGACAAGGTCCTCAAAATTGCCCCTTCTCCTTGACGCTTTTGCAAAGATCAGCTAAATTGAGAAAGTCGATAAAGGCAAACCGCCCCGTAAGGGGGGGACGCAAAGCGATGGGACCCGACGCGGTCAGCCGGGCTGCCGAAGCAAAAGGTGGTGCGGTTGTGTTGTTGTCGAGAGCTTGGGAGAGGTAGGAGGTGACAGATGAAGACGAGACTGTTGTTGGCGATCATCGCAGGAGGATCGTGGTTGAGCAGCGGGTTCGTTCCCCTGGTAGGTGCGACGGAGTTCAGGAATGATGAGGTCGTGGTCTCTACTGATAAACACGTGTATAGGGTGAATGAACCGATTGAGGTGTGGGCTACCTATACTAATCCTGAGGAGAGACAGTGGTTGTGGCGTGATGGGACTGTCATTCGACGATTCGAAGCAACAGCATCTGTGGTCCCGCTCGATAAAGCCTGGACCACTCCACCCCTCGTGGCGCTAGGCCTGAACCCGATCTCTAACCTAAAAGATCCAGCAACTGCCCTCCCTCAGGTGATGGTCGACTCACGTTCGCAATACGCGTTCGCACATCGAGTACTTTCGACTGGTCTGTCAACTCCTGGCCGGTATCTCGTGAAGCTTGCGTTCTTCGTCACTAATTCTTATCCCCCCGGTGGGGAGGTGCTGCTGACTGCATACCCAAGCACTATCATCGAAGTAAAGTGAGCAAGGCGTGCAGTATCTGGCCACCGTAGCAGCGGATCCAACGTTGAAATAGGGTGACGGAGGGGCCCTGGGATTCGTTGTGCAGCTGGTTCGAGCTAGCCAAAAACCTTACGAGAAATCATCCGGGTTTTGGGTTTCTATGTTGATCACGGTAATGCAAGTCATACGTCTGGATCTTCGCCTAGAGGATCGGAATGGCCTCGGACAGCCACTTTACTCCCCGTAATGCGTCGCAGCTCGCTCGATATAGACGATCTTTCCTTTAGGATCGATGCTGTAGACGATCCGATCCTTGTAGCTTAAGCGGTGGGAGTAGCTTCCGGTCAGGTCGCCGAGCAGTTTCTTCCCCTGGAAGGGGTTCTTGGCAATGACTTCGGTCAAGATGTCGTAGAGTTTCGCTTTCAGCTTGGGGGTCAATTTCGCGATGTCTTTTTCAGCGCGGCGGGTGATCCGAATTGCATATTCACCCGAACTCATTTACCGAATACTTCTTCGAGGGACTTGGTCCGACCCGCCTTAATATCCGCCCTTGCCTCCCTGATGCTTTCGCGCAAGCCGTGAGTAGAAAGTAATTCCAGAGTTTCAAGGAGGCCCTCATAGTCCTCTTCCGAGATCAAGATCACATCCCCCGCTTTTGAGCGAATCTTGATCGGCATGTGGCCCCTCACCGATTTCCTGGTAAGCTCAAAGAGCTGTTGCCTGGCTTCTGTTGCCGTGAGCACCGTCATTGCTACCTCCTGAAGCGGCTGCCATCATGGCAGCCGCAGAATGGCCGACCGCCAGCGCGTTCGGCATTCCGCAGCCACACCGATTGTGGCTGCTACACCGAGCGCGGCGGGCGCTCGGCCTTCTTGGGCTTCACCCCCGGAACGTGATACGTACGCTTTTCTGTACATATCTTACCACATCGCGACACCGGCCGCCAAGATTTCCTATCGCCCTTCCACCCCAGACGCCATCACCTCCAGCATCTCCCCGTTCTCAGGTGATGAGCGTGTCAGTAGTCACACCGATGAGAGCCGCCGCTGTCCCTCGACGAAGGTCGCCGCGTACCTGGCAAAGGTCTCGGGGCCCCTGCTGGATCGGACTGACTTGCATATCGAGGTGGCCGTGGTTCCTCATGAAGGGGGCGGGTGGGACGCGGGCTGGCGGCTGGAACCCAGAGCCGTCAGAGATCCAGCTCGCGCCAGCTCAGGATCTGGACCTGAAGAGGATCGGTGCGGCGCGGAGGGTTGAGGGACACATCGTACAGGTTCAGGGCTTCATCGTAATGGATGTCCCCGCGTCCACGGACGATGACCTCTCGGCCCGTCACCGCGCCATAGAGATCTCCGTCGCCCGAGATCTCCACGGTCGCGTAGGGGGCATGAAGTTTCGCAAAGAGGTGGGCGTTCCCCCTGATGGCGACATGAGGACCCTGGACATAGAAGGTGAGGTTGGTGGGGAGCTGAGCCGCAGTGCTGATGCCGCGTCCGGCAAGATGGACGTTGTCTTCAACGTACACCTCGGCTGGTCCGGTGAAGATCAGCTGGCCTTGTCCCGAAATATGGACGTCACGAAACCGATAGAGGCCTCCGGGCAGCGTCACGACGTCATGGCCTGAGATCGAGAGGCGGCCTCCGTCAGGAAGCGCCGGCATCTCGAGCGGCTCGACCGGGGCGTCGGTCTCAGCGACGCTCACCGTGCCCCTGATCGAGGACCAACCCTTCGGCACTTGCCAGAGGGTCGTCTCCGGATCGCTGCCAGGGCCCAAGACGACATCTCCCATGACGATCACCCCACCGATCAAGGCGACCGCCTGCTCTCCGTGCTCATTCGTGGCGAGCCGAACGTTGGCTCTGGCCCCTTCCGGGCTGTACGGCCCGTGGCGCGAATCGTAGCTGTCCAGCTTGACCCTCTTCCTCCCGCCATCGTCATCCCGCCCATCGACTCGCACTGACCGCTCGCCCAGGATCCCATAGCCGGGACCTGCGACCTTGGCCATCTGAACCACCACCTCGATGGTGCGAGCGCTATACCCCAAAGCGGTGGGGTCGTTCGCGGGATAGAACCCCCTTCCCACAATGATCCGACGGGAGGGGCCGTCCGGGGTGACCTCGACGGAATACCCGCCAGCGCGGTTTCCGAGATCCGTGTAATTGGCCCCAGCGTAGCGGGGATCCGTCCGGAGCTGAAAGATCGCGACATCGACCCCTGCTTCGCCAAGATGGATGGCTCTTGCAAGATTCACGGACTGCACGCTGACGCGCTCCTCCACCGCGGAGCGCGTCAGCAGCGTACTCGCCAACATCAGGCCCGTGCCTGCCACGATCAACGCAAAGACGAAGACACTTCCGTGCTGGTTGATCTGCGCCTCCCCCTTCCCTTCTGGATCGCCCACGATCACTGCGTGCCAGGCACGATGCGAATGGAATCGGTCCCCCTGAGTGGCGTCTCCGAGGTGGTGAGTCCCCTCAACACGCCCTGAGTGTCTTCGGCCTGGAACGACGCCTTTTGGGTCTCAAAATGGCACACGAGATCAAGGAGACCGTCCCCATTCACATCCTCTGGCTTGCAGAACGACAGGCTCTGCTCGCTGCCGAGCCGCCCGAAGGTCAGGGTCGCCTGCTTCACGCTGTCCGGCGCCCTGAACCGCAAGGTTGAGAGGATCGCCACCGGGATCTTCCCGTGGCTCTTCGGATTGATGCTGTTCGGGATCCCCTCTGGCTTGATGTCGATCGACACGGCCATTTCACGAGGTTTCAGGCGATAGTGCAGGAGCATCACGTCGCTTTGCCCAATCGCATTACCTCCATTGGCAAAGCTCTTCGACTCTCCCGCAACGTAGAGGTCCTCTCCGAGCACGCGCACCCGTCTAGCCACATCATCTTCCGCCCCTCCATAGTAGGTGCTCGAGAGGACCGCCCCATCTGCCGGGTCCACCTCCAACAAAAAGGCATCTTTCTTCCCAGACCCGAAACTCGCCGTCTCCCCTACCACATAGAGCCGGCCCCCATCGGCCTCAGCGGCAATGCCAAGCGCCGAGTCATCCTTCGGCCCGCCCCAGGTCTTGCTCCAGATCAGCGTTCCCTGTTCGTCATACTTCAACAGCAGGACATCCGCCGCGCCGCCATGCGGCCCATCCTTGAGCGCCGTGGCCAGATAGAGGGAGCCGTGGGAGGCGATCAGATCAACCGCCCGATACACAGTCAACGCGAGCACCTTGTTGAAGGTCTTCATCCAGATCTGGTTCCCGGACGGATCGTACTTCCAAAGCGTGGCCTGGAGATTGTTGAGGGTGTAGGGATAATTGGTATCGCCCGTCACATAGATGGAGCCGTTGTGCGCCGTCACGGTCCACACGTAGCTGTTCATGAACCATCCGGTGTTCCCCAAGATCCTGCTCCAGAGGAGGGTGCCATTCACGTCATACTTGGCGAGGATCGCCGTGTTGTTCACCCCGTTCGACTGGGCGTGACCCGCGGCGTAGAGGAACGTGGATCCCTCTTCCTCCGCAGCCGTGACGGCGAAAAAACCCTCAATACCCCGATACCGGAAGAAGTTGGGTTTAGCCACCCAGAGTGCCCCTCCAACGTCCGGTCCAGTGGAACCGCTCAGCGGGAATTTCACAAGGACGGCTTTATGCTCCTTGTCCCCAACGCCGTCCGACGTCTGAGACATGCTCCAGCCGGAGACATACAACCCCCCTGCTGTCGCCACGACGTCCGTGAACACCTCGTCATTCCACCATCCCCGGCCACGCTGGTTCGGCCAGCGGAATGACCAGACCGGCGAGGTCCCAAATGGAAGCGTGTAGCTGGCTGCTAAGGCCTGGCCGCCGTAGAGGGCTTTGTCGACACCGGCAAGATAGAGATGCCCTCCCTGGATGGCCATCCCTAATTCTCTCAACTGCGACGTCCCCTGGTCACCGCTGCCCCCGAAGAACGCCGCCTCCTTCAACTCCAAACTCTCTTGGCCCTCTGCGTGACTGGTAGGAACGAATGCAAAAAGTAGAACGATGATCTCACAGAACAGTGTGGTCATCCGCGCGGTGAGTGTCATGACGTCCACCCTCCTCATGATGCTGATATCCGTCGTTCCATGAATAAAAAAATCCCCATCCGGTCCACTCGGATAGGGACTCTGCTGTGTTTGGCGGCCAGGCTACCATGGCTCATCGCCGTAGGTCCTTTGGCTTTGCGACCCCAGCTTTCGCTGGGTGTGCCGTGATCACCCACAGTCTGTGCGAGTAAGTGCGGGACTTGAGCTGACTCCTGAGGGCTGCGTACGCTGAGGGCGATGACTTTCCGTACTTACCTCTACCCTACCTGAGGTGAAGCGGAAATTCAAGACCGAGCGGGGCAGTGTCCTAACTTCCCTCTTGACACCACAGAGACCACAGAATCCCACAGAGACACAGAGGTGGTTCGACGGCAGGGACTCTGTGTTTCTGTGTCTCCTCTGTGTTTCTGTGGTGTCAACGAGCAGATGAGGACAGTACACTGAGCGGACGTTCCTTGACGGCTGTGCGGTTTCATGGCATGGTTATGCGTAACGGTCGCGTGGTGGCACACGCCAAAGAGGAGCGCATGCGTAACGTTCGTACGGTCACTCCCGTGTCAGACCCCGTGCGCAAGGAGGTGCTCGTCTCGGTCGGCCGCTGGGCCTTCCGGGAGTTCAACGTCGCCTTCGCGCTCATGAGCCTGATTCCCCTGATGACCGTCGTCTACATCCTCGCGGCGAAGCTGTTCACGCTGTCGATCTTCGAGGGGGCGGTGGGGTTCTACTTCTTCCTCGCGATCGTCATCGCCTTGCTGGGATTCCTGGTGGGACGCCAACTCCTGAGGGTGGTGGTCAGCCGGCTCGTCAACGTGACGGCGCAACTGCGCCAGCATGAGCTGATGAAGTCGGCCTTCGTCGCCAACGTCGCCTACGAGCTGCGCCCTCCGCTGGCGGCCGTGCAGACCTCGCTGAAGAATCTCTCGGATGGCCTGCTGGGGCCGGTAGCCGACTCGCAGGCCAGGGCCATCACCGATTGCCACGGGATCGTGGGACGGCTGGTCCGCCTGACCACCGACCTCATCGGCGTCACGAACGCCCCGGCAGGGCCCTCGGCGCTCCAGCGGGACACGGTGGAGGTGCAGGACCTGCTCCGTGAGGCCGTGCGCCTCGGCCAACCCTACCTCAACGCCCACCGTCTGCAGGTCACCCTGAAGCTGCCGGAGCAGCCGGTGATCTTCTTCGGGGACCGGACCAGGCTCCTGCAGGCGTTTGGGAGCCTGATCGATCACGCGGTTCGCTGGAGCTCAGAAGGCAGCGCGGTGACGGTGGAGCTGCGGGCCATCCTGGAGGGGTGGCAGATCGTGGTGTCGCACGACATCGCCCCAAGTCAGATCGGCTTCGCGCAGGCGTTCGAGTCGTTGCGCCAGCTCGGGGCTAATGTCGATGAGTATCTGGGGCTGGGATTTCGCCTGGTGAAAGAGATCGCTGATGCGCACTACGGCCGCTTCTGGGTCGAAGGGGAGCCCGGCCGCACCAGGCGGCTGATCGTCAATCTGCCCTCGCTGGAACATCAAGGGGCGGGCAACACCCCTCCTTCCGCTTGAGCGCACACCGGCAAGAGTTACGGTCCGTACGATTCCTCCGTCTCGCACACAAAGATGTAGTCCGGGCGCATCACCGGTCGATAGTCTGGAGGTGCCGGGAAGAGGAATGTCGCCATCTCATACACGCCACCCGCCGTCCGGACGAACCCATACCCGAGACCGCGCACGACACCGAACGTAAAACCTGATCCCGCTCCGGAGGCGCGCGACGTCTCATGGACGCGTTTCGGGATCTCCACCCACCCGGTCAGAAGGTTCACCATCCCCCGGAGGAGCTTGACGAAGGCCGCCCGTGGGGGCAGCGGCACCTGGGGCAAGCGCCCGCCCGTCGTCGCCACGCCCTCAATGGGGGCGTCGGTTGCGGCAAGGAGTCCAGGGTCTTCAACACTCGATGGGAAAGCCCCGCCTCCCACCAACCCTCCCCCCTCCACGGCCACTGGCGCAGAGATGACGCTGATGGCACCCGTCAGCCTGGCGCGCTCCAGTTGCGTCACGCGTGCCTCAATCTCATCGATCGCACGTCGCGTGCGCCTCAACTCCGCATTCAGCGTCCCAAAGATGCATCCACTGAGCAGTGATGGGCTGGCCAGCATCATGACGATTCGAATGCCGAAGACCCCCCTCCTGAGATGAGCCCGCGCTGCGGGACTCTCCGTTCGTTTCGCCGCCCGCTGCCACCCCACTCGCTGCGCGTCCACGTGAGCCCTCCTGGTTCGAGAACCGCCGCCTGAATCCCCTCTCCTTCCTCTGTAGTTACTCTTGATGAGCGCCTCTCAGTTGTCAAGTGCGTTCTTGCAACAGTGCGATGGCCTGGTGTGACCCTTCTGCAACGCCAGAGACGAAAACTGTATCAAAGTTACACATAACTCATTATATATCAATTAGTTACGTTTGACGAATCCTGCGAAATATGGTACGGTCTGGTTGGGTGCAGAGCTAAAGATGCAGCACACGACAGATCATGACAGGCTCGACGGTTCGCCTCCGGCGCCACAGATCCTCATCATCGAGTCCGACTGGATCGTGCGCAAACGGCTCAAGGCGCTCCTTGCGCGCTGCGGCTATGGGGTAAGGGCCGCCCGCTCCGTCCAGCACGCCCTGGCGGTCTTCAAGCATGAGCGGCCCGATCTCGTGATCGGCGACATCAGGATCTCGGACGCCGCCGGCGTGGAGGTCGTAGAGCACATCCGGTCGTTCGATGCCCATGTGCCGATCATCTGGCTTGATCCGGCCTTCCAGAGCCGCGGATCGACTCCGGAGACGATCCAGGCCCACCTCCCCCTGGAGGTGGGCAACGACCGTCTCCTCGATGACGTGGGGCGATCTCTCAGTCCGCCCCGTCATCCCCCATCGATCCGATGGCCCGGGTCGATCCTGGTTGTTGACGACGAGCCGAAAATCCGGCAGGTGCTCCACGCGTTCCTTGAGTTGCGGGGGTTCACGGTGACGACGGCCGCCTCAGGCGAAGAAGCGCTCCACCAGCTCGACCAGGCTGCCCCACGCGCGATCGTGCTGGATATCAGCATGCCGGGGATGGGAGGGCTGGCCGCCTTGCGGCAGATCACGGCGCGCCATCCAGGGCTGCCCATCATCATGATCACCGCCCTGGAAGACGAACGGTGCATGGATGACGCGCTGGCGATTGGCGCCCACGACTACCTCGTCAAACCCTTCAACCTCGATCACCTGGAAACCATGCTCCTC
This sequence comes from Candidatus Omnitrophota bacterium, assembly GCA_030697665.1. Lineage (GTDB taxonomy): Bacteria > Omnitrophota > Gorgyraeia > Aquiviventales > Aquiviventaceae > JAUYPJ01. The sequence continues at coordinate 21,366 of JAUYPJ010000033.1, forward strand.
AGCAGGGCGCTGCTGGGGGAGATCGCTGAGCCATGACCCCCCCGCCGGCGCACGCCCTCGCCTCCCACGCGACCCTGCCCTGGTCTGTCTGCCCCCCGTGGCTCCTGTGGCTCTATCGAAAACCGTGGGTCGCGCTAGAACTGTTCCTCATCGGGCCGCTCGTGGCGATGGGCGTGTGGGTCTATGCCGCCCAGGAACGGCAGTGGCGCGCCCGAGAAGGGGAGGATCTGCTCGTCGCGGCGCGCCTCGCCGCGCGCATCATCGATGAGGAGCTGATGCGGACCCGCCACATGCAGGAGGCCGTGGCGGCGCGTCCCGGGTTCCTGGAGGCGCTCATGCGACGCAATGAGAACACCCTCACCACCTACCTGCACATCTTGCTTGAAGCCGTGCCGATGCTGGATCGGGCGAGTGTCACCGACGCCGCCGGCCAGGCGCTCGCGGAGGTCTCGTCAATGAGATCGGGCACCGATGGGGACGCCGGCGCCTCGCAGGAGCCCTCGCTGACCCCGTTGGCGTTACAGCAGCAACCGGTCTCCGGCGTCTATCTCCGGGATGAGGCCTCGGGGGAAAAGATGGTCCGCGTCTCAAGCGCGGTGCATGCCGGCCCCCAACTTGTCGGCGCCGTGCAGGTCCAGTATCGTCTGCGCGAGCTGTCCCGTTGGCTTGAGAAGGTCCGCGTGGAGCCTGCGGGCTTCCTGTACGTCGTCGACCGCGAGGGGCATCTCGTGACGTACCCCTTCCAACTCCTCCCCGGCAAGCCCAAGGACGTCTCCGGATGGAGCCCGGTCGCGCACCACGCCTCGGCGCAGGGGCGCCTCCTCCGATTCAGGCACGGTGCCCCGGCGCGCCCGTGGACCGCGGCGGTCATCGCCCTGGAGCCGTACGGGTGGCGCGTGATCGCGCAGCAACCCGATGCCGCGATGCTGCAACCGCTGCACCGGCTCCTCGGCTCGTGCACGGCCCTGCTGATCCTCCTGGGAAGCCTGATGGGTTTTCTCGCGCGCCGATGGGCGCACCTCCACGAGACCGCCTTGCGGCTCCTCGCGCAACAAGCGCGGCTGCTGCGGATCAGCGAGCAACGCCGCTTGCGCGTCAGGCTCCGACAGGCGCCGCCACCACAACCCCCAGCCGATGCGACGTAACCCCTCACACCGCTCAGGCGCGATGCGCGCCATCCGGAGGAGCCAATGGCTCGTCGGGACCATCCTGCTCTGGCTGTGGAGCGGCCCCCAGGCCTATGGCCTGCAACGGCCGCTCAAGACCCGTCTGGCGAACTATGAGGAATCGCCGGTCATCCTGCGGAACGTCTCGGTGAAGCTCGTCGAGACCTTCAGCGGACCGACGCAGTTCCCCTTCGCCGCGTTCCCTGATGGCGCAGAGGTGCGGATGCGCCGCAACCAGGTGCGCTACATGAACCAACTGAATCATCAGATCCCGACGTACCTCTTGGAAGGCGAGCTGGAGCTGCACAACGAGGCCTCCAAGGAGGTGGCCGCCTTCCAGTTGACGACGGTGTTCCTGAATGCGTTTCGTGAGCGCATCGGCACGGACCGGCATACCCTCTCCGGTCCCCTCGCCCCGCGCCAGACGACCCTGTTATCCTGGTCTCGCAACCTCCCGCATGAAGAGGTCTTTGAGATGTTCTTCGCCGTAACGGCGATCCGATTCGCCGATGGCACCGTGTGGACACCGACGGAAGAGCTGATCCTCCTTCCGTGATGCGAAGAGGACGAAGCGATGGGGGAGCTCGACGGCAGGGTTAGTAGGAGATCCCGAGCTTCTTGATCCACCGGATCAGGCAGTAGCGGCTCACCCCGAGCAGGTGGGCCGCCTTCACTTGGTTCCAGTTGGTGCTCCGCAAGGCGGACAACATCAGCTTACGGTACACCTGATCCCTCGCCTCGCGCAGGGAGAAACCCGTCAGCACCAGGGGGATGCGCTGCTGGTGGTCCAGGGCCCGCGTGAGGGTTTCGAGCAGCACCTCATGGCTGAACGGTTTGTTCACCACGCCTGAGGCGCCCAACCCGTAGTAATACGCCAGGTTGGTCTCATCGCAGTAGGCCGAGACGAGGATGACGGGCAGCTCGGGATACCCCTTCTTGATGAGCGGCAGCAGATCGGTCCCTTCGGTCCCCGGCATCTGGATATCCAGCAGGACCGCGTCGTACGGATGGGCCTTCAGGAGCGGCATCACCTGGGCGCTATCCGCACACGTCGTGATGCCGAAGCCATGTCGCCTCAAGAGCTCCTGCGACACGTCAAGCAGCTTGGCATCGTCATCGACCACGAGGACCTGTGGCGCACGTCGCTCATCCGGCATCGGACATCCCCCCCGCTGTTTTCTCAGCTTCCGGCCTCGAAAACAAGCCGCGGGGGCACCCATGCCAGGTTTGGAGGAACCTTGCGGTTCTTCATATGGGTGTTCCTCCAAACCTATGGGTGCCCACCACATACGCTTCCCTTCCTGTTCAGGAACTATACCATACCGTGTGCGAATGTGACAAACGCCTGACAGCAAATCGCACAACCGCCTGGCGTAGTGTCCCCAGTTCCCTCTTGACACCACGGAGGCCACAGAATTCCACGGAGACACGGAGCAATTCTCGAGGAGCTGTTTCCGTGCTTCCGTGGCGCTTCCGTGATTCCGTGGTGTGAACGAGCGAATGAGGACAGTACTCCGCCTGGCGACTGAGACACCGGGGAGCGGGTGGGTCTTACTATCAGTCCACAGTCTATGGACTATCGACTATGGACCGTCGACTGAGTGTGACGCCGCCAGCGGGAAGGACAGCGTCACCCGGGTGCCCTGGCCGGGGCGGCTGTCGAGGGTCACGCGACCGCCGTGCTCGGTCACGATCCCCTGGACCACCGCAAGGCCCAGGCCGGTGCCTTTATCCTTCGTCGTGAAGAAGGGCTCAAAGACATGGGGCAGATGCTCCGGGGCGATCCCTTCGCCGTCATCGATGACCGTGAGCACCAGCGTGGTGTCTCGGCGGACGGTCTGGATCGTCAGACGGCCATGGCCGTCCATCGCCTGGAGGCTGTTCAGGAAGAGGTTCAGGAGGACCTGTTTGAATTGCTGGGGGTCGGCCAGGATCGGCGCCGCGCTCTCGTAGCGTCGGTGGACCTCCACCTGACGCTCGAGCAGCTCATTGGCGAGGAGCTCGAGCGTCTCATCCGCCAGACGCGGGAGCTCCACCACCGTCAGTCTGGGCGGCATGGGCTTGGCGAAGTCCAACAGTTGCTGGACGGTGCGGTGGATCCGCTCCACCTCGGCCCCGACGATCCGCTGGAACTTCGCCCGAAAAGACGGATCGTCGTAGTGGGTATCCAGGAACTCCGTGAAGGTCTTGATGGCCGTGAGGGGATTCTTGATCTCGTGGGCCATGCCGGTGGCGATCTGTCCTGCGACGGCGAGGCGTTCCTGGATGAGCAAGCGCTCAGAGGTGGTCTTGAGTTGCTCGTTGACCTTCAGCAGCTCTTCGTAAGAGCGGGCGTTCTCGATGGCGATGGCCGCTTCGTCGGCCAGCGTCGAAAAGGCGCGCAGATCGTCAGCGAAGTAGCCGGCCCCTGAGCGTTTGTGCCCCAGGATGAGCCACCCGATCAGCCGACGCTCCACCAGCCCAGGCACCGCCAGCGCTACCCCCAGATGGGTCAGCTCCCGGCTCATCGCCGGATCGGGATAGCGCGCCAGCTCCTCCTCCGTCACGACCCGACAGTGGGTGGTGAGCCATTGGATGAGCGGATGGGATGGCTCAAGCCCGTTGTGGGACTGCAGCGCCAACCGCTTCGGGCCGTGGCTTGCGCCCAGGACGTAGCGCTGGTGCGTCGGATCCCAGAGGAAGAGCGAGGCGTGCGTCGTCCCGACCGCGCGGGCGACGAGCCGCGTGATGAGGTTGGCGAGTTTCGTCACGCTGCGCACCTGCGTCATGCCGCGCGCCGCGTGCTGCAGGGTGCGCTGGTAGCGGCGCCGCTCCTTCAGCAACCGCGCCTCCTCCATCTCGCTACGCGAGCGACCCCACCCGCCTCGCACAGACCTGTGGCACCTGGGGCTTCAACACCTCACCGCTTGCGGGGGGAACCGTTGAGCACTCCCTGCACCACCCTGCACACCCGCTCACGATCGAACGGCTTGGGGAAGTAGTCCAGCGCCCCCAGCTTGACCGCCTCCTTGGCTAGCTCCACGCTTTGGTAGGCGGTCAGCATCAAAATCGGCACGAGGCGGCGGGCGCGCTTCAGGCGCCGAAGGATCTCCAGCCCGTCCATCTTTGGCATCTTGATGTCCAGCAGCGCCAGATCAAAGGCGTGCCGCCTGAGCTGCTCGAAGGCGTCTTTCCCATTGCTCACAATGGTCAGCGCGTACTCCGGCCCTAAGATCAGGCGAAGCGATTCTCGAATCCCTTCCTCATCATCGGCCACCAGAATGCGCGACGCTCGCGTTGCCATAGTCTCACCTCCTTCCCTGTGGTGTCATCTGCAGGCGCTCAGCGCCCTGTTTAGCAGGCTGCGGAAAAACTCTGGAGACTGCTACCGCAGCCTGCTTGTCCATAGTCCACAGTCCGTAGTCCATAGTAAAAACGCTCTGGAATGACGACTGTTTGTGCTTTTGCTATGGACCATGGACTATCGACTATGGACTGATACGGCGTTTTTCAGCACCCTGTTAAAGGACGGGCGGCGTCACGACGGCAAGACACTTGGCGGTCCGTCCGCCGACGTTCTTCACGCTGTGCGCAAGCGACGCATCCAAGTACAGGCTGCTGCCCCGTCGCAGCACGTGCGTCGTCTCTCCCACCCGGGCCTCCACGGTGCCGTCCAGGACGTAGAGGAACTTCTCGGTGCCCACCCGCGCCTCTTCCTGCTGCGTGCTGCCGCCCGGCTCAATCGTGATGAGCACCGGCATGAGCTTCTTCTTGAGGATCTCGGTCGTCAGCATCGCCATGGACGACTTCCCGGCCTCGTGAACGTAGACCTCGCTCCGCTGGGACGGCAACTGAAACGCCACCCCCCGACTGGCCCTGGCCTCCTCGATGCCACGATAGAGCTCGGTGAGCTTGACCCCCAGCGCCGTGGCGAGCCTGACGTGCGACTCCAGGGTACCGGTCATCTTGCCCGTCTCCATGCGCGAGATCGTCGCGGTATCCACCCCGGAGGATGCCGCCAACTCCACGAGCGTGATCCGTTGTGATTTGCGCAGCAGGCGCAGCCTCGCCCCGAGGGTCTTGGCGGTCTGCTCAACCGGTGGACCCGCGCCACGACGTGGCGCTCGCTCCCTCCTCAGTACCACTCCTCGCATCTCCTTCCCTCCCACCCTGTCCATCTGAGGAACTTTCTGCCTTCTGCCTTCTGCCTTCTGCCTTCTGCCTTAGTGTGCCACGCGGGACGGGATGCGTCAACGCCTTTTTTCATTTACTGGAAAATTTCCCTTGACAAATCCCTGCGGGTATAATATTGTAAAATATGAAAACTTCATTTGCGGACGTCCTCCACCCCATGACCGCCGAGAGGCTGCGATCTCCCCATCACAATGCCAGGACGCCGTTCCTCAGACCGCACTCGTCAGGACGGTTCCCCCGTGAACTCGCCTCGCACGCGGCACTGGTGTTGACGAGCACCCTGCTGCTGGGTCATGCGGCCTTCGCGGCCGACACCACGCCTCCCTTAGCGCCCGGTCAACCCACCGAAGGCTCGCCGGACACCGACTACGACGCGGACGGAACCTATACGCTCTCCTGGCCTGCGGCGAGTGATGCCCAGTCCGGGATCAGGGCCTACACCGTACAGGAGAAGATCGGCCCCCAAGGCAGTTGGAAGACACTCACCACAACCCAGAGGACGCCCCGCCTTCCGATCCGGGGTCGCCTGGATAAAACGCGGTATGTCTACAGGGTCCAGGCGAAGAATGGCGCCGGGCTGCCCAGCGCGTGGTCGCCAGAGTCGGATGGAGTCCTCATCGATAGAACCGCACCGATTCCAGTGACTGTCACCGATGATGGGGTGACCACGTTCTCAACCACCACCCTCCACGCCACCTGGAGCATATCGAGTGATCCTGAATCCGGCATTGCCCAGTACGAATATCTCATTCGCCGGGACTCAACCGCTGGCACGATCATCGTCAACTGGACCTCGGTGGGCCTAGCGACTGAAGTGACTCGCGATGGCTTAAGCCTTGCCTCAGGCAAGAAGTACTTCTTCGGTGTCCGAGCCAAAAATGGAGCGGGCCGGTACTCTTCGATTCGCTACTCTGATGGGATCATGGTCCAACCGGATTCCACCCCTCCCACCGCCCCAGGCCAACCTGCCGAAGGGTCACCCGATGTCGATTACGACGGTGACGGGGCGTACGCCATTGAGTGGCCCGCCGCGACCGACGCCGAGTCCGGGATTAACGCCTATGATCTCCAGGAGAAGGAAGGCGCCAGCGGAGAGTGGCAGTCACTGCCTGGTCCTATCGCTGCGACCAGTTTTTCTGTCACTGGCCGGCGCCACGCCACACAGTACTTCTACAGAGTCCGGGCCACGAACGGCGCAGACTTGCCGGGTCCTTGGTCGAACCCATCGGATGGGCTCACGGTGGATGCCACCCCCGCCCTCGCTCCTGCCACCGTGACCGATGACGGCTCCTACACCACCTCGACGACCCAATTGCATGTGACGTGGGAGGCGGCTACGGATGCCGAATCCGGGGTGACGGACTACCAGTATCAGGTGCGAGAAGGCTCCGCAACCGGGACGCTCCTCCGGGACTGGACATCGGTAGGGCTCGTGACCGAGGTGATGGCCACGGATCTCACGCTCACTAGGGGCACAAGCTACTACGTGGGGGTGCGGGCGATGAACGGAGCCGGATGGGAGGGGACGGCGGCCTACACGGATGGGCTCACGATTGATCCCACGCCACCCAGCGGGAGTGCCCTGATCAACGAGGGAGCCGCCTACACCACCACCCCCACCGTCATGCTGACCCTTGAGGCCCACGATGAGGACGGAACATCCGTCACCCGGATGCGCTTCTCCCACGATGACACCCAGTACACCGATCCCGAAGCGTATGCGACGACGAAGGCCTGGACGCTGACCGATGGCGATGGGGAGAAGGCGGTCTACGTGCAGTTTGAGAATGCTGCACCGCTCTGGTCGGCGTCGGCGAGGGATACCATTGCGCTCGATACCCACGCGCCCCACGTGACGATCGAGGAACCGGACGATGGGAGTTCAATTGGCCGCGATTAACAGGCACACAGGGAGGAGGTGGGCACCATGGGACGATTCGGATCCTGGGGTCTCATCGGAGGAATCTGGCTGGCGACAGGCCTGACCGCGTTTGCCGGAGAGAAGACGATTGCCGTGAGCGGGACGGTGGATGATCGGCAGGCCACCGTGTCAGTCAATGGCGTTGCCGCGACCGTGAGAGAGGACGGGACCTGGTCGGCGAACATCACCCTCACCGAGGGGCAGAACACGATCAGGGTAAGCGCCAAAGACCAAGCGGGCAACTCCGGTGAGGACTCCATCACCGTGACGCTCGATACGGCAGCGCCCGTCGTGACGATCACCAGTCCCACATCAGGAAAGGTCTTTGGCCCAGAGTAATCGTGATCCGCACAGGAAGGTGGTGATGGGAACACCGCGTCGATATCCACAGAGGTGGGCGGAGCTTGCGCTTGGTGCGAGCCTCGTCTGGTCGTTCAGCGTGGAAGTGGTGTCCGCGCAGTCGACCAACGGGACTACCACGCTCCTTGAAGAAACATTCTCCAGTGGCGGAGGGCGTGTGGGGGGTGGGAACCCCATGACCGCCGTCACGATGCTCGGCCAGCCCGCGGCAGGCGTAGGAGCGAACGACGCCTTCACGATCGTGGTGGGCTATCCGGCAGACGCTCCGGATCTGCCATCTGGCACCAACGCCATCACGGTCGAAGGGACGCTCAGTGAACCGGTCGACTCGGTCGTGGTAAAGAGCGAGCCGCTAGGCGAGGTGGTCGCTGCCACAATCGAGGGGATGACCTTTCGGGCCATCAACGTGCCCCTCACTGAGGGGCAAAACACCCTCACTGCCACGGCCATTGATCGAGTCGGCCTCAGCGCAAGCTACACCATCACCGTCTACCTCGACACCCGCCCGCCGGCCAGACCGACGCTCGCCGCCACGCCTCCTGTCACCACCGCCACCAGCTACACCCTCACCGGCACCAAAACCCCCGGGACCTCGGTCTGGGTGAACGGGGTCGAGGTCGTGCCGCTCAATGATGACGCCACCTGGACCACGACCATCCCCTTGGTGGAAGGGGACAACGTCCTGGTCATCGTCACGAAGGATGCCGCCGGCAACGAGAGCACCTCCACCGCCGTCACCATCGTGGTGGACAACCTGCCGCCGGTGATCAGCGAGGTGACCTTCGTGGATCCGGACGGGCAGGTGTTGCGGCTTGATTCGTCCACCCAGTCGCCGAAAACGAACTTCAGCCCCGTCACCGTCAGGGGACGCGTGGATGACAGCCTCACGACCGTCCAGATCAACGGCCGGCCTGAGGCGCCGCAGCCCAAGCGAACCTTCGAAGTGACGCTCCCTCTGAGCGGGGGCGCGACTGCTCTGACACTGATCGCCACCAGCCCCAACGACCATGTCACCACCGAAACGTTCACGGTGACGCGCGGCACGACCCCGATCCTGCTCTCCGCCCAGCCCGCCGACGCGACGAAGCACCCCGTCGGCACCACCCTTGCCATCCAAGCCACGGCCTCTGACATGGAGGCGGACCCGCTGGAATACCAGATCCTGATCGGTGGGGTGGTCGTTGCAGATTGGTCCGCGACCGCGCCCTATCCCTGGACGTTACGTGAAAGTGATCTCGGACTTCGACCCCTGGACCTGCGGGTCCGGGATGGATTTGGTGGCCTGGCCTCGATCCAAGCGGAGGTCTACATCTTGCATCCGGCTGTGCCACCGCCTGTGGTGAGCCAACCCACCCAGGTGCAGACGCTGACGCTCCTGCAGACACCCAGCAAGAGCACGGTGGGAAAGGCAACTGTCAAGCCAACACCCAAGACGAGCAAGCGACCCAAACCGATTCCGAAACGCACGGTCACACCGAAATCCTCGAAGAAAAAATGAGCGAGCAAGCCGCGATAAACGCGCTCCACAGGGCGGGTGGTCCCGCACCTCGCACAGGGAGGACGCAGATGAACGGCGCGTGGACCAAGCAGAACGCAAGGACGCGTGCAGGCGTGATCAGCTCGCTCATGCTCGCCGTGTGGCTCTTCCCGCAGAGTACTGTCCTCGGCCAACTCCCCCACCTCATCCGCTACCAGGGCCAGGCGGTCGATGCCCAAGGCGTCCCCCTCGAAGGCCCCTACACCCTGACCTTCCGGCTCTACGATGCGGAGACAGCCGGGACGAAGGTGTGGGAGGAGCGCCAGGCGGATGTCGTCCTCACCGGTGGCCACTTCAGCGTCCTCCTCGGGCAGGTGACTCCGTTTGCGGTCGACTGGTCGACACCGCTCTGGCTCTCGGTCCAGGTCGGGACTGAGCCGGAGCTGGCCCCCCGCCAGCGGATCACGAGTGTGCCGCTCGCCATTCGAGCAGACATCGCAGAAGGCCTGACCTCCGCCATCACACCTGCACTCATCAGCCCCCAAGGCAGCGGTAGCGGGCTGGATGCCGATACGGTGGACGGCAAGCAGGCGGACGACCTCGTGAAGCGTACGAACCACACGGGCACGCAGTCCCCTTCGACGATTCACCCTCAAGGCTCAGATTCTGGTCTTGATGCCGATACGGTGGATGGTCAGCAGGCGGCAGACCTGCTGGCACGCGCCAACCACACCGGGACACAACCCTCATCGACCATTACAGGGACGTTCGCTCCTTCAGTCATCAGTCCCCAAGGCTCAGGGAGCGGTTTGGGGGCCGACTCGCTAGATGGGAAGGACTCCTCGGCATTCGCCATGGTCGGTCATCGGCACACCTGTGTGAACCGGATGAACATGGGAAGCGGGCAGACGGGCAATAGCTTCTGTGCCGGGTATGGGGAGTGGTGCGCCCACAACTTGACTGCCGGGGGTCGCGATACCGAATCGTGCACAACGGCCAATCCCGGGTTTGGTGATTGGGGAGCGGTCTGTTGCCAGTGAAAGGTCGGAGTCGTTATATGCTATCAACGAATCGTTCACTGACCACCAGACTCCTAGCACTGTTTATGAGCGTCGCATTCCTGCTCACACAGCTTGCGCTGCCGCCGCGGGCGGAGGCGGCGCATCTGGGATCTGCCACGGCGTCGGCTGGCAGCGCGCCGCCGCCGGCCGTCTCCACGATCCAAAGCTTCCAGCCGGATCTGTTCACGGGACGCGCGACCACCGCCATTCCGATCGCCGTGCCGCCGGGCCGCAAGGGCCTGCAGCCGGCCCTGGCGCTGGCCTACGCCTCCTCCGGTCGCAACGGCTGGGTGGGGGTGGGCTGGAGCCTGGATGTCGGGTATATCGAGCGGAGCACGAAGACCGGCGTCCCGCAGTATGACTCGACCGATACCTTCAGCGTCCTGGTCAACGGCGTCAACGCCGAGCTCGTGCAGATTCCGGACGGGACGTACCGCGCGAAGGACGAGGGCGCGTTCCTGCGCGTTGAGAACCACGGCACCTCGGGCTGGGAGGTACGCGACACCTCCGGCACCCGCTACCTCTTTGGGCAGACCGTGGCTTCCCAGATCGAAAGCGCCGGCCACGTCTTCCGCTGGGCCTTGGACACGGTCCTCGATCCCCACGGCAACACCCTCACCGTCACCTACACCACAGACCAGCAGCAGCTCTACCCCTCCCGGATTGACTACACCGGCCATGAGCCGACCCGCCTCGCGCCAGCCAACGCCGTCGAGTTCCTCCTGGAGGACCGGCCGGATGACGAGGTGTCGTATCGGAGTGGCTTTGCGGTCACGACGGCCAAGCGGCTGAAGGAAATTGCCACCTATGCTCCGGATCCTCAGGGGCAGCCCCTGCAACTGGCCCGCCGCTACGTGCTGACGTACACCACCAGCGGACGGACCAGCCGCTCGCTCTTGAGCCGTGTCCAACAGTTCGGCACGGACGGGACCACGAGCCTGCCGGCCACGACGTTCACCTATCAGAGCACCGGCAGTGCCACCTATCCGAATGTCCTGAGCAACATCGTCCCGCCGCCGTCAGTCGCGGGGTGGAACGTCCGCGGGGCCGCCCAGGATACCGGCCATGAGACCTGGGGCTGTGCCCATCCGTACCTGGGATTGCCCTGGGGCTCTCCCAGCCAGGCCACGGGAGGCTTTGACCTGGGCTGTGTCTCCGGCAGCGTCAGCGGCAATGGCGATGTCACCATGTCCGGTTGCAACGATCACTTCGGCCACGCCTGGACGTACGTGTACGTGGGCCAAGCCAAGACGATCTCGCTCTCCCACGCCAACAGCAACGACGCCGTCGGCTGCCTCTACCAGGAAGATGCCGGCGGGGTCTCCCAGATCACCACCCCCGGCAGCATCTCGCTCCAAGCCGGCTGGTCGATCCTCCACCTCACCGCCTACCACCAGCACCAGGGGTGGGGGCCCACGACCTTAAGTGGCGGCCTCAAGAGCCAAGTCGAGGTCATGAATCCCAGCCAGATCGCCCTCGGCGTCCCGCAGCTCGCCGGGGATGTCAACGGCGATGCCAAGACAGACCTCATCAAGTTTACCCCCTCCAGTGGGAGCTGGTCGGTCTCCTGCGCCACGTCCTGTTCGCTCTCACCGGGTGGAGCCTGGATTTCCGGGTTTGGCACCAGCTCATCGAGTCCGCTCCTGGGGGACTGGAACGGGGATGGGAGGACCGATATCGGGATCTACAACAGCGGGAGCTGGCAGTTTGCCACCTCCACAGGCACCAGCTTCCAGACCGGGATCGTCTCCTCTATGTCCTTGGGCAGCGGGACACCACTCACTGGCGACTTCAATGGGGATGGCAACACGGACCTCGGCACCTACAACAACGGCTCGTGGTCGGTGGCCTTGGGAACAGGGAGCGGCTTCACCTCGACCGGCTCCTTCTCCCTGAGCTGGGGTGATTCAAGTTACGAAGCACTGACGGGCGATTTCAACGGCGATGGTCTCACCGATATCGGGATCGTCAATAAGTCGACCGGCTCCATCGATGCGCGGCTCTCCACCGGGACCGGGTGGACCAGCGCCACCAACTGGATCGGGAGTTTCGGCGGCTCCAACCCCCATACCTCCGCCGACTTCAACGGGGACGGCCTCACCGACGCGGTCACCTACAACCGCTCGGCTGGCCAGGTCATCTATGCGCCTTCAATCGGCAACAGCTTTGGCTCGCCAGTCACGCTCCCTCTGACCTTTAGCCTCACGTCTTCTGACGATAACATCCAGGTGGGCGACTTCAATGGCGATGGGATCGCGGATCCCGCAGCGTTCAACCTCCTCTCAGGCAGCTCCCAACTGGCGTTCTCCAGCCTGACCAACACGGACGGCTCTAACGGTACGGCCACCGATGTCCTCCGCACGATCCACAATGGCTTAGGCGGCACCACGACGGTCAAGTATCAGCCCTCAAGCCTGTGCGGATGTGCTGAGGAGTCGATTCTGCCGTTTGTCCTCCCGGTCGTCCAGCAGACCAAGCAGGAAGACGGGCTCGGCAACAGCTACACCACCACCTACCTCTTCCACAAGGGCCTGTACGATGGGCCGACCAAGGAGTTCCGGGGGTTTGAGGAGGCCACCGTCTTTGATGCGGATGGCAACAAGACGATCACCCACTTTCACCAGGATGTGCACAAGAAGGGAAGGCCGTTCAGGACGGAGTTCCGTGACCAGTACGACAATCTTTGGACCAAGGCCGAGCAGACCTGGAGCTGCACTGAACCCTCTCCTGGCGTTCACTTCGCCAAGCTGAATCAGACGGATGCCTTTACCTACGATGGCGACGCCACCTTCCGGCAGACCCGCACCGCCTTCGAGTATGACCGCTTCGGCAATCTCACTAAAACCCGTGAGTTTGGGGAGGTCGCGCGCTCCGGGGATGAGCGGCAGACCTTCAACGACTACACCTATAACGAGTCCGCCTGGATTCTGAACACGCTCGCCCACACGAAACTCACCAACGCCATCGATGAGACGTCCCGCACGGTCTCCGAGCGATGGGTCTACTACGATGGGCGGCTCCCGACCAACAAGGCCCAGCCGGAAGTCGATACGACCCCACCCCAACAGGGCCACCTGACGGCAGAAGTTGAGTACTGGGATACCGATGATCTGGAAGATCCGAATCCGCTGACGCAATTCTCCTACGATCGCCACGGCAACGTGCTCACGGTCACCGATGCCCTCAGCCACACCACGACCAACACCTTCGATACCGCGACGCACACATTCCTTGAGGTCATCACCAACCATCTGGGGCACACCCGCTCCTTCACGTATGATCCACGCTTCGGCCACGCGCTAACCTCCACTGATCAAAACGACGTCACCACGACCACCGACTATGATGCGCTCGGCCGCGTCGTGAAGGTGATCGGCCCCACCGACACCGCCGCGCTGCCCACCCTCAGCTATGGCTACGACCTCTCCACGAACCCGGCTAAGACCACGGTCAGCACCCGCCTCCAGTCCGGCCAGCCGAACGTGCTGACCGTCTACGCCTTCACCGATGGCCTCGGGCGGACGATCCAGACCCGCTCCCCGGCTGAAGATTCCACCAAGCAGATCGTCACCGGCACTATCCAGTCCAACGCCCGTGGACTCGTGATCAAACAGTGGCTCCCGTATCTCTCAGCTTTCTCCTCATCCTATGTCCCCTTCACCCTTGAGCCTTCACCCTCCACCCTCGCAGTGGTCTCCTACACCTATGACTCCCTCGGCCGGCTGCTCACGATCACCGACCCGGATGGCGCGACCACCACGACCGCCTACAACGACTGGACGGTCACCGTCACCGATGCCAACGACCACCAGACCAGGCGAACCTCAGATGCCTATGGCCGTCTGATCCAAGTCGAGGAGGTCGTCTCCGACACCGTGGCCTATGCCACCACCTACGCCTACGACACCCTCAATCACCTCATCCAAGTCACTGATGCCCAGGGCCACCTCACGAAGATCACCTACGACTCCCTGGGCCGTAAGCTCTCGATGGACGACCCGGACATGGGCCGCTGGACCTACGCCTACGATGCGGTGGACAACCTCACCGCCCAGACCGATGCGAGAGGGGTGGTGACCAGCTTCACCTACGATGCCTTGAATCGCCTCACCCAGAAGTCCTACTCAGTCACCCAGTCACCCAGTC
>JAUYPJ010000036.1 GCA_030697665.1 Candidatus Omnitrophota bacterium
CCCAGCTTGCTGAGGAGGCGACTGCCGCGTGAGGTCTTGGCGTGGCGGTTCGCTTGTTTGTGCTGGGAATGACTCATCCCGTCCTCGGCATCGCGGGACGGGGGGCGTGGCAACCAGCGACGGGGCAGATGTCCCACGTCAGGTGGTCGTCCAGATACATCATCTCGCGATCCGCGTGGGGCCTCATCCAGCGCCAGCGACCATCAACCCACGTAATGTGCTCGCACCACCTCAGCTCCCTCGGCTGGCCGGTGGCCCAGGCCATGATCTCATCGGCCAAGCGGTCGCAGGGCTCTGGATGGTCATGGCGCTGTCCCTGTATATGCATCCCAAAGATATAATTGAGCGCCTTCCGATCCGGCGTGGGGGGCGTGAGGAGGGCGCAGAGATCGTCCAACAACCCTATCTCGCGATCCGCGTGGGGCCTCATCCAGCGCCAGCGACCATCAACAATGCGCCCGATGGGGCCTTCCGGCACGAGGATGCGCTGGGTGATCCCATGCTTGAACAAACAGGCTTCCACTTGCCCACGCAGGCCTGTCCTGCACATCCCCTCACGCACCATCAGGAACTCTCCACACGGTAACTGTTCGGTAGACGTGCCTGTCTACCGAACAACAGATTCACGTCAGACCTCCACCACCCGCAGCACCCGCTGCGGGAACTTCGCTTGCCAGAGCTTGAGTTTTAGCTTCGCCGCCGCCGTCCAGACCCCTTTGACCTCGATCCATTCTTCCCTGAGCGGAGCCGTCCCGGCATAGACCACATGAAAGTCAGGGATCATGGTGATCCGCTGCGGCGTCGGTTGCAACTCCACGACCGGATGCACATCGAGTTGGAGGATCGCGCCGGATTTCAGCATCGCCTTGAGCAGCAGATACTCTTTGGCCTCGCGGGCGGAGCCAAACGTGTAGCCGTCCAACGTCGTGAGCCGGTTCCCGAACTTGCTGGGACGGTTCCAGCTGGTGAGGCGAGGATGGCGCGACCAATGGCGGCTCATGGTGGATTTCGCGCCAAATCGCCCCATCCTGCCCCGATCTCCTGACAGACGTACCCAAGGACGTTTTCCGGGAGATCGTCGGTTCGCTGAGCGTGGACACCGGGCAAGGCGTTGATCCTACGACCGGGTGGCTCCGTCATCTCGCCGTGCCCACCCGCGCCGTGAGGGCTGTGAGTTTTGCCCGTGTCTCCTTTGCCGCCGGGGTCTGCCGATCCCGCGGATGCTCGGTGTACCACGCGGCGCGCAGGTAGAACCCCGCATGGACCAGGCGCTTGCCGTGCGCGATCTGCCATATGAGGGCCTTCAACAACCCGTTTTTAATCGCCACCGGCGAGAGGGATTCGAGCAGGTCGTAGGCGTCAGCAGGAGTCATTGTCGGCTTCTGAGTTCTGCAATGCTGCTGCGATTCCGTTGTGAAGGGAGCGCTCGGCGCAACGATGGTTCCAGCAGCGTCAGTCTGCACGGAGGTGCCTGTCTCGGCAGTGGGTTGCGTTGTTCGTGTAAAACACGCCGCCGCAAGGCGGCTTTAGAGCTTTTAGTCTCCGACTCCGTCTCCGACTCCGACGCATTTGACAGCGTGTGCTGTCATCTGCTGTCATGTGACGGCGGATTAGGCCATTTGCTCCGCTTCGCCCGCAGGCGTTGGTTGAACTTCGTGATGTTCACGTACGGCTTGCCCTCCACGACGTAGCCCCTTACAAGCCCCGCTTCTTCGGTCTCCCGAATCCACTTGACTATGTCCGGTTCCGACACGTTGGAGAGCCTCAACGGATAGAGCCCCGCGCGTAACACGCTTGGTCGTCCGTCGAACCGCCCGTAGTCATCGACCACATTCATCAATCGCCGATAGAACACCTCGGCGCCCGCCGAGAGGCGATTGACGGGATCGCTGGTCAAAATCCCCACTCGCACCACGCGATCCGGCATGCCCCTACCACACGACACTCACTCCACAGATTGGCCGCAGATGCAGATGCCCCAGAGATCGCTCATTGAGCCTTCACGGTCTCAGGCGTCTCCAGGGCTTGCACCTCCCACTTCCAAAACGAATACGGCTTCGGCGGCGTGGTCGGCGGCTTCGGTGTCACCGTCACTTGCTTCCCCGTGACGACATACCCCCCGGCGAGCGTGATCTCTTTGCCTTCCACGACGGCTTTGATCTCCTGCTTGAGCCGATCCGCTTCCGCAACGAGCGGCTTCAGTTCCAAGTGCCGCTTGAGCTTCTCCGCAAGCTCCGGCTCGGCCATGTGCGCGCCTTCCCCGAAATTCACTTGGGGGAGGCAGGTGGTTTTCCAGGAACAGAAGCCGCAGACCTTCGAGTCGTAGGGGATGCGATCCGGTAAATACTGATCCCCAGGCCACTGGCCTCCCACCGATGCCGAGAGCCGCTCAATCCGATTCAGCGCCGCCTTCACCCGCTCGCACCGTTGCACGACCTCCGTCTCTGCGAAGGCCATATCCAGTTCCACGACGAGATACGCGCGCTTGCCGCAGCCGTCGCTGAGGATGAACAACCCGGCCTCCTCGTTATGGAGATAGAGGTAGGCCGTCAACTGACGCAGGTACTTCATCAGAAACGGGTTGGCTTTCAGGTCCTCGAACGTCTTCACGCGGTCAAACGCAAACGGCTTGAGCCGTTTGATCTCGAAGGGCACCTTGCGCCCGTTCCACATGATCTTCCCGTCGATCTTCCCGGTCAGCCACAGCCGGTCATCGTCCATCGAGACTTGCGTTTCGACCGGCGGGAAGCCGTCGCTGGACAACTCGCGCACGATGATCTGCTCTTCCATCTGACCGTCCTGCATGGCGGCCACTCCTTCAGGTGCAAACGGTTCTTTCTGATCCCAGGCGGTGAAGGCGTAGACCATCTGCCGATCGCACGACGAGAGGCCGCTGGCGTAAATGCGTCGCGGCTTCCAGGGGGCTTTGGTCGCTTCCTGTGCCAACCGCTTCAGGCGCCTCGCCGACAGTTCAGCGGCGAGGGCGTGGGCGTTCTGCGTCGGCGTCCCCGTCAGCGTCTCACTCACCGAAGGGGACATCGTCTGCTCCTGGCGTCGGTGGTGGCGTCAACGGCATCGTCGCTAGCGCCACGATCTTGGCTCTGACCTTTGCGGGCCCACCTTGGATCACGGAGATGATCTCATCGTACCGCGCTCGCGTCATCTGGCTCGAACGCTCGAACCCGTAGGCCAACAGGAGCGCTCTCGCATCCTCATCTGCCACCCCCGCGCCCTTCGTGATCGCGTATAGCCGCTTCCCCTGCGCCTCGGAAATCAACAAGACATTGCCTCCCCCCTCCGCCCCCGTTTTGTGCTCCACGCCGGTGACGAGATCGGCATTGATCCCAAACCGCTTCAGATCCTCCCGTGTGAGGTTCTGCGTACCGATGAGCCCGTTGA
>JAUYPJ010000041.1 GCA_030697665.1 Candidatus Omnitrophota bacterium
TCGAGGTGGTGATCAAAAACCCGATGCCCCCCGCGTGCTCCGTTTCACCCAGCAGATCCGCCAGCACGTACTGGGGATTCGAGTAGCGGTTGGCGATGATCGCGATCTCCGACGGGCCGGCGATCGTATCCACGTCCACAAACCCGAACACCTGCCGTTTGGCTTCCGCGACAAAGGGGTTGCCGGGCCCGACGATCTTATCCACCTTCGGGACGCTCTTGGTCCCGAAGGCCATGGCGGCGATCGCCTGCGCGCCTCCCATGCGGTACACCTCATCCACGTCGAGCAGGCTGGCGACGACGAGGATGTGGGGATCCACGCTGCCGTTTTCCCGTGGGGGCGTGGCGAGGATGATGCGCTTGACGCCCGCGCGCTTGGCCGGGATGACCGTCATGTAGACGCTCGACACCAGGCTGGCGGTGCCCCCCGGGATGTAGATGCCGACCCGCTCAATCGGATCGAACTTCTCGCCCAGGATGACCCCGTCCCCATCCATGACGCGTACCGGCTTCAGCCGGGGCCGCCCATAGAAGGCCTGGACGTTCTGGATGGCGCTCTTCAGGTGCAGGGCGAACGTCGGGTCCAAATGTTGGAAGGCGCCGGAGATCTCCGCTTCGGTCACGCGCAGGTGTCGCGGGGTCAGTCGCACCCGGTCAAAGCGTCGGGTGTAACGCACGAGCGCCTCATCCCCGTTCTGGTGGACGTCATCCACGATCTTGCGGACGCGCTCTTCAAGCCGCCGTCGCCGGATGACCTGACGCGCACAGAGGCGCTGCCAGTCCCGTCCGGCCGTGGAGATAATCTTCATCGTCCCAGCGCTTCGTGAATGATCGCTTCGGCGCGCTGCAGGGCTTCAGGAATCCGCGAGGGATCCTTCCCCCCCGCCTGCGCAAACTCCGGACGCCCCCCGCCGGTCCCTTGCGTGATCCTGGCAATGGCGTTGAGGAGCTGTCCGGCATGGACGCGCTTGGCAAGCCCCGTCGTCACCGCCATCACCCACGCGACGTGCCCCTTCCCTTCTGACGCGGCCAAGAGGACCACCCCATCCGTCGTCAGCGCGGCTCGGATCGCATCGGCCAGCGCCACCAGGAGATCCCGATCCGCGCGCTCGATCGCCGCCGCCACCAGCGTGACGCCATCGAGGCGCTTCGCTTCCGCCACCAGCTCTTTCGCGCGAATCCGGGCCAGCTCGCCCTTCACCGCGTTGAGCGCTTTTTCAGCGGCCTTGAGTTGTTGGAGCAGCTCCTCCAACCCTTGGAGCGCCTCCAGGGGCGGCCGGCTGAACCGCTCGGCCACACGGCGCAGCACGTGGGATTCTTGTTGCTGCCGGGCCAGCGCCGACTCCCCAACGACCGCCTCGATCCGTCGGGTGCCTGCGGCGATGGAGCTTTCGTCCACGATCCGGAACAGGCCGATGGAGCCGGTGTGGATCAGATGCGTGCCTCCGCACAGCTCTCGTGAGTAGTCGCCGATCGACACGACCCGAACCTGTTGGCCGTATTTTTCTCCAAACAACGCCAGCGCCCCGGCGCGTTTGGCGTCTTCCAGTTTCATCATCGTGGTCTGGACCTGATCAGAAGCGCGAATCCGTTCGTTCACGAGCTGCTCCACCTGCAGGCGCTGCTCTTCGTGCAAGCCGCTCAGCGTCGAAAAATCAAACCGCACCCGCTCCACCTCGACGAGCGAGCCGGCCTGCACCGTTTCAGGCCCGAGCACCTTGCGCAGCGCCCAGTGAAGCATGTGGGCCGCGGTATGGCTGCGCGCGATCTTCAGCCGACGCGCCTCATCCACCTTGGCCCGGACCGGCTCGTTGACCGAGACCGTCCCCTGACGCACCGTCGCCTTGTGGATCAAGAGCGCATCGGCCCATGTGGTCCCAAGGACCTCCAGCAGGCCGCGCGGGCACTCGATCATCCCTCGGTCGCCCACCTGCCCCCCCGCCTCTCCATACAGCGGCGAGCGGTCAAGCACCACACCCACCTCGTCCCCTTCCCGAGCCGATGCGGCCCATTGACCGTCCTTCCAGATGCCCTGGATCGTGGTGTCGGCTTCCAACGCCTGGTAGCCGATGAACTCGCTCTTCACCCCCTCACCCAGCGTCAACGTGGTCGGGACGAAGACGGCTTCTCCGAATTGGCTCGCAGCTCGGGAGCGTGCTTGCTGAGCCTTGAGCGCCTGCTCGAACCCCGCCCGGTCAACCGTGAAGCCCCGCTCTCCGGCGATATCCACCGTCAGTTCTAGTGGGAAACCGTACGTGTCATGCAATCTGAACGCTTCCTCACCAGGAATCACCCGTCTGTTGCTCTGTTGAAGCGCGTCAATGACGGCATCGAGACGACCCGTTCCACTCACCAGCGTCTGCATAAACTGCGTCTCTTCTTTGTCAACCACTTCCCCGATGAGCGCGCGCGACTTGAGTAGGTCATCGTGATACGGCGATCCGGTCATGACAATTCTCACGTCATCCACCAACAGCCCCAAGAAATTCGCAGGAGCGCCACCCGGATCATGACGCCATTGCGCAGGATCCATCCCAAGCATCTCGCAGCAAAACCTCGATGCCCGGCGAATCAGCATGCGTAACACATACCCGCGCGATTCATTGGAGGGTCGTACCCCGTCTGCAACCAAGAAGACAATCGCCCGCAGATGATCTGCGATGATTCGCTCGGCAACACCCATCTGATCTGTCTTGGCTTTTGCGTTTGAATGCCGCGGCCACTGACGAATCGCATTGATGATGAGATCAAACAGGTCTGTCTCATAATCGGTATCTTTGCCTTGGATTACGCGGGCCAACCGCTCAAGGCCCATACCGGTGTCGATGTTGGGCTTGGGCAGCGGCTTCAACGTCCCGTCCGATTGCCGATCGAACTGGGTGAAGACGAGGTTCCACACCTCGACGGATCTCGGACCTGCCACCGTCCCGTCCGGATCATAGTAGATCTCAGAGCACGGGCCGCACGGGCCGTTTGGGCCCTGGGTCGGAGCGTTCGCCGGCCAGAAGTTCTCGGAGGCGCCGAATGGTCTGATCCGCTCCTCCGGGACCCCGAGCGCGCGCCACAGGCGACGGGCCTCGTCATCCTCCTCGTAGACGCTGACCCACAACCGCTCAGCCTTCAGGTTCAGGCAGAGGTTCGGCGTCGTGCTGCGCGTCGTCCCGTCGAAGTCGAGGGTCCCGGTCAGGAACTCCCAGGCCCATTGAATCGCCTCGGCCTTGAAGTAGTCGCCGAAGGAGAAGTTGCCCAGCATCTCGAAGAACGAATGGTGGCTTGGCGTCTTGCCCACGTTGTCCAGATCGCCGGTCCGCAGGCACTTTTGGCAGGAGGCGGCGCGCGTCAGGTCGGTGCGTTTGCCCAGGAAGCAGTCCTTGAACTGGTTCATCCCGGCCGACGTGAACAAGACGGTCGGATCGCCGCTGGGGATGAGGGAGTCGCTGGGCACGATGGCGTGGCCCCGCTGCTCAAAAAATTTCAAAAATCTGTCCCGAAGCTCGTGGCTGCGCATGACGCTGAGGGATGCGTGGGAGTCGCTGAACCGAAGGATTCCTCGAGGAGCCGGTCGATCAGATCCGGGTCGAATCCTCGCGAGGCCAACACGCGTGCCAGACGAGCCCGAGACAGGCGGCGAGTGGTCCTGCGCGCGTCTCGCGCCAGCACAAGGCGGGCGCGCTCTTCTTCTGCGGTGGAAGCCCGCAGGGGGCGAATGGCCTCGAGGATGTCTCGCTCATCGAACGCTTTGTCCGCCAGCTTGAGGCGAATGGCCTCGGTGGCATAACCTTGCCGCGCCCAGTGGTCCGCCCACAGCCGGGCCGCCGCGCGATCATCGAGCAGTCCCTGCGCCTGACAGGCGCTCACCACCGCGACCGCGCGCCGCGCCGGGACGCCTCGACGGCACAGATACTGGAGCGCCTCGTGCCTCGAGCGGACGCCGGATCGCACGTAACGGGAAACGGCCGCTGGGATCTCCCGCTCATCCACCGCTTTTGATGACGACATAGCCCCGGTTGGTCCTCACCAAGGCGTTGCCCTTCACCTGCGCGATGGCGTTGCGGTAGTCGTTGAGATCTTCGATGCGCATGCGGTTGATCTCGTTGATGAGGTCCCCGGGCCGCAGCCCGCTCTGCTCCGCAGGACTGCCGGCTTCCACCTCGACCACCAAGACGCCCGCGGTGTCGGGAGGAAGATTGAGCCGCTGCGCTTGTTCGGGGCTGAGGCTGGCCACCTGTAGACCTCGCCAGCCTTCTGTGGTGGCGCCGCTTCCCTCACCCAGCTCGACGGGCCGCTGGCCGATCTCCACCTGGAGCGTCTGCCGCTTGCCCTCCCGGAGCATCTCGACGGCGACGCGCCGCCCCGCTTTCGCGTGGCTCACGCGATCCACGAGTTCCCTGGCATGGTGGATGGCCTGGCCGTCAAACCCTTTGATGATATCGCCGTCTCTCATCCCTGCGGCGCTGGCCGGGCTGTCGGGAAGGACCTGGTAGACCAGCACCCCCTCCCGATCCGACAGGCCATAGTACTCCGCCACGTCATCGGTGATGTCCTGAATCTGGATGCCGAGCCACCCATAGATGATCTCTTTGCCCTCGATGAGCTCCGTGAGGATGTTCTTCGCCTTGTTGATCGGAATCGCAAACCCCACCCCTTCGAAGCCGCGCGAGCTGGTGAGGATCGCCACGTTGATCCCGATCACGTCCCCCTGGAGGTTCAGGAGAGGCCCCCCGCTGTTGCCGGGATTGATCGCCGCGTCGGTCTGGATCAGGTCGGAGTAGTCGCGGTCATGCCGGGAAGCGCGGGGCAGTTGGCGGTTCAGCGCGCTGATCACCCCGACGGTCAGCGTGGGTTCGGCCCCGATCGCGCGGACCGACGGGGCCGTCCCCCCCACGAGCCCGAAGGGGTTGCCCAGCGCGATCGCCCATTGGCCCGTCGTGACCTGGCCTGAATCCCCGAGGGTGGAGGCGGTCAGCGGCTTGGCGTCGATTTTGATTACGGCCAAATCCGACCGGACGTCCTTGCCCTTGACCGTCCCCACGAACTCACGCCCGTCCGACAGCGTCACGGTGATCTTCTCCGCATCGGCCACCACGTGCTCGTTGGTGAGAATGAACCCGCGTTGATCGATGATGACGCCGGAGCCCAGGCCGAAGCGGCGGAACTCCTGCTCGGGGGCATCGCCGTAGAACTGCCGGAAGAACTCCTCGAACGGCGCGTCGCCGAAAAACGGGTGGACGCGGAAGTACTGCCGCACCCGCTCGATCTGCTCCGTCGAAATGCTGACCACCGCCGGCCCCACCTGCCGCCCGATTCGAATGAACGCCTCCTGGAGCGACTCGGCTTCCCCGCCGGGCGAGGCCTGCGCGGAGGAGCCCGCCGGCGACGACGTCAGCCTGGCGCTGCTCGACCACAGCTCGATGCGCCCGCCGAAGAACCCAAGCGCCACCGCGCTTGCCACGAGGATCGGCCCCATCGCGTTTCGCATCCCTCGTGCCATCCTCTTGTCCTCCCTCGGCAACTTAGCAGGCTGCTGAAAAACTCCTCGGTGACAAGTGACAGGTGACACGCGACATGGCAAACCAGCACACCATGGGCATCTGTTCGCCTGTCAGGTGTCGCGTGTTGCCTGTCGCGCCACTTTTTTCAGCACCCTGTTAGGATTGAACCACGGCCTGGGCCGCCGGCCTGTCCTTCTCGTCCTTGGCGGCCGGCTGCTGGCGCTCACGCTCCCGGATCTGCTCCTCGAGCCGCCGCATGAGCTGCGGGTTCTCCTTCAGGAACGAGCGCGCGCTCTCGCGTCCCTGCCCCAGCTTGGTCTCGCCCGCAGAGAGCCAACTGCCTTGCCGCTGAATGACGCCGACGCTTTCCCCCACATCGAGGAGGCTGCCGGCCTTCGAGATGCCCTCATCAAAGAGGATGTCGAACTCGGCCTGCCGAAACGGGGGGGCCACCTTGTTCTTCACAATCTTCGCTCTGACCCGATTGCCGATGGCCCGCTCTCCGACCTTCATGGTCTCCACGCGCCGCAGGTCGATGCGCACCGAGGCGTAGAACTTCAGCGCGCGGCCCCCGGGCGTGGTCTCCGGGTTGCCGAACATCACCCCGATCTTCTCCCGAAGCTGGTTGATGAAGACGCAGCACGTTTTCGAGCGGGCGATGGCGGCCGTCAGCTTGCGCAGCGCCTGGCTCATGAGCCGCGCCTGCAACCCCATAAACTGGTCGCCCATCTCCCCCTCGATCTCGGCGCGGGGGACCAACGCCGCGACCGAATCGATGACGATCACGTCCACCGCATTGGAACGGACCAGCGTCTCGGTGATCTCCAGCGCCTGCTCGCCGGTATCCGGCTGCGAGATGAGCAACTCATCCAGATCCACCCCCAACGTCCTGGCGAAGGTGGGGTCGAGCGCGTGCTCGGCATCGATGAACGCCCCCACCCCTCCGCTGCGCTGCGCCTCGACCAGGATGTGGAGGCTCAAGGTCGTCTTCCCTGAGGACTCGGGGCCGAAGATTTCGACGATGCGTCCTCGAGGCACCCCGCCGATCCCTAAGGCCAGATCCAACGCCAAGGCCCCCGTCGAAATAGCGGGGATGTCCAGCGTGAAGTCCTGCCCCAAGCGCATGATCGAACCCTTCCCAAACTGCTTCTCGATCTGGCTCAGGGTTAGCTCTAACGCCTTCTGCCGTTCGCTGCGCGACTTCTCCAACTCCCCCCGTGCCACCATGGTGTGCTCCTGTGGTTCCCTGATGCTCACTGCTCGCGCCACACCGCTGCGGGGCGCACAGGCCCGCCGCGTTCACCTTCAATCGAGGTATTATACGTAACTCCCCCCTGCCTTGCAAACGTCTATCCTCCCGCCGCCCCGGGGCAAGCCTAAGCTACCCAAGGAGCCCCGGAATCCCCCAGTGGTCGAGTTCCTCCGCAAGGCCATCGAGTGGTAGGCGCTCCTTGAGTCGGGGGAGGCCAAAAACCAGGCCGCAGGGCGACACCAACCAACAGACCGAAACCGACCGCGACCTCCCAGACGCCGAGGAACGGCACGAAGGAATCCGCTCGGCACCCAGTACACCGTCTGGGCCACCAGATCGACGATCGGGCTGCGCCCCAGGACCTTGAGCAGGCCAAACCAGAGGAAGTGGCATCGACCCCGAAGGGCGCTTCCCCGAAGCCACGGGCGTAAGCCCGTGGTACGGGGTTCACATGAATGGCGTGAGACATTGTCCCGTCATCGCTCCTGATCCGGGTTCGCGGGTTGACCTGGCCCCGTCGCCACGAACGCCTCCAACAGTTTTCCACGCCGCAGCTTCCGTACGAGCATCGACAGGCCGTCCTGCTCGATCGTCTGGCCCCCGGTCAGCGGCCGACCAGCATGGGTCGCGGCCCATTCTGCGACGGTCGGACTCCGGCCTTCTACAGGCGGTGTGGGCCACGGCAGTCCTGCCGTTGAGGCGACGGCGCTCATCAGCACGCCGCCTCCGACAATCCAGCCGGAGCCGGTCGCGTGCACGTGAGACGGCAGCCGGTCCACCTCATCTTCGATGTCGCCGGTCAGCTCCTCCACGATGTCTTCGAGCGTGACCATCCCGAGGAGCCGTTGGGTGCTGGACCGGACGATGGCGATGTGCATCCGTTCCCGGACCATGGTCTCCAGCAGACCGGCGATCGGTTCCTGGTCCTCCACAAACTTCATGGGGCGGACAATCGCCCGGAGTTCCTGATCGCCCGATCCCATCTTCAGGCTCACGATGAGGTCCTTGAACGTGATGTAGCCGCAGATGGTCTGGGGATCCCCTTCGACCTCGCAGACGGGAAAGCGCGTATGCAAGTCCAGATGGGCTCGGAGGAGCGCCTCGGCCAGCGTACACTGCACCGGAATCATCGAGATCGCCGACGCCGGCAGCAGGATATCCCGGACCGGGCGGGCCGAGAGCTGGGCCGCCGCGACCACGATTTTCTCCTGATGGGCGCCGATGAGCCGCGCGGACCGGGCCAGCGCGACCGCCGCGTGCAACTCGTGCAGCCCGGCCGAGGGCTCCATCGCGTGGGCCTTGCGGCGGCTGGGGCGAACAATGACTTTGACCGCTCGCTCAAAGAGGCTGATGATCGGGTTGGCCAGTTGGGCGAGGAGGCGCATGACCGGCGAGAGCGCCAGGCAGACGCCTTCCTTGTTCTGGATCGCAAAGGTCTTCGGGACCAACTCGGCAAAGAGGATCATCAGCGCGCTGAGCGGAATGACGAACAGGGCGAGGGCCAGGAACTCCGCCCACGGCTCACTGAAGCCGAAGATTGCCTGTAAATGCGGGGCCACCGATTCCTCCATGCCGGCACCCCCGACGGCGGCTCCGATCAGGCCGGCCAACGTAATGCCCAACTGCACGACGGCGAGGCTCGCTTCCATGCGATCCTTCATGAACAAGGCTGAGACCGCCCCCCGCCGCTTCTGCTCCACCAGCAACAACAGCCGGCCACGGGAAACCGAGGCCAGCGCCATCTCATAGGCGGCAAAGACGGCGTTGAGCGCTATCATGAGGAGCACGATAATCAGGGTTTCGATCATGGCTGTCGCTCTCCGAGTTGCGCTTGAAATTCCGTCTTATACATGCTCAGGAACGTTTGAAACGCGAATCCTGTGACGAGGTTCGAGCTGATGGAGAGCAGGAATTGGCTGACGTCCCGCAGCCCATCCAGCACGACCGTCTTCAGGTTGAGGGCCGAGAGGTCCACGCTCCCCCCGAGCGCGTCTGAGAGTCGGTCCATGAACTGGACGTGCGTCATGCGCAGCTTCGCATCAAAGTCGGGCGACTGCATCAGGTGCTGCAACGACGTGTAGGCATCCACCGACTGTTTGGCCAGCACGATGAGGAGGAGGATCGCTGGCACAACAATGAGCGCACTGATGAGGCCACTTCTGTTGCTTTTGCCATCGGCAGATACGCCCTCAGTGCCTCCCACGTCTTCACACCGAGGACGCCATCCGGCTCCAGGTGGTGGGCTTTCTGGAATTCCATCAGTGCGGTATGGGTGCGGTGGCCGATGAGGCCATCAATTGACCCAGGGTCAAAGCCTGCCTGTTTGAGCGCCCGCTGCACCTGCTTGACCCGCTTGGCCGAGCGCAAGCGGTACTCCTGAATCGCTTCGTGGACATCTTCGGTCTCCTCCGCCCGAGGGCTCCCTTCAGTGCCAGATGTCGCTGGCTGTGACGTGCCCCGAACCGACATTGCTGAGCGTGGCTGGCTCTTCAGATCCGTCTTTTGGATCGCATCGGAACGAGTGAGGAACCGGCCAATGCCTTCTCGGAACGGACCAACAAGAAAGAGCAACAGCCCGACACAGGTTGCGAGGGTGAGGAACCGCTTCATTCACGGAGTCTGCGGCTCTAAGCGATGGCTATCAGGGCCGAGCGGTGTGCCGAAACCGGATGGGTTTCGGCCTAACGAGGCTTTGGACAGCTGGCGGGCCTTGCTGGCGGCGGCGATTGCTTCCTCGTATCGACGTGCCGTCAGCGCCTCGTAGGCCTTGGAAAGCAGCGCCTCAGCATCTTGGAGTGCCTGGGGCATCGTGGTATCCGGATGCGCGTTGCGGGCCGCGATAACTTCGCCTTGAGCCAACCGGATCGCGGTCAGGGCATGGCGCGAGGTGAGGCCACCGCGGATGGCCGCAACCGTTGCGACCGTCAGGACGACACCCACCGTCGTGTACCAGATCCAGACATGGCTGGCGGTCATTACGCGGGTCCTCCTGGTTGGCGTCTCTGGTTTGGCGCTTCTGCGACTGGCTTGAAGAGGATGGAGACCAGAATGGACAGCGCCAAAATTCCAGCTACGACACCAAGGGCGGTGCCGATCGGGATCTTGTAGAGATCCGCGATGAGCATCTTCACCCCCACAAAGACGAGGATGGCCGACAGCCCATAGTGGAGGTGGGTGAAGAGCCGCATCAGCCCGGCCAGGGCGAAGTAGAGCGCCCTTAAGCCCAGGATCGCAAAGGCGTTGGAGCTGTAGACGATGAAGGGGTCCAGGGTGATGCCGAAGATCGCTGGAATCGAATCGACCGCGAAGATGACATCCGTCGTCTCCACCACGAGCAGCACAACAAAGAGTGGTGTCGCCAGAAGCCGGCCCGCTTCCCGGATGAAGAAGCGACCGCCATCATAGCGGTCCGTCATCGGCATGAACCGACGGAATAGTTTCAAGACAGGGTTTTTCTCTGGATGGACTTCCTTGTCTTTTTCCAGCGCGAGCTTGATGCCGGTCAGGATGAGGAAGCCCCCAAACACGTAGATGATCCAGTGGAACTGCTTGATCAGGGCCACCCCAGCGAAGATGAAGAGAAACCGCATGACCAGCGCGCCGAAGATGCCCCAGAAGAGGACCTGATGTTGGTACTGGGCCGGTACGCGGAAGTAGGAAAAGATGAGCAGGAAGACGAAGAGGTTGTCGACGCTGAGCGACTTCTCGATCAGGTATCCTGTGAGGAACTCCAGCGCCGGCTCTTTGCCGCGCCAGAAGTACAGGCCCAGGTTGAACAACAGGGCGATCGCGATCCAGACGCCGCTCCAGAGCAAGGCTTCTTTGATCGAGACGACATGGGCGTGGCGGTTCACGACGCCCAAGTCGATGTAGAGCATCGCGGCGATCACCGAGCTGAAGAGGATCCACAGCATCAGGCCGTTCTCAATCATTGTGGCTGCGCTTTCTGTTCGCTTTAGAACGCCCACACCCGCCAGACCACAATCCCACCGACGATCCACAGGGTGATCAACCCGCCGAGGACCGCCAGCATCCTCACTCCCGGAAACGTCCTCGCGCCGCTCTGCGCCCTGGCGAGCTGCAGCCGCTGCTTCATACGCTCAAGGAGCCGCTTCGCCCATGGGAGTTCCGAGGAGAGAATCGCCAGGCCGAGTAACGCAACCGGCGTGCCTCCAGGTCCTGGCAGCGGCATCAGCAGCAGGCCCGTGGCAAGGATCAGGCCACCTACGATGATCGTCGCCCACCATTTGATCACCTTCACCGTGTCCCTCCGCTCAGTTCAGCAAGATGGTCAGCGTCGGCGCTGCGAGCACAAGATCCGCACCACCAGCACGATGAGCAGCGTCAGGAGAACCAGCGTCACCAGCTGAATCGCTTTGCCCATCGCTCACCGACCTGGGCGCCCCTCGCTCCCGGCTAGTGGGTGTGAGTGCTCCAGGTATTTCAGCAGCTCCGAGTCCGCGTCGAACACGAGCGTCGTGTCTTTGGCCAGCGAGCGCTCGTAGGTTTCCAGGCGCCGCAGGAACGAGTAGAGCTCCGGGTTCTTCTCGTAGGCCTCGGCGTAGATGGCCGTGGCCTGGGCATCGCCCTCACCCATCAGCGCCTGGGTCTGCTCGTAGGCCTTCGCCACGATGATCTGGGCCTCTTTGCTCGCTTCGGCCCGGACCTCCCGGGCGCGCTCCTCGCCTTCCGCGCGGTATTTCTTGGCGATCCGCTGTCGCTCGGCCTGCATGCGGGCAAAGACGCTTTGCTGCACCTCCCGCGGCAGATCGAGCCGTTTGATGCGCACATCGATCAACTCGATGCCGAACTGCTCGATGGTTAGTCCCTGGGCATCCTTGGTCACCGCCTGCACGATCGCCTCGCGCTTCTCGCGGACGAAGTCGATGAACGAGGACTTGGCGATCTCTTCGCGCAGCCGGCCGGTGATGATGTCATCCAACCGCACGAACGCCCCCGCCTCGGTGCGGGCGGTGCGGTAGAACTCCAGCGGATCAACGATCCGCCAGCGCGAAATGTGGTCCACGACCACGCGCTTCTTATCCAGTGTGAGGTACTCGATCGCCTTCGCGTCCGAGGAGAGGACGCGTTTGTCAAACCGCTGCAACGTGTGGATGAGCGGGAGCTTCAGGTAGAGGCCCGGCTCACGCACGGTGCGGATGGGCTGCCCGAACATCGTGACGATGGCCTGCTCCCGCTCATCGATGACGTACAGGGCCTGCAGCGCCACCGCTAGGACGAGGACGGTCCCGCTGACCAGCGCATTCAGCAACTTCCAGTTCATGGGGTGACTCCCTTCGGTTGAGTCGGAGTGGACGCTGTGGCCGGCGCCTGAAGTGCGCGCAAGGGCAACCAGGGCAAGACCGATCCACTGGCTTGAGCCGGCAGCACGATCTTCTCCGCGTTGGGCAGAATGCGCTCGATGACTTCCAGGTAGAGCCGCTCGCGAGTCACCACCGGCGATGCCGCATACGCCGCGGCGACTTCCAGAAACCGCTTCGCCTCGCCCTGGGCGCGGATAGTGCGCTGCTCCTTGTACGCCTCCGCCTTCCGGACCATCTCCGCGGCCTCCCCGCGGCTGCGCGGGATGATGTCCTCGGTAAAGCCCCGCGCTTCCTGGAGCAGCCGCTCGCGATCCTCCCAGGCCCGTACCACGTCGTGAAACGCGTCCTGCACCGCCTGCGGGGGATCGACCTCCAGCAGGCGTGCCTCAGTCACCAACAGCCCGGTCTGGTACTCATCCAACAGCCCCTGCAACTGCTCCTTGATCTGCTCCTGCACCTGGAAGCGCCCCTCGGTCATCGTGAAGTCGATCGTGTTGCGCCCCGCCGCACTGCGCAGCGCGACCTCCGCCGCCGTCCGCAGGACCAGCTCGGGGTCCCGGGCCCGAAACACGAAGGCCGCGGGCTCCTTGATGACGTACTGGACAAAGAGTTGGCAGGAGACGATGTTCTCATCGCCGGTGAGCATCAAGGCCTCTTCCTCGATGACCCGCGTTCGGCCCATCTCGGTCTGAAAGCCGATCTCTACCCGCCGCACCCGGGCCACATCGACCACGTCGCGGCTCTCAATCGGCCAGGGCAGATGGTAACGGAGGCCCGATCCGGTAAGCGCGTACTCCTTGCCAAACCGCCGCACCACCCCCTGTTCGCTGGGCCCCACCATGTACACTCCTGATCCCAGCCACAGCACCCCCGCAAGCCCCATCACGGTGAAGAGCATCCGGGGTTTGAGGAACCTCTTCAGATCCTCCCGCAGTGAGCCCATGATCTCGTCCGTTCGCCCATTCATCTCTCTCACCCCCTTCAGTCAGGGGCGACCCCCCTCTGGCCCTCGCCAGAGGATCGGGCCATCTCCCCCGTCATGCGGGGGAGTCCCCTTGTGCACACGCGGCGTGCCGCCCGACCTGTCTGCCGTACCAAGCCCGGCACAGGCAGGTGCCTCGGGCGGCTGCCCACGATTTCCGCAAAGACGATCCGCCGACTTGCCCGATGCGCATAGAACATCGGCTTCTCGTAAGGCCGCTATCAGTCTCCTGACTATCGCTCAAGGATAGCCTTGACAGGGAGGCTTGTAAAATAGATACTCTAGAATAGGTTAATCGATTGAACAGATGATTCCGTTCAACTACCATCACCTCTACTACTTCTTCACGATCGCCAAGACCGGCTCGGTGTCCAAGGCGTGCGAACAATTACGGCTGGCACAGTCCACAGTCAGTGCGCAACTGAAGCAGTTCGAGGCCTATCTCGGCAGGCTGCTCTTTGAGCGGCGCAATCAGCGGTTGTATCTGACGGAGGACGGCCGAGCGGTCCTGGATTACGCGGAAAGCATCTTCGCGCTAGGACGGGAGCTTCAAGACACGCTCCGCGATCGCCCGCCTGGAGGGCGCAGGCTCCTGCAGGTAGGGATGCTGAATGGAACCCCAGAGGTCTTCACGCACGCGCTGATCTGCGCGGTCCTCGAGCAGGAGCCCTCAGCTCAACTCAGCGTACAGGAGGGCCCGCTGGAGTGGCTGCTGACGGAGTTGGAACACCACCGGCTGGATCTCCTGTTGACCGATGTGCCGGTCCAACAGCGCACTCACGGAGCCTCTACCAACCAACTCGTGGGCAAGATCTCCGTCGTGTTCGTGGCTGCGCCGGCGCTCGCGAAGAAGTATCGACACTTCCCGCGCGATCTCGAAAGCGCTCCGCTCATCCTGCCCATGGTCCCCAGCCAGGTCTACCTCCAGGTACAGACATTTTTCGCCGAACGCAAGATCTCCCCCCGCATCGTGGCTGAGGTCCAGGACGTCGAGGTGGCGCGACGGCTGGCGCTTTCGGGTCACGGCGTGACCCCCTTGAATGTGCACACGCTCTCGGTGAGCTTACCCGCAGGCGGCTTGGTGGCACTCGGGAAGAA
>JAUYPJ010000043.1 GCA_030697665.1 Candidatus Omnitrophota bacterium
CCTTCGCCGCCGAGGTGACCCGCGTCGCCAAGGAAGTCGGCACCGAAGGCAAGCTGGGCGGTCAGGCCAAGGTGCCGGGGGTCTCCGGGACCTGGAAGGACCTCACCGACAACGTGAACCAGCTCGCCAGCAACCTCACCAAGCAGGTGCGCGCCATCGCCGAGGTGTCCACCGCGGTCACGAAGGGGGACCTGACGCGGCACATCGCCGTCCAGGCGCAGGGGGAAGTGGCGGCGCTGAAGGACAACATCAACGAGATGATCGCCACCCTGAAGGAGACGACGCAGAAGAACCAGGAGCAGGACTGGCTCAAGACCCATCTCGCCAAGTTCACCGAGATGATGCAAGGCCAGCGCAGCATCGTCTCCGTGGCGCAGCTCGTCATGTCCGAATTGACGCCGCTGGTCGGGGCCTACCAGGGCACCTTCTTCATCATGGAAGACAAGCCGGAGCCGATCCTGAAGCTGGTGGCCAGCTACGCGTTTCCAAGCGAAGGCAACGGCTCCCACCAGTACCGCCTCAAGCAAGGCCTCGTCGGCCAGTGCGCGTTCGAGAAGAAGCGGATCCTGCTGACCGACGTGCCGGAGAACGTGACCCCGATCAGCTCCAGCCTCCTTGAGGCCCGCCCGCGCAACGTCATCGTGCTGCCGGTCCTCTTCGAGGGGCAGCTCAAGGCGGTCATCGAGTTGGCCTCCTTCGAGCCCTTCAACGACAACATCCTGAACTTCTTGAACCAGCTCATGGATAACATCGGGGTCATCCTCAACATGATCTCCTCCATCGTCAGGACGGAAGAGCTGCTGCAGCAGCTCAAGAAGTCCAACGCCGAGCTGGAGGCGCAGGCCAACGAGCTCAATGAGAAGGCGAAGCTGCTGGAGCTCAAGAACACCGAAGTCGGGCTGGCCAGCCGCTCGCTCGAGGAGAAGGCCGAGCAGCTCTCGCTGATCTCGAAGTACAAATCGGAGTTCCTGGCGAACATGTCGCACGAGCTGCGCACCCCGCTCAACAGCCTCCTGCTGCTCTCGAAGATGCTGGCGAACAACAAGGAGCAGAACCTGTCGCCCGAGCAGATCCAGTTCGCCAAGACGATCTACACCTCAGGCTGCGATCTGCTCTCGCTGATCAACGAGATCCTGGACCTCGCCAAGGTGGAAGCCGGGAAGATGCGCATCGAGGCGGTCGATATCCGGCTCCAGGAGATCGCGGAGCACATGGAGCAGACGTTCCGTCCCGTGGCGGAGATGCGCGGGTTGGACTTCGCTATCGCCATCGACGAGCACCTGCCGGCGGCGATCTCCACCGACGTGAACCGGCTGCAGCAGATCATCAAAAACCTGCTCTCGAACGCGTTCAAGTTTACGGAAAAGGGGCGGGTCTCGATGCGGATGTTCCTCGCGACGAACAAGGTGTTCGACCTGGAGAGCCTGAATACGGGCGAGCCGGTCTTCGCGTTCGCCGTGTCCGATACGGGCATCGGGATTCCCAGACAGAAACAGCAGATGATCTTCGAAGCCTTCCAGCAGGCGGACGGCACCACGAGCCGGAAATACGGCGGCACAGGTCTGGGCCTGACGATCAGCCGCGAGATCTCCCGGCTCCTGGGGGGGGTCATCGAGGTGGACAGCGCTCCCGGGGAGGGCAGCACGTTCACGCTCTACCTGCCGCTCCGCTACTCCTACGCAAGCGTGGAACCCGAAGGCGGCCAGCAGCAGTTGGCGGCGCCGACGGTCATCCCGCCCCTGCCGGAGGACGCCGACTTCACCGGCAAGAAGATCCTCGTCGTGGATGATGACCGGCGCAACATCTTCGCGATCACGACGGTGCTCGAGTCCCGGGGCATGCAGGCCCTCCACGCCGAGAACGGCCGCGTGGGCGTGCAGATGCTCAAGGACGTGCCCGATGTGGCGCTGGTGCTCATGGACATCATGATGCCCGAGATGGACGGGATCGAAGCCATCCAAACCATCCGCCGGATCCCCGAGCTGCGGAGCCTGCCCATCGTCTCCCTCACGGCCAAGGCCATGAAGGGTGACCGGGAGAAGTGCCTGGAGGCCGGCGCCTCGGACTACGTCACCAAACCAGTGGATCCGGATGACCTCCTGGCGCTCATCTACGCCTGGCTGGAGAAGACCAAGCTGGTGACCGCGGATGCCGGCTGACAGCGCCATCACCATCCTCCTGGTCGATGACCGTCCCGAAAACCTGCTGGCCCTCGAAGCGACGCTGCGGGATCCCCGCTACCGCCTCGTGAGGGCCCGCTCCGGCGCGGAGGCGCTGGAGCAGCTCTCGAAGCAGGAGGCGGCGCTCATCCTCCTGGACGTGCAGATGCCGCAGATGGACGGCTTCGAAACCGCCCGCCGGATCAAGCGCACTCCTCAACATCGCGACATCCCCATCATCTTCATTACGGCGATCAACAAGGACCCGGTCCACGTCTTCCAGGGCTACGACTCCGGCGCGATCGACTACCTCATGAAGCCGTTCGATGACCACGTGCTCCGGTCCAAAGTTGCGGTGATCGCCGAGCTGTTCGAGAAGAACCTCCAGGTGCGGCAGCACCAGCGGGAGCTGATGCAGGCCAACGCCGAGCTGCAGAAGGAGATCTGGGAGCGCCAACACGCGGAGCAGGCGCTGCGCCTGGCCCACGTCGAGCTGGAGCGACGGGTGCAGGAGCGCACCGCCGCGCTGGCGGCCTCCAACGAGGCCTTGCGGCTTGAGATCGCCGAGCGCCGGAGGGCGGAGGAAGCGCTGCGCGTCAGCGAGCAGCTCTTTCGGACCATGGCGGATGCCGCCCCGGTGATGATCTGGATGTCCGACACGAACAAGCTGTGCACCTACTTCAACGCCGGGTGGCTTGAGTTCTCGGGGCGGAGGAGGGAGCAGGAGCTTGGCACCGGTTGGACGGAGAGCCTCCATCTCGAAGACCTGGATCGCTGTCTCACGACCTACGCGAGTGCCTTTGATCGCCACGAGCCGTTCAAGGTGGAATACCGGCTGCGGCGGGCGGATGGGGAGTACCGCTGGATCCTGGCTCACGGGGTCCCGCTGTTCGACGCCGGCGGGGCCTTTCAGGGCTACATCGGCGGCTGTGTGGACCTCACCGATCACAAGCAGACGGAAGAGCGGGTGAGGGCGTCGTTGAGGGAAAAGGAAATCCTCCTCAAGGAGATCCATCACCGCGTCCGGAACAACCTCCAGGTGATCTCAAGCCTCCTCGATCTCCAGGCGGGCTACATCCAGGACCCGCAGGCCCTGGCGGTGTTTCAGAGCAGCCAGAGCCGCGTGAAGTCGATGGCGCTGGTCCACAAGCAACTCTACCAGTCCCGGAACCTCGCCCAGATCGACATGGCCGAGTACCTCCAGCACCTGGCGGAGGAGCTGGATCGCTCACATGGCCTCTCCAACAACGCCGTCACGATCCATGTGGACGGCGAAGAGGTCCTCTTGGGCGTGGACATGGCGATCCCGTGCGCGCTGCTCGTCAACGAATTGATCACCAACGCCCTCGAGCATGCCTTCGAGCCGGGGCAGTCCGGCGAGGTCCAGGTCACGCTGTCCACTACGCCGGATGGGCAGTGCGTGGTGGTGGTCCGTGACATGGGCAAAGGGTTCCCGCCGGAGATCGACTTCCGCCATACCGATTCGCTGGGATTGGTTCTCGTCAACGCCCTGACGGAGCAGCTCCACGGTCTCATCACGCTGGGCGTTCCTCCAGGGACCACCTTCACCATCGCGTTTCCATTGACAAAGGAGATCCCCCTCTATGCCGCCGCCGAAGGTTCTCATCGTGGAAGATGAGCGGATCGTGGCGAAAGGCCTTCACGCCCGGTTGACGTGGATGGGCTATGCGGTGGTGGCGTCCGTCGCCTCCGGGGAGGCGGCCATCCGGGAGGCGGAGCACTCCTCGCCGGATCTGGTGCTGATGGACATCCGGCTCGAAGGGCCGATGGACGGCATCGAAGCGGCCCGGCGGATTCAGCAGCGTTTCAACATCCCGGTGGTGTACCTGACCGCCCATGCGGATGAGCAGACCTTCGAGCGCGCCAAGCAGACCCGGCCCTGCGGCTACCTCACGAAGCCGTACGCCGAGGCGGAGCTCAAGCGGGCGATTGAGTCGGCCTTGCAGACGTCCCGTCAGGCGACCGATCCCGACACGGGGCGTACCATGGACCGGTGAGCGGGAGGACACGTGGCGACGAAGATTCTGATCATTGAGGATGACGCGATCCAGCTCCTCTCGCTCCAGGTCTGCTTGCAGGCGGCGGGCTTCGAGGTGCTCTCCGCGATGAGCGGGGAGGAGGGATTACAGAAGGCCTGGGAGGAGAAGCCGGAGGTAGTGCTGGTGGACATCATCCTGCCAGGGATGAGCGGGGTGGCGGTGTGCCAGCGGCTGAAAGAGCACCCCGAGACCAAGGAGATGTCGGTGCTGTTGGTGACCGCCTCCACGATGCAACATCTTGAAGAGTCCTCGAAGGCCTTTGGGGTGGACGTCTGTCTGACGAAACCGTACGAGCTCTCAGAGCTCATGGAGCGAATCCGGGGGCTCGTGGCGGCGAAACGACACCGGACCCCTCTCCCCCAGCCGTCCTGACGGGTGGGGCCAGCGGTCCTCCCGTCGCCTCCCGACCGCCGCCGCTCGCCCACTATCCTCCATTCTTGCGCCTGTCGTTCCCCCGCCACGAAGCCCGGATCGTATAATAATCCTGTGATGCGTAGAGGGAAGTCCTTTGACATGCGACGGCCTACCGCCGATAGACCCAGCCAGGTGGTTGGGATCATCCTGCTCTGCGGCGCTGTCGCGCTCTCGAAGTGGTGGCCGTCGGTCTCGGCGGCCGCCCCAGACGCGGCCGACCGAGGCGGCACCATCCTCGCTGCTGAGGCCGGACGCCCTCGCGTCCGGCATTCCGCGACCACCTCGATGGTGGTCGCTCCAGAAGTGCCGCGGCGCGGCGGCGACGCGGCCGTCCCTCGTGAGGTGCTCTTCACCTACGTGGCGCGCCTCTCCGAG
This sequence comes from Candidatus Omnitrophota bacterium, assembly GCA_030697665.1. Lineage (GTDB taxonomy): Bacteria > Omnitrophota > Gorgyraeia > Aquiviventales > Aquiviventaceae > JAUYPJ01. Next base: position 5,009 of record JAUYPJ010000043.1, read on the forward strand.
GTGTCGGAAGGCGCCCAACAGCTCCGCGTGTGGCTGCCGCTGGCCAAGACCGGCCGGGAGCAGCAGATCCTCAGCCGGGTCGTGCGCTCGCCCGTGCCGTATACGATCACCGAAGATCCCGAGTACGGCAACGACATGCTCTTCCTGAGCGTCGAACCCCCGTTTCCTGAGTCGCTGGAAGTGGCGGTCGAGTATCAGGCGCGGCTGCTGGGACCTGCGGGCTTTGGCGGTGAGCCTCCCCCGACACCCGGGGAGCTGGCCCGCTCCCTGGAGCCCCGCGGGCTGGTCATCGTGGATGAGGAGGTTCGTGCCCGTGCCCAGCAGGCCACCGCTCGGCGCGCCACACGCAGTGAGCAGGCGCGAGGGATCTACGACGCCGTGATCCGGCAGGTGGCGTATGATAAGAGTGTCCCGGGCTGGGGTCGAGGCGACACGCGGCGGGTCTGCCTGCTAGGGGCAGGCAACTGCACCGACTTCCATTCGCTCTTCATCTCCATGTCGCGGGCCAGCCGCATTCCGGCCCGGTTCAAGATCGGGGTCGTGATCCCACAAGCAGCCTCCGGCACGATCCCCGGCTACCACTGCTGGGCGGAGTTCTATGAGGAGGGTCAAGGGTGGGTGCCGGTGGACGCCTCGGAAGCCTGGAAGCGCCCGGAGCTGGCGGACTACTACTTCGGGGCGCATGATCCAAACAGGTTCCTCATCAGCGTGGGCCGTGATATCCAGCTGGTGCCCATACAGCAGGGCGATCCGGTGAACATGTTCTTCTACCCGTACGTGGAAGTGGATGGACAGGCAGTTGACGGAATTGAGGCGTCGTTTCAGTTTCACGATCTACATGCGCCCAATGTGTAGGATGCCATTGGCACGATGGGGCGTCATCCTGGTCGCGACGGCGGCTGCCCTGATCGCACCGGCAGGTGGCGCGTCAGCTACCGAATCGGGCAAAACGGATCAGGCGTATGACTTTCGCTTGGTCAATCAGGACGGCCAGGCCGTGCGATTGAGCGAGTTCCGCGGCAAGACCGTCCTGGTGAGTTACATCTTCACCCGCTGCCCGATGCCGAGCATGTGCCCGCTGGTGACCTCGAAAATGAAGCAGGTGCAGGCGGCAGTCAACAAGGGCCTCAAGGATAGGGTGGTGCTCGTGAGCATCTCCTTCGACCCAGCCTACGACACGCCTGAGGTGCTGAAGGAATACGGCGAGCGCTACGGCGCGGACTTCTCGAACTGGCAGTTCCTGACTGGTGATGTGGCCGAGATCCAGGCGGCGGCGCAGGATGCCAACGTGATCTACGAGGACATGGGCGAAGGGAACTTCACCCACAACATGAACACCGTGCTGATCGCTCCCGACGGCACGGTCCGGCAGCGCTTCCGCGGCAGCGGCTGGAAGGTTCGCGATGTCGTTGAGGCGATTCAACAGGTTGCAGGTCGGCGCTGAGGCTCGCATTGACACACCCGACACGGAGAGCGAAGATAATGGCCGATGAACACGCAGCCGCGCATCCTCCCGGACGATGAGCACAATCGCACGCTCATCCAGAACACCCATCCGCCCGACTGGGTCAACCCGGAACCCCGCGGCCGCTACAACCTTGTCGTGATCGGCTCGGGCACCGCAGGCTTGACCGCGGCCGGAGGTTGCGCAGCGGTCGGCGGGCGCGTGGCGCTCATTGAGCGGCATCTGACCGGTGGGGATTGCCTGATTTCCGGCTGCGTGCCATCCAAAGGGATCATCCGCTCGGCTCGGGTGGCGGCGACGCTGCGTCAGGCCGCCGACTACGGCATGCGCGTGCCTGAAGGCACGGCCGTCGATTTTCCGGCGGTCATGGAGCGCATGCGCCGGCTGCGGGCCCGCATCAGCCCGGCCGACTCAGTCCCCCACCTCAAAGAGATGGGCGTTGACGTCTTCCTGGGAGAAGGACGGTTCACCGGGCCGGATGCGGTCGAAGTCGATGGCCTGCCTGCCCCGCCTGTCGGCGGGGCGCAGGCAGGCAAGCGCCTGCGGTTTGTTCGGGCGGTGATCGCCAGCGGCGCTCGGCCGATCGTGCCGCCGATCCCTGGGCTGAAAGAAACGGGCTTCTTGACCAATGAGACGCTGTTCGAGCTCACCGCCTTGCCCAAGCGGTTTGCCATCTTCGGCGGTGGTCCGATCGGCTGCGAGATGTCTCAGACGTTTCAGCGGCTCGGTAGTCAAGTCACCTTGGTCGATCTCGCACCGCATGTCTTGATCCGCGAAGACGCGGATGCCGCCAAGATCGTGCAACGGAAGCTCGTGCAAGAGGGCGTCCGCTTGCTCCTCAACGCGAAGGCCATCCGGGCGGAACGTCGGGAGGGGGCGAAAGTTGTGGTGATCGAGCAGGAAGGGCGCACCCAAGAAGTTGTCTGCGACGCCATCCTCGTGGGGGTTGGCCGGGTTCCCAACGTCGAGGGGTTGAACCTCGAAGCGGGTGGGGTGGCCTACGACAAGACCGGTGTGAAGGTCAACGACTTTCTCCGAACGACCAATCCACGCATCTACGCTGCTGGGGATATTTGCGCGCCGTTTAAGTTCACGCACACCGCCAATGCCTTAGGCCGGATGGCCATAATCAACGCGCTCTTCTGGGGGCGCAACCGCATGAGCCGCCTCATCGTGCCCTGGTGCACGTATACCGACCCGGAGATCGCGCACGTCGGCCTCTATGAGCCCCAGGCCAAAGCGCGAGGGATCGCGGTGACGACGCTGACGATCCCGCTGGCTGAGAACGACCGGGCGATCCTGGACGGGGAGGACGAGGGGTTCGTGCGGGTGCATCTGAAGCAAGGCACGGACCAGATCCTGGGCGCCACCGTCGTGGCCGCCCATGCGGGCGATCTGTTGACCTACTTCACGCTGCTCATGTCTATGGGCAAGGGGCTCTCAAGCCTGTCAAAGCCCGTGTATCCGTATCCCACCCAATCGGAAGTGCTCAAGCGCCTGGCCAACGCCCATCTGCAGGCCAAGCTCTCGCCGACACTGAAACGAGTTCTTGGCCGTCTCTTGGCGTGGCGACGATGAGGCCGAGCGCCCACCGCGCTCGGCATTACGCGCCAACCTCGATGGTTAGCGCTTCAGAGGAGGAGAGGAATGGCTGAATTGAATCGCCAGACGGTTCTTTACGCTCCTGCGCTCACGCGGATTGAGCGGGAGGGCGTGGGATGGACGTTCTTCGTCGACGGCGAGGCGCCCAACTGGGCGAGCGTGGATGAGCACGGCGCGTGGCTCTTGCGCGCCGTCGGCGAGCGGCCGATCCGGTTTTCTGAGCTGGTCGCTCGCTACGGAGGACAGTTCCAACTGGACAGCGGCAAGGCCTGGCTGCACGTCCATGCTTTTGTCAGCGAGGCGCTCCGCCACCGGATCCTCAGCCTCGCTCCGGTCGAATATCCGCCGTATGAAGGTCGGTCAGCCCACCTGCGGCTGTCGCGTCTGCGCGAAGCCTGGCTGCACACGAACAACTCCTGCAACCTCGCCTGCGCCCACTGCCTGGTCAGCTCCTCGCCGAAAGGCGAGCCGGGGTTGCCGACGGCGACGTGGCGTCGGCTCATCGAAGAAGCCGTCGCCCTAGGCGTGGACCGGTGTTATCTCACCGGGGGCGAGCCGTTCGTCCGCCCGGACCTGCCGGAGTTGATCCGGCTGATCACCGACACCCACGGGATCGAGATGATCATCCTGACCAACGCCACGCTCTTGGCGGGACCGCGCCGGTCGTGGCTCGACGGGTTCGACCACGAACGGGTGAAGTTCCAGGTGAGTCTCGACGGCTCGACCCCCACGATCAACGATCCCATCCGCGGCGCCGGCAGTTGTGAGGCGGCGGTTGCGGGCCTCAAGGCGCTTGCCGCGCTCGGCTTCGACGTGACGCTGACGACGGTGGCGACCGGTGGCAACCTGCACGACTTGCCGAAGCTGACGCGGCTGGCCGCCTCCTGCGGGGTGCGCGGCCAGCATCTCATGTGGATGCACCGGCGCGGCCGCGTCACAGAAAACCAGTCCATAGTCCACAGTCCACAGTCCATAGAAAACAGACAAGCTGTCTCTCAGGGATTATCGGGGTTGGAGAGCAGCGATGGCTGGTTTCCTTCAACAGATCAACTGATTGATGCGGTTCGCAGGGTCAAGCAGGAAGCCGATCGTCACGGGATCGTCTTGGACAACGCGGCCTCCTTCGAGCTGCGCGCCAACGCCCCGCCCCGCACCAAATTTGATTTGGGCAATGCGGGGTGGCAGAGCTTCTGCATCTACGCCGACGGGCAGGTCTACCCCTCGGCCGCCTTCGCCAACCACACGCCGCTCTGGTGCGGCGACGCGACCAACGGCATGACGCTCGAGCAGATCTGGCGCCACAGCCCCGTGCTGCAGCAGATTCGTGAGGCCAGCGTCATCCACAAGCGCCAGGTGTCGAACGACCCCCTCCGCTACCTCACCGGTGGCGGCGACGTCGAGCACAGTTACTTCTTCTCAGGAGAGTTCCTGGGCCACGATCCCTACTACCCGCTCTATCAGGCCCTGCTGATCGATGCGATGGATGCGCTCACCGCCCGCAAGGTGGCGCTGGTCAATCGTCGCTCCGGCTATGACGCGCCTCGTATCTTCCACGCGATGGGCGATGGCGCGGTCGTCTGCGGCACGACCGAAGTGGGGGCCGACGAGGTCGAGGTCGCGTTCCTGCACTCCAACTGCGTCCTCTCCTTCGACGTGGAGAAGCCGCGGAAGATCGTCCAGCAGTTCTACGGCCAGGCCGCGGAGCAGCCCCAGGCGGAGCTGTGCTGTCCGACGAAGTACGATCCGGCAGAAGTCGGCCACATCCCACAGGAGGTGCTGGACCGGTTCTACGGCTGTGGCTCTCCGGTGACGGTGGCCAACCCGCAGCCCGGAGAGACGTACGTGGACCTCGGCTCAGGTGCCGGCATCGACTGCTTCATCGCAGCGAAGCATGTCGGCCCCAGCGGAAACGTCATCGGCGTGGACATGACCGAGCAGATGCTCACCGTGGCCAATGAGAGCCGGCGCAAGGTCGCCGCCACCCTAGGCTACGACATCGTGGAGTTTCGCAAGGGCTACCTGGAGCAGATCCCGGTCGAGGACAAGACGGCGGAGGTCGTCACCTCCAACTGCGTCGTCAACCTCTCCCCGGATAAGCCGAAGGTCTTCGCAGAGCTGTGGCGCATCCTGAAGGACCACGGGCGCGTCGTGGTTGCCGATATCGTCTCCGATCGCGACGTCCCGCCCCGCCTGAAGGTCAACGGACAACTTTGGGGCGAATGCATCGTCGGGGCCCTCACGGAAGAGCAGTTCCTCGCGATGTTGGAACAGGCCGGGTTCTACGGCCTCTCAGTGCTCAAAAAGACGTTCTGGAAGAGTATTGAAGGGTTCAACTTCTCTTCGGTGACGGTGCAGGGCTTCAAGTTTGAGAAGACCGCGGGCTGCCAGTTCATCGGCCAGCGCGCCATCTACCGTGGGCCGTACAAAGCGGTGCTCGATGAGGAAGGCCATCTTTTCCCGCGCAACGTCGAGATCGCGGTGTGCACCGATACCGCCGCAAAGTTATCGCAGCCGCCCTACGCCGGATCGTTCATTATTGTGGAACCGGACGACTCACAGAAAGAGCTGGCCGCGTCGCCACCGCGCCGCGGCACTTCTGGAGCGACCACCATCGAGGTGGTCGCGGAATGCCGGACGCGAGGGCGTCCGGCCTCGGCAGCGAGGAGGGTGCCGCCTCGGTCGGCTGTGGCGGCCTGCCCCGCCCCTGGGACGACGAGCGGCGGGGCCTGTTGTCCGCCGGGGAGTGGAGGTTCCGGACCATGCGAACCTCAATGACGATCAGGGAGGACACGATGAAACACGGATGGGGTGTGCTCATCGGCATTGGGTTGATCGTGGGGTGTGCGAATGTTTGGGCGGATAGGGGCAACGCCGTGATCAACGGGACGACCGAGGGGTCTCCCGTCTCAGGCAGCGCGACGCTGAAGGACACCCCGCGGGGCCTCAAGGTTGCAGTCAAGGTGGCCGGCGTTCCACCCGGCAGGCATGGGCTGCATATCCATGAGCAGGGTGCCTGTGGCGACCAAGGCAAGGCAGCAGGCGGGCACTTCAATCCGGCTGGCGTGCCGCACGGGTTTCTTCCGAAGGATGGTTCCACGAAGGCGCATGCCGGTGACATGGGGAACATCGAGGTGAGCCGAAAGGGGTCCGGGAAAGCCACCGTGATCCTGCCAGGCGTGTCACTCAGGGGAACGGGTGGAACACCCAGCGTGGAGGGCCGGGCCATCATCGTGCATGAGAACGCCGATGACTTCGGCCAACCGGTTGGGAATGCCGGAGGCCGCATCGGCTGCGGGGTGATCATGATCACGGAGAAATAACTCGATGATCGCGTGGTTGGTGTTCGCGGTGGCGTTTCTCGCCTACGCCAACGGCGCCAACGATAACTTCAAAGGCGTCGCCACCCTCTTCGGCAGCCGCACGACGGACTATCGCAAGGCGCTCTGGTGGGCGACACTGACAACCTTCGCCGGTTCCTGCGTCGCCCTCGCGCTGTCTGGGGGATTGGTGAAGGCCTTTAGCGGACAAGGCCTGGTCCCGGATCTTCTGACCCACGACCCACAATTCCTCTTGGCCGTCGGCCTCGGAGCGGCCCTGACGGTCATGCTCGCGACCACCACAGGTGTTCCGATCTCCACGACCCATGCGCTCACCGGCGGGTTGGTCGGGGCAGGTCTTGCCGCGGTCGGCACGGTTAGCGCCGATAAGCTCGGCCAGAGTTTCTTCATGCCGCTTGCCGTTAGTCCGTTGGTCAGCTTCGCGGCGACCGCCCTCCTGTATCCGGTGTTCCGACTCGCTCGCCTGAGGCTTGGGATCGAGCGTCAGATGTGTCTATGTGTCGATAGCGGCGTTCCACAACCCGTCATGATGCAGCCGAATGGGGTTGCCGTGCTTCGCTCAACCGGCTTATCGCTGAGTGTCGGGCAGCTGTCAGCCTGCGCCGATCGCTATCAGGGCCATGTCCTCGGCATCGATTCGCAGTGGGTGCTTGATCGGCTCCATTTTCTCTCGGCTGGGGCGGTCAGCTTTGCCCGCGGACTGAACGATACGCCCAAGATCGCGGCACTCCTCATCGCAGCGCGGGCCCTACACGTCCCGCTGTCGGCCGGGCTGGTTGCGATAGGCCTCGCCATGGCGGTGGGCGGACTCCTGAATGCCCGACGCGTCGCCATGACCATGAGCGAGCGCATCACGACGATGAACCACGGCCAAGGCTTCACCGCGAACCTCGTGACGGCGGCGCTGGTGACGCTCGCCTCACAGTGGGGATTGCCCGTCTCCACCACCCATGTGTCGTGCGGGAGCCTCTTCGGTTTGGGCACAGTGAACCGATCGGCTCGCTGGGGCGTCATTCGGAACATCGTGCTCTCGTGGTTGGTGACGTTGCCGCTAGCCGCGCTGTGTGCTGCCGCTATTTATCGCTTCGCGTAGGGGACGGTTCTCGTTTTGGAACATAACACCGTCAAGGAGGTTCGAGATGGAGACAGGCACGCCGGTTCGTCAGATCAAGAAAGTCTCGAAACAGATCCCGACGATCGAGGGCGCCGGGGTGCGCCTGAAGCGCGTCTTCGGCTTCCATCAGGTGCCGCAGCTGGACCCGTTCCTCCTCCTGGACTGCTTCCATTCCGACAACCGGGATGACTACGTGAAGGGTTTCCCCTGGCATCCGCACCGCGGCATCGAGACCATCACCTATGTCCTGGATGGCGACGTGGAGCACCAGGACAGCCTGGGCAATAAGGGCGTCATCCGGCCGGGGGACGTGCAGTGGATGACGGCGGGCAGCGGGATCATCCACCAGGAGATGCCGCAGGGCAGCCCCACAGGCCGGATGTGGGGCTTCCAGCTGTGGGCGAATCTGCCCCGGGCTCACAAGATGATGGAGCCCCGCTACCGCGAGGTGACGTCGACGCAGATTCCGGCGGTCAAGACATCCGAAGGAGCGACCGTGCGGATCCTCTGCGGCGAGGTCGGGGATGTGCAGGGGCCGGTCCGGGAGATCGTGACCGATCCGGAGTACCTGGATGTGTCACTGCCGGCCGGCAAGACGTTCACCCACCAGGTGAAATTCGGCTACACCGTCTTCGCCTATGTCATCGAGGGCGAAGGCTACTTTGACCGGGGCCGCGACCCCTTGGCCCGCGAGGCGATCGGCGAGAACTACTTTGACATGCAGCCCTCCTGCGCCTGCAAGGAAGGGGCCATCGCCCTCTACGAGCCCGCCGGGAATACCGTGCTCGTGACGACCGACAAACAACCCGTGCGCTTTCTGCTGGTCTCCGGCAAGCCGCTCCAGGAGCCGGTGGCCTGGTACGGCCCGATCGTCATGAACACCACGGAGGAGCTGCACACCGCCTTTCAAGAGTTTGAAGCAGGCACCTTCATCAAAAGCAAGAGCCCAGTGTTGGAAAAATAGGGGGTGATGAACAAGAGCGTGTTTTTCCAAACCTTTTGGTGACCATGAGGCGGGAATACCTGGACTTTGCGAACTATCCCGACAGACGCCAGGGAAGGGCGCCAACAGGGCGCTGGAAGCCCTGGCGGTTGAAACGGCGTTAAAAGGGAGAATCTCCCATGAACATGGATCGGGCAAGGCAGATCACGTTTTTTCTGCTGCGCGTCGTATCGGGTCTGCTCTTCCTCCAGGCCGGAGGCATGAAGATCTTCGATTGGTTCGGTGGCGTCCCTCCCGAGTTCGGCGGCCACCCGCCGATCATGTCGCAGACGTGGATTGGAGGGGTGCTCGAGTTCTACGGCGGTGCGGCGATCCTACTGGGGCTCTTCACAAAGCCCGTCGCTTTCATTCTGTCAGGGGAGATGGCGGTGGCCTACTTTCAGTTCCACCAGCCCAACGGTGTCTGGCCCATCCAGAACCACGGAGAGCCCGCCGTGCTGCTCTGTTTCATCTTCCTGTTCTTCGCGGCGCACGGCGCTGGGAATTGGGGTATCGACGCCTTCGTCCGAAGGAGGCAGAACAACCGGGAAGAGTAGGGACGGTTCTCGTTTTGGAAAATAGAACCATCCCGGATTTTCCCGAGCGTTCCTGAAGATCGCCGCTGAGCGTCACTGATGCGGATCCGTGTCAAGGTGATTCCGAAGGCCAAGAAGAGCGGGATTGAGCCATTGCCGGATGGGGGCTTGAGGGTCCGGGTCGTCGCACCGGCGGAGGGGGGCCGAGCGAACACGGCGGTCATCGAAGCCCTCGCCGAGCACTTCGGCGTGCCCAGGCGCTCGGTGACGATCCTTCAGGGTGCGACACACCGAACCAAGCTTGTCGAAATCATCCGGTCACATGAAGGAAACCCTGTTCGTACACACTGACGGCTGGCCGGTGTTCCGACAACATAGAACTTTCGGGGCCGAGCAGGGAAGGCGTATCAGCCGATGCGCTGTTGGTGCTCCAGGCGTTGGCTGAGGGGTTGCAGGTCACCCTGGCAGGTGAGCGAGGACATGTGACATGGCGGAAGCGCCGTTGATATTTCAGGACCTGTTCTACGTTTGGCTGGTTGGTTTGGCGGGCGGGTTGCTCGCCCATCTGTTGAAGCAACCGCTGCTCTTGGGCTATATGCTCGGCGGGATTCTCATCAGTCCGTTCACGCCTGGCCCCGCTGTGCACCACGTTGAGACCATCCAGCACCTGGCCGAGTTCGGCGTGGTGTTGCTCATGTTCAGCATCGGCCTGGAATTGGCTCCGGTGGGACTGCGGCGAATCGGAAAGGGCAGCGTCGTCATCGGAACACTCAAGACGTTGCTCTTGGCGGCGGTTTGGGTTGGACTTGGCTGGAAGTGGGGCTGGCCCCTGAGTCAGAGCGTTGTGCTGGGATTTGCGCTCTCGGTGTCCAGCACGATGGTGGTCACCAAGATGCTGATGGAGCGCAAGGAATTGAAGACGGCGTATGGGGAGTTGCTTGTCGGCATCACCATTATTGAAGACTGCGTGATGATGGCGTTTCTGCTGTTCTTGCCCCTGTTGGCCGATTCGACCCAATGGCAGGTGACCTCCGTCATCTGGGTGATCGCCAAGTCCATCGCGCTCCTGGCCTTGATCTTCATCTTGGGTTCCCGTCTTGTCCCCCGCTTGTTGGCGTTGGTCAGCCGAGCCAATGACCCCGAACTGTCCGTGTTGGTGCTGTTGGTGGTTGCATTGGGAGTTGCGGTCATCGCCGTCTGGTGCGGGCTGTCGCTGGCGCTGGGCGCGTTTGTCGCAGGACTGGTTGTCAGCGGCTCGGAAACGACCAGCCACACGATGGGGCGCATGCTACCTATGCGCGACCTGTTCGTGGTGACGTTCTTCGTCTCGCTGGGGGTGCTGCTCGATCCGTTCCTCGTCGCCAGGCAATGGGCGCTGTTCCTGACGTGGCTGGGATTTGTCTTGGCGTGCAACTGGATCATCAGCGCGGGGCTTTCACTGGCCCTGAGGCTGCCCTGGCACGATGCCTGGCGCGTGGGCGTGGGACTGTCGCAGATTGGGGAGTTCTCCATTGTCCTGTGTACCATCGCCAAGCCCCTGGGATTGATTCCTGATGACTTCTACCACCTGGTTGTCGCAGTCTCCCTGGTGAGCATCCTGGTCAACACGTTTGTTTTCAATCTGCTGGCGCAGGTTCCTTCGATGCTCTCCGCCATGCGTTCTCATCCAGTCACACCATGAAAAAGCATATCTACGTACGGTCGTTTGGGTGTCAGATGGACGGCATACGACAGACGGCTGCTGCCTCTCTTTTGTGGGTTCGTGAGGTAGTCCGGGAAATCCCGTTACAAGCAAATATGTATGTTTAGCTTGATAAATATATATTTAGCATGTATCCTCTCTGTCAGGAGGTGAAGCGATATGGAGTCCACGGTGACAGAACGAGGGCAGACGGCGATTCCTGCCGCCTTGCGAAAGAAATACGGGTTGAAGGCCCACATGAAACTCGTGTGGGTGGATACGGGAGGGGGCATTCGTGTTGTCCCGGTTCCCACCGATGCGGTGAAAAGTTTCCGAGGGATGTTCAAGGGTCTTGGGTTGACTGAGAGTTTGCTCAAGGATCGTCGGGAGGAATTAGAGCGTGAGCAGCGAATCCGTAGGCGGCACTAAGCCTCGCTATCTCCTCGATACCTCAGCGTTGTTGACGTTCTCCGGTGATGAACCTGGCGCAGACGCGGTGGGCATCTTGCTGGCGAAGGGACGCCGAGGAGAAGTGCAGCTCTATCTGTCCTTTTTCAGTGTGATGGAGGCTGGCTACAAAGCCTACCAAGCGCGTGGTGAGGATGGCTTGGCCACGCTACTAGCCTCCCTCCAACAGCTCCCCGTGACTCGCGTAGATGTCAGCGATGAGTTGATCGCATTAGCCGCTCGAATCAAGGGCATGTATCGGCTCTCGCTGGCCGATGCATGGGTGTTGGCGACAGCGAAACAACTCAACGCCACGCTGGTTCACAAAGATCCGGAGTTTGCACAGGCAGCCGCGGAAGTCCAGCTTCACCCTCTTCCTTACCGCTAACCAGAGTGCGTCTACGGTCACATGAAAAAATACGTATATGTTCGCAGTTTTGGGTGCCAAATGAATGAGAGAGATTCCGAAGAGGTTTTGGGTATGTTGACCACCCAAGGCTATGAGATCGCGGAGCAACCCGAGGCAGCCGACGTCATCCTGCTCAACACCTGCTCGGTGAGGGCGCACGCGGAGGAGCGGGCGTTCGGCAAGATGGGGGAGCTGCAGCAGCTCAAGCGTCAGCGGCCGGAGATGATTCTCGGCATCATCGGGTGCATGGCGAAGCTGCACCAGGAGCGCATCTTCAAGCGGCTGCCCCATGTCGATCTCGTCGCCGGTCCGGCCGAGTTGTACGACCTGCCGTACCTGCTGGCGGAAATAGAAGAGAAGCGACAGCGTCTAGCGTGCAGCGTACAGCGTGCAGCGGATAGAACTCAAAACCCAAAACAGACACTGAACGCTGAACGCTATCCGCTATCCGCTAGAACTCTTGCAGTCGGTCGGCCATTTAGGCCGCTCGATCACAAGCCGCAGGGCGAGTTCCGCAAGCCGGGGGTGAGCGCGTTTGTGACGATCATGGAGGGGTGCGACAAGGCGTGCACCTACTGCATCGTGCCGACGACGCGGGGCCAGGAGATCTCGCGGCCTGCGGAGGAGATCATCCGCGAGATCAATGCGTTGGCGGCCTCGGGCTATCAGGAGGTGACGCTGCTGGGGCAGAACGTGAACTCCTACGGCAAGCGATTTCCGGACGGCTCAGGCTATCGAGGGCCGCTGGGGCGGTTGAAGCTGTTGGAGGCGGCTCACGCAGGAGAGCCGCCGGAAATCCCGAGCGCGGTCGGGATCGGCAAGACCGCGCGAGGGACGACGGATGTGCCCGGCCTTCTGGATTTTCCCGCGTTACTGCGAATGATCGATGCCTCGACTCGGGCTGCGGGGACTGGCAGCCCTCGCTCGGCACTCCGCGGCCGCCCCGATGGCGGCCGCTTCGCAGTCCCCATTCGGATACGATTCACCACGAGTCATCCGTTCGACGCGCATGAGCGGCTCTTTGAGGCGATGCGGGACTGTGACTCGGTGTGCGAATGGCTGCACCTGCCGGTGCAGTCAGGTGCCAACCGGATCCTGCGGGCGATGCGGCGCGGCTACACCGCGGAAGCGTACCTGAAGAAGATTGAGCAGGTGCGCCGGCTCGTGCCGGAGGTGAGCCTCTCGACGGACGTCATCGTGGGGTTCCCCGGCGAGACGGAGGAGGAGTTCGAGGCGACGGTGCGCCTGATGCGGGAGGTGGGTTACGACCACGCCTATCTCTTTAAATATTCGCCGCGACCCGGCACGGATGCGGCGGCCCGTGAGGACGACGTGCCCCGGCAGGCCAAAGAGGACCGTCATCAGCGCCTGCTGGCGCTTCAGCAGCAGATCGACCTGGAGCGCCACCGCCGCCTGGAGGGGCGGCGCGTTGAGATTTTAGTTGAGCAGCGGGGCCGGTTTGACGGACAATGGTTTGGTCGGACCCGGGGCAACCACGGCGTCATCGTTGAGAGCCCGATCTCACTCATCGGGCAGGCGGTGGAGGTGCGCGTGACCAGAGCCACCGCGCAGACGCTGTTCGGCCGACTGCATGCGGGAGAAGGCGTGACGGTGGACGGTTGACGGTGGACGAGACGAATCGCATGCCGCGTATCATTGCCATTGTAGGCCCGACGGCGGTGGGCAAGTCCACCGTCGCGGTGGAGTTGGCGCAGTCGCTGGAGGCGGAGATCGTCTCGTGCGACTCAATGCAGGTGTATCGCCAGATGCCGGTGTTGTCCCAGGGCCCGACGCGCGGGCAGCGCGTCCAGGTGCCGCACTACCTGATTGAGTGCGTGGAGCCGACGCAGGCCTTCAGCGTGGGCGAGTACCGGAAGAGGGCGCTGCCGGCCATCACCCAGATCCTGGGGCGGGGCAGGCGCGTCCTCATCGTCGGAGGGACGGGGCTCTACCTGAAGGCGTTGACCGATGGACTCTGTCAGGCGCCACCCGCTGACGTCAGCATCCGCGAGCGGTTGTGGAGCGAGTGTCAGGGGCTGGGGAGCCCGACGCTGTATGATCGCCTGCGGGGGGTGGACGCCGCGGCGGCCTCGCGCATCCACCCGCATGACGCGCGGCGCATCATCCGGGCGCTGGAGGTGTACACGCTGACCGGCCGGCCGATTTCGAGCTGGTGGCGCCAAGCCTGCGAGGAGCTGCTGCCGGCTCAGGTGACGATCATCGGCCTTGGCCGCGATCGAGAGGCGCTGTATCAGCGCATCGATGAGCGGTTGCTGCACATGGTCTATGAAGAGGGGGTCATCAACGAGGCGCGCCGGGTGCTCGGGCTGCCGCTGTCCCGCACTGCGCGCCAGGTGCACGGGCTGGCGGATCTTGAGCGATACCTGTCCGGCGACGTCAGCCTCAAGGAAACCATCCGCGTCTGGCAGCAGCGGGTGCGCAACTACGCGCGACGCCAGCTCACCTGGTTCCGGCGCACGCCCCAGATCCAGTGGTTGGTCCTTCACGCGCAGGAGCCTCCCTGGGAGACGGCGGCGCGCGTGTTGGAGTGCCTGCGCAGTCCGCAGCCCCACCCCCTGCCGGTTTTCACCCCGTGAGATAGCCGCTTCCCCTTCCCTCAGGTCATCATGCCGACTGAACGCGCCGTAGTCGTCTGCGTGGAGCTTGACCGCCGGTATGCGCCGGGCGGAGCGATCTGGCCGCTGGCCGATGAAGCCCAAGAGCTCCACGAGCTTGCGCGCTCCTCCGGATGCCAGATCGTGGGGGAGCTGACGGCCCGGCGCCATCGGCCCATTGCAGGGACGTTGCTCGGCGCCGGAAAGCTCGATGAGCTCGCATCGGTGGTGGCGCAGGCGCAGGCGCAGGTGGCCGTTTTCAACTGCGAACTCTCGCCGGCGCAGCAGCGCAACATTGAAGAGCTCCTGCGCGTGAAGACGATCGACCGCACCCAATTGATCCTTGACATCTTCGCGCAGCGCGCCAACTCGCAGGAGGGCAAGGTGCAGGTGGAGCTCGCGCAGCTTCGCTATCTGCTCCCGCGGTTGGTGGGCAAGGGGGTCCTCTTGTCCCGGTTGGGGGGTGGAATCGGCACCCGTGGTCCAGGGGAGCAGCAGCTGGAAGTCGACCGCCGGCGCATCCGAATGCGGATCAGCCGCCTCGACCGCGAGCTTGAGCAGTTGGGACGCCGCCGGGAGGCGACCAGGCGGCGCCGGAAGGAGACCGAGGTGCCGGTCGCGGCGCTCGTCGGATACACCAACGCCGGCAAGACGACGCTGCTCAACCGGTTGACCGGCGCTGCCGCCAGGGCGAGCAACCAACTATTCACGACGTTGGACCCGCTGGCGCGCCGGATGCGCCTGCCCAGCGGAGAGACGGTGGTCGTCACCGATACGGTGGGGTTCCTCCACCACCTGCCGCACCATCTCATCGAGGCGTTTCAGGCCACGTTGGAGGAGACGCGCGACGCCGATCTGTTGGTGCACGTGCTGGACGTCAGCCATCCGCGGGCCTGGGAGCATGCCGAGGCGGTGGAAGAGGTGCTGGCGCAGCTTCGCCTTCGGGACAAGCCGATGGTGACCGCGCTCAACAAACGCGATCTGGTCAAGGAGCCGCAGGGACTGGCGGCGTTCGAGCATTCGTATGCGCCGGCGGCCGCGATTTCCGCGGTCACCGGAGAGGGGATGGATCGGCTGGTGGCCCTGTTGGCGGAGCAGGTGAGCGCGCGCATGGACACGCCGATCCGTCTGCGCCTTCCGCCTGAGCGTTCGGACCTGGTGGCCGAGGTGTACCGATCCGGCCAGGTGCTCAAGCGCCAGGATCTGGAAGGGGCTGTGGAGCTGGTCGCCCGGCTTCCTGCCAGGCTCGCCGCTGCCCTGGCGGCCTACGTCCAGCATTGACCCCACCACCTGCTGCTGGCCGAAGGCCGGATCGCTACGCGATCCAGGTCGGCAAGACCGACCTTGCAGCAGGTGGTGGGGTTGAATCTGTGAAAAATTTCACATATAATGGCACGAAACGGCGGACGGGTTTGTGGGAGCTTCCTCAGTTCGGCAACTCCTTGAGCAGACGGCAGATCGCCGCTCTTCGTATGGAGGCGGTAGTGCTGCTGCATTGTCCTGCGCCCTTGCGGCTGCCCTGGTTGAAAAGCTTGCCGGCCGGACGGGTAGCGCGATAATCGCCCGCAGGCTTCGGGCGTGCTGCACGCGATTGATTGAGGCGGACGCCCAGGCATTTGCGCGGGTGGTCCGCGCCGGCGCCAGGCAAGACCACAGGGCGATCCGGCGCGCCCTGACCGTCGCGACGGGCATCCCCTCTCAGGTCGGCGAGTGCGCGCAGCAGGTGCTGTCGATCGCCAGGCGCATCCGGGCGCGGGTGAGCCCCCGTTACCGGGTCGATTTGCGCTGCGCGGAAGCGCTGGCGAGGACCGCCAAGCAGTCGGCGCAGGCGCTGGTCGCGGCCAACCGCGCGTGGCGACGGCAACGTTCGTGACGCAGACTCTTGTCAAAGGCCCAATGGGCGTGGTGTTGGACGGCAAAGCGATCGCCGAGCGCATCAAGGAGAAGTTGCGTCAAGAAGTCACAGCTCTCAACAGCCGGCCGACACTCGCCATCCTCTACTTTGGTACGCAGGCTTCTCTACTTTTCAAATTTGCCCAAGAGCGAGAGGCGAGTTCGCTCGGCATCGACATTGATCCGGAAAGGATCGTGGATGACGTGGTCCCTGTCACACAAGGGGCCGTCGAGAGAGTGATCCAACAATGGAATCAAGATCCTTCTATCCACGGCATCTTCGTCCACCAGCCGATGCCGCCGCAGATCGACGCGCAACGCATCTCGGCGCTCATCGATCCGCGCAAGGACGTGGAGGGGATCCATCCCCAGAACTCGGCGCGGCGGTTCTTTGCAAAGGCCCGCATCGGGTCATGCACCGCGCTGGCCGTCATGGAGCTTATCGATGAAGCGCTCAAGCTGAGTGGGGAATCGCTCGAAGGCAAGGAGGCCGTGGTCGTTGGACACAGTGAGATTGTGGGACGTCCCGTTGGCATGTTGTTGCTAGACAGGCTGGCTACCACAACCGTTTGTCATATCGCGACGAAAAACCTTGAGAAGCATGTGAAGCGGGCCGACGTCCTCGTGGTCGCGGTGGGCCGGCCGCGGTTCATCAAGGGCGGCTGGATCACACCCGGGGCCATTGTCATCGATGTGGGGATCAACGTCGTCGAGGGGCGGGTGGTGGGCGACGTCGAGTTTGAGGAAGCCAAAGAACGGGCCGCCTTCATCTCTCCGGTTCCCGGCGGGGTCGGGCCGGTCACCGTGATGATGGTGATGAAGAACACCGTGGAAGCGTTCAAGCTTCAACAAGCCATCTGACGGTCCAGACGCAAATGAGTCTCACAGAAGGCGATCGGTTTTCGTCCAAACTTGGTAGGAAGCGGTTTTTGGTGACGATGGAGGTGAACCCTCCGAAGGGGACCGACCTGTCGGAAATCCTGCGGGCGGTCGAGCGCGTCCAGGGTCTGGTGGATGCGGTCAACGTGACGGACGGCTCCGGCGCCATCATGCGGGCCTGTTCGTTGGCGGTGGCGAAAGCGGTGCTGGACGCGGGGGCGGATCCGATTCTCCAGATGACGTGCCGGGATCGGAATCGGCTGGCGTTGCAAGCCGATTTGCTGGGGGCATCCATCTTGGGCATTCGGAACGTGCTCCTGCTGACGGGCGACGATCCAAAGGCGGGCGACCATCCGGAGGCCAAGCCGGTCTTCGATGTCAACTCCGCGGCACTCATGCAAGTGGCAAAGGGTCTGACCGAGGGGCGGGACATGGCGGGCAAGCCGCTGGCGGGCAGCCCCAGCTTCTGCATCGGGGCGGCGGCCGATCCCGGCGCAAAGGATCCGGAGGTGGAATTGCAGAAGTTTCAGGCCAAAATCGACGGCGGGGCCCGGTTTTTTCAGACGCAGGCCGTCTTCGAGGTGGAGCGCTTGCGCGCGTTCATGGAGCGGGCGCGGACCTTCGACAAACCGGTGCTGGCGGGCGTGCTGCTCGTGAAGTCAGCGAAGATGGCTCGGTACATGAACGAGCACGTGTGGGGCATCCACGTGCCGGAACCGATCATCGCGCGCTTTGAGGCGGCGACCGACAAGCGGGCCGAGTGCGTGGCGGTTGCGAGCGAGCTCGTTCGCGCCGTTCGAGGCGTGGCGGATGGGATTCACCTCTACCCGCTCGGCTGGGAGGACCTTGTGCCGGATATCCTCAAAGAAGCGAACGTGGACGAATTGACTCATTGAGCCATTGGGTCATTGGGCCATTGAGCCATTTGCAATGACTCACCCGAATTCAACCAGTAAGTGCAACACCTGCGGCCTTGAAGACCTCCGCCGGGGTTTTGAAGCCGAGGCATTTCCTCGGCCGGTGATTGAGCCAGCGTTCGACCGATTGTACTCGGTTCTTTGAGATCTGCGCAAGGTCG
>JAUYPJ010000044.1 GCA_030697665.1 Candidatus Omnitrophota bacterium
TCGGCTTCAAAACCCCGGCGGAGGTCTTCAAGGCCGCAGGTGTTGCACTTACTGGTTGAATTCGGGTCTCGAATTGTGGATTGCGAATTTCGAATTGCGAATTGAAAGAAGGAATAAGTCGGTATCCAATCCGCAATCCACAATCCGCAATCCGAAATGCCGTGGTGATGGGATCATCGTTGGACCACCGTTTCGATCCGCTGGGAGGAGACGACCCGGCCGTCATCCACCGCCTGTCCCAGGCTGATGATCCGGAACACCTCGGAACGCGTCGTGACCAGGTGACCGAGCCGGCGGAACACCGCGAGCTTCCCTTCCTCATCCGCGTCGAGCACATCGCCGGCCAACAGGTCGCCGACGCCGCGCCCTTTCCGGCTTTGGTCCCCGTACGGACGGCCCGCGATGAGGCGCGAGATGATCGCCTCCGTCATGCCGGGCAACGCCAGGAGCACTTCGCGCGGGGCGGTATTGACGTTCACCGCCCCGATGCGGAGCATCTGCGGATCGAGCTGCGCGTAATCCAGGTGACAGATCCCATGCTGGGAGACGCACTTCACCTCAAGCGACAGCGTGTTCGGAGCGGTCCCTTCACCTGCGGCCTGCTCCGAACCCTCCGCGACCGCTCCAACCGTCAACTGCCCCACGATGACGCGGCCCTGCGCATCCGTCGACAGTGGCGGAGACCAGTCCGCGAAGCTCCCATCGGCTCGGGCCCATCGAATGGAGAACTGCTCATCGGCGCACCCGCGGCACCCGAAGAGGCTGAGGCGGTACTGCCCATCGGGAATGCCGGTCCACTGCCACGTGCCCGGGACGACGGCAGCGGTGCTGCTGTACTCATACGAGCCATCGGCTTTCTCCTGCCAGGCGTCCTGCCCCGCCACGAGGTACCCCTCGGCCTCCAAGCGCACGCCCTCGACGGTCAAGCGGTCGACAACCCTGGCAAGATCGGCGCTGGAAAACGGCTCCCACGGCCGGCCGCTCGGCAGCCCGGCGAGCTCGCCGACTCCTCCCAACGCCCGGTTCAGCACGGTGACCTCCGCCAGGGGATCGTGCACCTTCGTGGTCAGCTCGACCTCCTCCTTGAGCCCGTCATTGTCATTCGGCAGCCCGGGGGTATAGCGGGAGAGCGACGGGTACCACCCCTCATCCAGGCCGTCGCGATCCGCATCGACGACCACGCTCGGATCCCCCTTCTCGATGCTCTGAAACTCCACCGTCGTCGGCAGCGGCAGCGGATACTCCACCTCGTCCACGATCGCCCCCTCCTTCGTCCGCAGCATCAACCGGGCGGGGCTGCCCTCGGGCACCGTCACCTTCAGCCAGTCATCGTCCGGCGACGGCGCGCCCCCTGGAAACGCCAACTGCACCGCCTCCACCGTCTCGGGGATCTGCCAGGCCGTCCGCGCCTCCAGCTCGTTGTCCTGGAGGCCGTCCTGCGTATCGTCGAGATCGACCGCCGCGATCAGCAAGGCATGGGCTTTGACCACCGCGCCCTCGGGGAGCTTCCCCTGGCGCCCCAGCGTCACCTCCCCCTCCACCGTCCAGCCCCCGACCGAGATGTCCTGGTCGCTGAGGTTGATGAGCTCGAGATATTCCGCATCCGGCTGGAGGGAGAGCTCGAGACTCTGGAAATAGTATGGCTCACCCGCGTCGGGCTTATCAATGGTCACGCTCACTTTTCGCTCCTGGCCGACCTGGCTGACGGTGATCGTCGAGGGGTGGCGCTGGCCGTGGTGGAGGCGCTCGGATTCGCCGCCGATGCTCACCACGCCGACGGTGTCGCCGCCGGCGCGGCCGAAGAGCCGCGCGTAGTATCGACCCGGCTGCACCAGCGGGGTGGTCCACGTCCAGGTGGCCTTCCCCACCCCGGCATTCGTGCAGAAGCCGGTCCCGCACGACCATCCTGAGCCCTGGGGATTGTTGAACGTCGCGGTCGAAATCGGCAAGGTCGCCTTGGGGTCCACCATCACCTCGTTCAGGCGAATCGCCTCGATCCCCCGGATCACCACCCCACCCGCCGCTTCCTCAGGAACCAGCTCAAGCCCCTGAACAGCGCACGTCGTCCCCTCAGCTTCACGATGGGTCACTTCGATCGTGAGGGTCTCCTGCAGGGTCAAGAGGCCGAGCGACTCCCCGTCATCGACGGACGGCTTGAGGGCGCCCTCCACGACCACATCACCCACTTTCACCCCGGAGAACCCGCGCGCCCGCACGTAGAACGTCCCGCTCGGAACCTGCGCCACCCACCTGAGCGGCGTGTCGGTCGGCTCATCGCTCGCGTAGTGGCCGACCGGCTCCGTCCGCCACACCCACCCGCTGCGGGGTCCTTCGTTCGCGATGGACACGAGCTGGGACGACTTGGTGACGTGGGAGAGCTCGAGATCGGGATCCACATCATCGGCCATGTTGACGGCCGCTTGCCACGGATCCTCCACCCCCGCTTCGAGGAGCACGGTGAGCAGCTCATCGGCCGTCGCGGTGTTGACATTGATGCGCAAGGCGCCCGTCACGCCGACGTTCAGATCGACGCTGTAGACTGTGGCCACCTGCGAGAGGCGTCGCACCTCCTCAGGATCCGCCCCAGCGATGGCGGTGAGCTCTTCGAGCGCCTCAAGGCGCCGGTCGTTGCCGCGAAGCGCCAGGGGCTGGTACTCATCGGGCTCATCGATGACGCCGTCCCGGTCATCATCCACGCCGTCTTCCCCCGGGCCGCCGCCCGGGCCCCCGTAGCGGTACTCCTCAACGGCTTCGGCGACGCGCGCGGCCTCCGGGATCCCCGCCTGCTCAAAGAGGGTGGTGAGGTCCACCGCTCCAAGTCCCCCGGCGCCGGCTTGGGCGGCGTTGAGGTTGGCCTTTCCGGCTTCATCGACGATCGTCAGGGCGTAACGCCCCGAGGCGCGCTGATCCGCATCCTCCACCGTCCACCAGCGCGCCTCGCGCGCCCCGTCACCATCCACGTCCGCCTCGCTGCCCGACATCTCCGTCGCCCAACCCTCGGTGGGATCGTCTACGCGCGAGCTGAGCCGATCCTCGTCCAGCAGCGCCCGCGCATGACTCACCCCGGCCTCCGCGAGGTAGCGCGCCTGGATCGTGGAGACGAAGTGGCGCGTCGCCTGCGTCTCGAGGTACATGGAAAACGCAAAGGCCACCCCCATGATCCCCACCACCGTCAGGACGCTGACGACGATGAGCAGCGCAATCCCCTTCTCCGAAGAAGGAGTGCGGTGTGAGGTGAAAGGTAAAAGGTGAAAGGTAAAAGGGGAGGGGTTCCCTTTCACCTTTGACCTATCACCTTCCACCTTCATCTGACCTCGCACCTCGCACCTCTCACCTCGCACCGTTCTGTCAGCTCGTTGGAACATAGATCGTCGTTTCAAACCGCTCGGTCCGCTGGCGCCCCAGCATCAAGACGACATGGACCGCCTTCGGCAGGCGCCCCGCCGATTCGGCCTCGCGAGCGTCCCAGGCGTCGGACCACGCCGTCCCATCGAAATAGGAGAAGGTCAGTCCGGCAAGATCATGCCCGCAGAGCTCGCCGCTCCCCGTGTCGTAATCGCCGTCCGCCGGCTCCTCATCGTGACAGATGAGCGCGCCCTCCTCGTCCACCCAGTATCCCCGCTCCACGATCCCGGTCCGCCCCGGCAGGATCCCGGCAAAAAAGAGCACGTCAGAGGCGCTCTCCTCGCGGAGCGCCTGGCCCTCCGGCGCGGGCAATCCGATCATCGGAAACCGCGGGTTCGCGACGCTCGAGGAGAGCTCGCGCCCCAACAGATCGAAGAGGAGGCGGGCCTGTTGGTACCGTTCGGTCCGCAGCTCCCCCGTCCGCCACGCCCGCGTGATGCCGCGCAACATCAGCGCGGCCGACGCGCTGACGGTGACGAGGATCGCCATAGCCACCAGCAATTCCACCAGTGTCAGTCCCCTCAGGGGACTGAAGAA
>JAUYPJ010000019.1 GCA_030697665.1 Candidatus Omnitrophota bacterium
TCCTGAGCGAGGCGAAGCCGAGTCGAAGGACGACGAAGTGGGTGCCACGGGCTCTGCCCGTGGGGACCCACAACAACGCGTCAGGGCCTGGTTTGCCATCCTGTGCAGTGTGGCGTTCTTCGGGGCGATCAACTACTGCAATCTGGAAGCGTTTACTGCGCATCCTCCCCAGAGTGACGACACCCACCAGTCAGCCTCGACAGAACATCATGATGAGGACTCATCGGCGCCAACTCATCACCATGACGAGGACGCTGTTTCTTGCTGCGCCGCCATGCAGGCGCTTGCCACGTCGAAGTCCGACTTCAACCTTGCGTCACATCCCGCGTGGCAGTTCCATCCCCTGGTCCTCCACTCGTTGCGGTTGGCGTCGTTCCTGACACCATCTCGCACGGCAAGCGGCTTAAGTCCTCCGGTCCGCGAGCCACCACCCGCCAGACCGTTCTACCGCACGACGTTTGCCAACCACGCGCCTCCGGTTCGTCTCGCCTAGTCGGGCTCTCAGGGTGTGAGAGTCCCGTCCTGTTTGTTCTCCTAGCGTTCTGGGTTTCCCTTTTGTGTTCTTGCACGATTGATCCCCGTCTTCCTGTGTCTGGATGGCGAATCAACGACGTGAGGTTCCATGTGGGATAAAGCGACACCGCTGATTGGCGTCGTCTTGAGCGGTGGCCTGGCCTCGGGATGCACGACGATTCCCCGGCATGCCGGCTTTCCCGACGTGGCCAACACGGTTGAGGCGCGCACGGGCCTTTATCTCCAGCAATACGGAGGAGCCCCGACGGGGTTGGTGGCCGACACCATTCGGGAGCTGCTCCGTGACGAATTGACGGTCGACCGGGCCGTGCGGATTGCGCTGCTGAATAACCGCGCCTTGCAGGCGACGCTGGAGGAGCTGGGGATCGCTCGGGCGGATGCCGTCCAGGCGAGTCTACTGAGCAACCCCATCTTCTCCGGGCATGCCCGGGTGCCTGAGGAGACGGGCCGGACGAACCTGGAACTGGCGCTCGCCCAGTCCGTGGTCGAGACCCTGCTGCTCCCTTTGCGCCAACGAGTGGCCCGGGCCCAGTTTGAGCAGACCAAGCTCCATGTCACCGATGCGATCCTGCGGTTCCTGGCGGAGATCAAGACGGCCTACTATACGGCGCAAGTCGCGGAACAGCTCGTCACCATGCGCCAGACTGTGTTGCAGGCGACCGAAGCCGCCGCCGAGTTGGCTCAGCGCCAGTACGACGCGGGCAATATCCGGGATTTTGATCTGGCCACCGAGCAGGCTGCCCACGAAGAGGCTCAGGCCGATCTGACCCGCGCCGAAACCGAGCGGATCGCCACCCGCGAGATGCTCACACAGTTCCTCGGATTCTCCGGTCCAGACACTGGGGCCTGGCGCATGGCCGCCACACTGCCTGATCTGCCGGCCAGCGATCCCTCGCCGGAAGCCTTGGAGACGCTGGCCATACAGGAGCGGTTCGATCTGGCGGCGTCGAGGCAAGAACTGGAAGCCCTGCGGCGCGGCCTGACCGTAGCCCGCTTCGGGATTCTGCCCACTTCAGCGGCTGGGATCAATACCGAGACCGAGCCTGACGGCGACCGGGTGACCGGCCCGACGTGGGATGTGGAGGTGCCGATCTTCGATTGGGGTCAGGCCACCCGCGGCCGGCTGAAGGCCCAGCTACGGCAGAGTCAGCATCGGCTGGCAGCCCTGGAGGTGGCAGTTCGCTCAGACGTGCGCACGGCGGCTGCGCGCCTCGCAGCCCAACGCCAACTGGTGGCGCGCTACCAGGACCAACTGGTGCCCTTGCGTCGCCAGATCGTCGCATCCTCCCAAAAGCACTTCAACTATATGCTCATTGGGGCGTTCCAGCTCCTGCAGTTCAAGCAGCAGGAGATCGCCGCACAGCAAGCTTACATCGAGGCGCTTCGGGATTACTGGATTGCCCGGGCCGAGTTAGAGCGCACCGTGGGTGGCCGGTTGCCCGAGACCGCGTCCCTGCCACCATCGAGTCAATCACCGCACCCGGAACCCCAACCACAGGAGATGCCGGGAACAGATCACTCGCATCATCACGGAGGAATCCGATGAACACACGACGGCTCATGCCACTTGGTGTCACGATGCTCCTGATCCTGGTCATGGGGGCGGTGCTGGTTCAACGCGCCGTCAGCGGCCAGACGCCGGTGACCTCCGAGACGATCAAGGACCTCCCGTACACTCCGGTCGTGACGCTCAATGGCAGCACGCTGCCGTGGACCATGGTCGATGGAGTGAAGGAATTCCGCCTGACGGTGGAGGAGATCAGTTGGGAGATGGCGCCGGGGATGCGGGTGAAAGCCTGGGGCTACAACGGCCAGACACCCGGGCCGACGATTGAAGCCGTCGAGGGAGATCGGGTGCGCATCTACGTGACCAACAAGCTGCCTGAGCCGACCGCCGTCCACTGGCACGGGGTCATCCTGCCCAGCGGGATGGATGGAGTCGCGGGCTTAAGCCAGCGGCCGATTCCGCCGGGGGATACCTTTCGCTATGAGTTTGAGCTGAAGCAACATGGCACCCAGATGTACCACTCGCACGGCGATGAAATGGTGCAGATCGGCCTGGGCGCGATGGGGTTTTTCATCATTCACCCGAAGAAGCCAACGCACAAGATCGACCGGGACTACGCGATTTTCCTGAACGAGTGGTTCGTCCAGCCGGGGACGGCCCGCCCGGATCCGAACGTCATGACCGACTTCAACATCTTCACGTTCAACAGCCGCGCCTTTCCAGGCACCGCCCCCTTGGGGGCTCGCCCAGGAGAACGGGTCCGGGTTCGGCTAGGGCATGTCGGACAGGATTTTCATGCGATCCACATGCATGGGCACTCGTTCAAGATCGTCGCCACCGATGGCGGTGATATTCCCGAGACCGCCCAGTGGCCGGAGACCACCGTCGGCATTGGCCCAGGGCAAACGCGGGACTACGAGTTCATCGCCATTCCCGGCGATTGGGCCTTGCACTGTCATCTGCGGCACCATCCCATGAACGCCATGGGCCACGACATCCCCAATGTCCTGGGAGTCAGCCAAGCGGGCGTGGAGGAGAAAATCCAGGCCCTGGTCCCCGGCTACATGGCCATGGGAGAAACCGGCATGCATGAGCATATGCAACATGCCAAGCATATGGCCGGGCCCCCGAATACGCTGCCGATGATGGGCGGGCAAGGGCCTTTCGGGCCGATTGGCATGGGAGGAATGTTTACCGTGCTCAAGGTGCATGAGGACATTCCACGATTCGCCACGGCCGCGGAGTACACCGAGCACGTCAAGCTCCCGGATGATCTGGGTTGGTACAACAATCCGCCTGGGACCGTAGCCGAGTCGATCAATCCTGAGTTCGGCAAACAGCAAGCCGCTGCCTACGTGTGCCCCATGCACCCGGAAGTCCGCCAGACACAGCCGGGATCATGTCCGAAGTGCGGGATGGCATTGGAGCGTGAAGCGGCCGCTCCTGAACAACCGCATCAGTAATGGGGGTTGAAAAAAGACGTGTGTGAGTGACAGGCCGAGGGGCCTCACGAGGAGGGGTTGGAATGAGATACGTGGGAATCGGAGGACTTGTGGGGGTCGCATTGCTCATCAGCGCGGCCTCGGGCTGGGCTGAAATGGACCATGACCATGGAAGCCATGAGCATGCGCACGGGAAGGGCATGCAACAGGTCACTATTAAAGGGGAGCTGGTCGATTCGTTGTGTTACGTGGCGATGAATGCGAAAGGGGCCGGGCACAAGCAGTGCGCCATGGACTGCGCGAAGGCCGGCATTCCGATCAGCATGCTGGAAGACGGGACGGGCAAGCTGTACACCGTGCTGCCCAAAGAAGACAAGACCGGCTATCCCGCGAGCGTCATCACCCGCATGGGCGAGACGGTGACCCTGACAGGCGATCTCTATGAACAGGGGGGCGTTCGCTACGTGACTGTCGAGTCAGTGGAGTAACGACCATGTTACCTGGAGCGCAGCACCTGCAGAATCTCCATCCGCTCGTGATCCACTTTCCGATCGCGTTTCTGATGGGTGCTGCGCTCCTGTACGTGGCGGCGTGGCTGTTGAAGAGCGAACGTTTTGCGCACTCGGCGTTTGTGATGCTGGTGCTAGGCGCGCTGTCCGTGGCGGTGGCCGTAGCGACCGGTCTGTATGCCGAGCAAGGCGTCATGGTGCATCTGTCGGTTAGAACACAGCTCCTGGCGCCCCACAAGCGGCTCATGCTGGTCACGGCCGGCTTGTGTGCTGTGCTGACCAGCTGGGCGATGCTGGCTCGGCCCTTTCCAAAGAAAGGGAGACTGGTGTTTCTGTTCCTGGTGCTCGCGATGATCGGCGTGATGACGATGGGAGCCGACTTCGGTGGCCGGATGGTGTATGACTACAATGCCGGCGGCACGGCGTGCCGCCAACCCATCCAATTTACTCAGTAGGTAGTATCCTAAGTTGCACGAGACACCACAGAGGCCACAGAATTCCACGGAGACACGGAGAAATGCTCAACGAGACGTTTCCGTGCTTCCGTGGCGCTTCCGTGCTTCCGTGGTGTGAACAGGCAATTTAAGACAGCACCGGTGAGTAAATTCGCTTGACTTGCCCAAGGCGTTCGTCTTACACTGCTGGACGTTTGACGCACAGAGGTGCCCGTAGGGCCTAACAGGGAACCCGGTGTGAATCCGGGGCGGTCCCGCCGCTGTATCGGGGACGACTTCCGCAGCCCGCTTCCTCGTGGGAGCGAGCAGCCACTTTCCGAGAGGGATGGAAAACCTCGCGGAGGGGAAGGCGCGGGAGGAGGATGATCCGTCAGCCAGAAGACCTGCCCCTGTGCGATTCGCGGTGAGTCATCAGACGCATGGCTCACGCGAGCCACCGACTGCTCGGTGGAAGAGGGTGAGAGAGGGTGTAACCCGCCATCAGGAATGGCGGGTTTTTTGTTGGCCGCGCTATGCCGATACACTTCACGCTGGTGACCGGGGGAGCCCGGAGCGGGAAAAGCCAGTTTGCCGTTGAGTTGGCCAAGTCGCTGGGGGAGCGCATCGTGTACCTTGCGACCTGTCAGCCAGCCGACCGCGAGATGCGCCGCCGCGTGCTTCGTCATCAGCAGGAGCGGTCCGCCCACTGGCGGACGATTGAGCACCCTCCGGATCTTCCGAAGGCCCTGACCGGGCTCAGGGGTGATGTCAGCGGGGTGGTCATTGATTGTTTGACGATGTACGTCGCGCACCTGCTGATGCGTGGCCGTTCTGACGCGTCGATTGAACAAGCGGTAGAGACATTGTGCCGGACGATTGCACGGCTGTCCTATCCGGTGATCATGGTGACCAACGAGGTGGGCTCCGGCGTCGTTCCGCCAAACCGGCTCGGACGCCGGTTCAGAGATCTAGCTGGGCTGGCCAATCAGACAGCGGCCCGCGCTGCCGATCGCGTGTACGTCTTGACGGCCGGCATCCCAACGCTCATTAAGAGCGCCTTACGAACAGAACCGAGGGCGCTCTCGCTCAAGGCTGGAGGCTCTAGTAAGCTGCGGAAAAACCCCTGGGTGACACGTGACAGGTGACATGGAACACCAGCACAACAGGGGTATCTTGTCGCCTGTCACTGGTCGCGTGTGGCCTGTGTTAATCGACGGTCTTGATGAAGGGCTGATGCGCCAGGCCCGCATGCGGCTCGATCACCTCACCAAGCCGCTCGGCAGCTTGGGGCGCTTGGAGGTCCTCGCCGCGCAACTGGTCGGCATCACCCGTCAGATGCGCCCCTGTCTGGACCAGAAGGTCATCGTCACGATGGCGGCGGATCACGGGGTGGTGGAGGAGGGGGTGAGCGCGTACCCGCAGGCTGTCACCGCCCAGATGGTCGCCAACTTCCTGCAGGGCGGCGCAGGGATCAACGTCCTGGCGCGCCACGCGGGAGCCCGCGTGGTCGTCGTGGATATGGGGGTGGCGGCGGACCTTCCGCCCCACCCGGCGCTCGTCTCGCGGAAGGTAGGATATGGAACGCGGAACTTCACCAAGGGTCCCGCGATGACGCGGGAGCAGGCCGCCTCCGCCGTTCAGGCGGGGATGGATCTCGCCGCCGAGGAGGTGGCACGCGGCGTGAATCTGCTCGGCACAGGCGACATGGGCATCGGCAACACGACGGCCAGCAGCGCCATTGCGGCGGTGATGACCGGAGCGGCGGTTGAGCGCGTCACCGGGCGTGGAACGGGTATCGATGACGCGACGCATCGGCGGAAAGTCGATGTGATTCAGCGGGCGCTGGCGGTCAATGCCCCCGACCCGTCCGATCCGCTTGATCTCCTCGCGAAGGTCGGCGGGTTTGAGATCGGCGGTCTGGCGGGCGTCATGCTCGGCGCAGCGCAGGCGAGACGGCCGGTCGTGATCGACGGGTTCATTTCGGGCGCGGCGGCGCTCATCGCGACGGCGCTTGCGCCTCAGGCAGGGGCCTACCTCATCGCCTCCCACCGCTCGCAGGAGCCCGGCCACCGGGTGGTGCTGGACCATCTGCGGCTGCAGCCCTTGTTGGATCTGGACTTGCGGCTTGGGGAAGGGACCGGGGCGGCGCTGGCCATGCCGATCCTTGAAGCGTCCTGCAAGATCCTGGCGGAGATGGCGACGTTTGATGAGGCGGGAGTGAGTGAGAAGACAGGATGATGTCCTTCTGGGGTGCCCTCGGGTGTCTGACGATCTTGCCCTGCGGGAGACGGGGCATGCTGGCTGAGTCAGAGCTGGGGAGATCCTTTCAATGGTTTGCGCCGGTGGGGCTGTTGGTCGGCGGTGTGTTGGTGGGTGTTCACGCGGTGGCGTCGCGTCTTGCCCCGCCGTCAGTCGCTGCGGCCTGCGTCTTGGCGGTCTGGGTCGTGATCACCGGCGCACTCCATCTCGACGGGTTCGCTGACGTCTGCGATGGGCTGTATGGCGGGCACACCCCTGAAGAGCGGTTGCGGATCATGAAGGACCCCCATGTGGGGGCGATGGCGGTGGTGGCCGTCAGCGTCCTCCTCATCCTGAAAGCGGCGCTCATCGGCAGCCTCTCCCAGCGGATCGCGATGCCGGCCCTACTGCTCAGTCCCTGTCTCGGTCGCTTTGCCATGGTGTGGCTTGGGACCACCTTGCCCTATGCCAGGGCGGAGGGGGGCGTGGCCGAGGCGTTCGTGCGATCGGCAGGCAGGCGGCCGTTATGGTGGGCTTCTGGCGTGGCGTTCATCGCCGCGGGGTGGCTGTTGGGAGTCAGAGGGATCGGCATCGCGCTCGGCTCGCTGCTGGCGACGTGCATCCTCTGCGCGGTCTTTCGCCGGACCCTGGGAGGCGTCACGGGTGACGCGCTCGGGGCTGCGGGGGAGCTGCTTGAAGTGCTGACGCTCTTGGCGGTCGTCATCGTGGAGTCATAAACCGGTGATCAGTGAGTCGCTCGTCAGCACGCGTATCGCAGGCTTCTCGGCGTATGGCAGCGGGGCCTGGCTCGCATTCGGTTCGCGGCATCGCTTGGCTGGCCCCACCGAGGCCGGCCGGCGCTCGGCTGATTTTCTCGCTCGTCCCCCCTGCTTCGCAACGCGAAGCAGGGGGGACACCGTGGCCGCTCGAAAATCAGACGTGCCGCTCACCGAACGGCTCGCCACCCGCTGCAGAGAGGTTGTTTAACCCCGCAGCGAGATGGAATGTTAGTGACCAACGCGCGGCAAAGAGTGCATGGGGGTGATCCCTGGCGGCTGATGCGGGAAACGGGAGCGCCCAGGGCGCAGATCCTCGATTTCAGCGTCGATGTGAACCCGCTCGGTTCTCCCGCGTCGGTCCGCTCCCTGATCCTCGGGCAGATGGAGGCCATCCAGGACTACCCTGATCCTGAGGCGGTGGCGTTGCGTGAGGCGCTCAGCGCGGCGCATCACCTCTCGCCTGAGATGATCCTGCCCGGCAACGGCTCCGCCGAGCTGATTGGGCTGCTGGGGCGCTCGCAGCCGATGACGCGGGCGCTCGTGGTGGCTCCGACGTTTACCGAGTACGAGTGGGCGCTTCAGCATGCCGGCGTGGTGGTGCAAAGGGCCTTCACAGAGGAAGCGCGCGGATTTCGACTCGAGTGGGACACCGGCACTTGGCGGCAAGCGTTGGAAGGGGTCGGGCTGGTTGTTCTGTGTAATCCCAATAATCCAACCGGCGTGGCGCTGCCGAAGGCGGACGTCCTCCATCTGGCGCAGGCCTGTGAGGATGCGGGCGTCCAGTTGGTGATCGATGAGGCGTTCGTGGAGCTCACCGATCGGCCCGAGGAGATCAGCGTGCTGCCACAGGTCCGTGAGCTCGGTCACGTGGTCGTCCTGCGATCCCTGACGAAGTGTTTTGCCATCCCAGGGTTGCGAGTCGGGTACGTGGTGGCGAGTCCTTCGGTGGTGGAGCGGCTACGGGCGCTCCAGCAGCCGTGGCCGTTGAACACCTTCGCCATCGCCGTGGGGGCGGAACTGTTCAAGGAAACGGACTATCTGGCGCGCTCGCGGCGGCTCCTGCGCGAGCTCCGGCAGAGCTTCCAGCAAGCGTTGGGCCGGCTCAGCGGACTGCGCTCCTTTGCGACTGATGTCAACTTCGTCCTGTGCAAGATCGAGCGGTCCGATCTCACCTCGTCAGACCTCTGCCGTCGCCTGGCCGAGCAGGGGATCCTGATCCGCAACTGCGACAGCTTCACCGGTCTGGAATCCGGGCGGTTCATCCGCATGGCGATCCGGCTGCCTGAAGAGAACGCGCGTCTGCTCGGGGCGCTTCGCGAGGTCTTCGTGCCGTGATGTCCGCCCGCGCGCTCATGATCCAGGGGACCGGTTCCCACGTGGGGAAGAGCCTGCTGGCCGCCGCCCTGTGCCGGATTTTCACGCAAGGTGGGCTCAGGGTGGTGCCGTTCAAGGCGCAGAACATGTCTAACAACGCCTGCGTCACGACCGAGGGCGGGGAGATCAGCCGGGCGCAGGCGGAGCAAGCACGGGCCTGCGGCGTTGAGCCCTCCGTGCGCATGAACCCGATCTTGCTGAAACCGATGACGGACGTCGGGGCCCAGGTGGTGGTGCTGGGCAAGGCGGTGGGCACGATGACGGCGCAGGCCTATCAGGCCTTCAAGCCGCAGCTCCTTGTGACCGTCGCCACGTCGCTCCAGCGCCTGATGGAGACGGCGGATCTCGTGGTGATCGAAGGGGCGGGCAGCCCGGCGGAGATCAACCTGAAAGCCCATGACCTGGTGAACATGTGGGTGGCCAAGCAAGCGCAGGCGAAGGTGTTGCTGGTCGGCGACATCGACCGGGGCGGGGTCTTTGCGCAACTGGTTGGTACCATGGAACTCCTCGAGGAAGAGGAGCGGCGACTGGTGCGCGGGTTCCTCATCAACAAGTTCCGGGGAGACCTGAGCCTGTTGGAACCCGGGATCCGGTGGCTTGAGGCGCGGTATCGCCTGCCGGTCGTCGGGGTGATTCCGTACCTGCGCGACGTTGAGCTGGCCGAAGAGGATGCCCTCTCGCAGCGCCCCATCGGGTCTCTGGCGACGGACGGCCAACTCCGGATCGACGTCATCCACCTGCCGCGCTTGAGCAATGCGTCCGACTTCGATCCGCTGGCCCGTGAGCCCGACGTGCGGCTTCGGTACGTCGATCGGCCCTCGACGGATGGCATGCCGGACTGCGTGATCCTGCCCGGCTCCAAGAGCACGATGGCTGATCTGGCCTTTATCCGCGAGCGTGGATTGGACGTCTACATCTATCGCTGCGCAGAGGCCGCGTGTGAGATCGTTGGGATCTGCGGTGGCTTTCAGATGTTGGGTCAGGAGATCCTGGATCCGGATCGGGTGGAGGCGGCCGTCTCTTCGGCGGCCGGGCTGGGTTTGCTTCCGATCACGACGGTCTT
>JAUYPJ010000065.1 GCA_030697665.1 Candidatus Omnitrophota bacterium
ACTCACTCACTCACTCACTTACTCCCTGTTTCCCGAGATACGCTTCGATGACGCGGGGGTCGGCCTGGATCGAGGCGGGAGATCCCTCGGCAATGTTTCGGCCGTAGTCCAAGACGATGATGCGGTCGGAAATCGGCATGACCACCTGCATGTCGTGCTCGATGAGGAGGATCGTGAGGCCCTGGGTATTGAGCCGACGAATGAAGTCGAGGAGGTCATGCTTCTCAGCAGGGTTGAGCCCGGCCGCCGGCTCATCCAGCAGCAGCAGCGCGGGATCAGAGGCCAACGCCCGCGCCAGCTCAAGCCGCCGCTGGAGTCCGAAGGGCAGCCACCCCGCCCGCTCGTGGGCTCGGTCGGCTAACCCGACGGACGTCAGCAACCCCATCGCCCGATCCCGAGCCCAGCGTTCCTCCCGTCGCGCCTCGGCGCTCCGGATCATCGCGCTGAGGAGCCCGGTGTGGGTGCGGGTGAAGGTCCCGACGACCACGTTTTCCACCACGCTGAGGCTCGGAAACAGGCGGATGTTCTGGAAGGTCCGCGCGATGCCGCACTGGACGATGTGGTGGGAAGCCAGGCCCGCCAATGACTCGGCGGCGTCTCTCCCGAAGCGGATCTCGCCCCGGTCAGGCCGCAGCACCCCCGTCACGCAGTTGAAGAGCGTCGTCTTGCCCGCCCCGTTCGGACCGATCAGGCCGACCGTCTCCCCCTGCGCGACGCTGAGCGACACCCCGTCCAGCGCCAGCACGCCCCCGAAGCGCTTGGTGAGCTGGCGGATCTCAAGAAGCGGCGGCATGCCTCGGGCGCGACGCGCGCCCTCCGCCGTAGCGCCCAAACATCCCCTGGGGACGCAGCCGCATCATCAGGATCATGGACAGCCCGAAGACAAACATCCGGTACTGCTCAACGCTTCGCAGGAGCTCCGGCAGTGATCCCAGCACGAGGGCGCCTGCAACCGCCCCGCGGATACTCCCCAGCCCCCCGAGGACGACCATCGCCAGCACCATGACCGAGAGCATGAAGTCAAAGCTGTCGGGCGTGATGGTGCCCTGCTTCGCCGCGAAGATCGCCCCGGCCAGGCCGGCGATGGCGCCCCCACAGCCCTGCGCCAGGAGCTTGAGCTGCAGCACCGGGATGCCGGCGCACGAAGCCGCCACCTCATCCTCCCGAATGGCGATCCACGCGTAGCCCACGCGGGAACGGCTCAACCGCACGCACAGGCCCGCGACGATCACCGTCGCCACGCACAGGAGATAGTAGTACGGCGCGGAGGAGACGCCGAAATCGATGGTCCCATGCCCCGGCACCCAGAGGCGCGGGTGGGCGATCCCGATCAACCCGTTCGGCCCGCCGGTCCACCGGTCGAGATTCGTAAAGGCGATGCGGACGATCTCCCCGAAGCCCAGCGTCACGATCGCCAGGTAGTCGCCGCGCACGCGCAGGGCCGGCACGCCAAGACACACGCCACAGATCCCCGCCACGGTCATCGCGGGGATCACGCCGAGCCAAAACGGCCAGTGCCACTGCAGGTTCAGGAGGCCATACGTATAGGCGCCGATGGCGAAGAACGCCGCGTAGCCCAGGTGGAGCACGCCCGTCAAGCCCACGATGAGGTTCAGCCCCAGCGCCAACAGCGCGTAGAGCAGCGACGTCGTCAGGACATCGAGGTGGTACGGATTCGGGTTCAGGAGCGGCAGCGCCAACGCCGCCATGGCGCCCAGCGACCACCGCACAATGCGCAGGTTAAGAGCATCCATTGCTACAGCAGTCCATAGTCAATAGTCCATGGTCCATAGCCAACCTCCCATTCTATGGACTATCGACCATGGACTATGGACTGTACTTACGCGCGTTCCGCGACGCGCTCACCCAACAGGCCGGTCGGCTTGCACAGGAGCAGCAGCACGAGAACGACGAAGGCGAAGACGTTTTTCCATTGGGAAGAGAGGTAGCCGGCCCCCAGCCCCTCCAGCAATCCCAACACCAGCCCGCCCACCATCGCGCCTGGGATATTGCCGATCCCGCCGAGCACCGCCGCGGTAAACGCCTTGAGGCCCGTGAGGTAGCCGTCGTGGAAATTGATCGTCCCGTAGGTCAGCCCGAACAGCACCCCGCCCATCGCCGCAAGCGCGGAGCCGATGGCAAAGGTCGTCGCGATGATCCGATCGACCGGGATGCCGAGCAGGGCGCAGGCGCTTAGATCCTGCGCGGTCGCCCGCATGGCCATGCCGAGCTTCGTCGAACGCACCAGCGCCTGCAGGGCCACCATCAACAGGGCGCTTGCGGTCCACACGACCACCTGCATCAACGTGATGGTCACCCCGCCGAGTTCCCATCGCACCAGCGGGATCAGGCTCGGAAACTGCCGATCGGTGGCGCCATAGAGGAGCATGACGGCGTTTTGCAGGAAGAAGGAGAGCCCGATGGCCGTGATGAGCGCGTTGAGCCGAGGGGCGTGACGGATCGGGCGGTAGGCGACGCGCTCGATCGCAAGGCCCAGCCATCCGCAGCATCCCATCGCGCCGATCCCACCGACCAGCAGCGCGCCCCACCACGGCAGCCCGGCCAGGAGCGGATGGACCGCGAGGGCGAGCACGACCGTCAGCGCGGCATAGGCCCCGACCATGAACACCTCGCCATGCGCGAAGTTGATGAGCTGGAGCACCCCGTAGATCATGGTGTAGCCCAGCGCGATGAGCGCATAGATCGCCCCGAGGGTCAGACCATTCGCGAGCTGTTGGAGGAAGAGTT
>JAUYPJ010000068.1 GCA_030697665.1 Candidatus Omnitrophota bacterium
GTAAGCGAGATCGGTTCCGCGGGCTTCGGTCCTCGTGGCATGGACGCTCCTCCGTTGTTCCTGCACGGAGGACCCACTGTAGCGTATCTCGGTTCAGCATGTCAAAACCCTATGCGAATTTATGATCCGGTGTACTAGACCAAAATCATGCCAGATCAAGACGTCGATCGGCGTGCTCCCATGACCTGGCTCAGAGAGAGCGTATGTGGCAGCAGATTCGATGAAGTTGTAGAGCATCGGCCTGTGCCCCGCGCGATCGCGATGTTTCCAGAAGATACTGGACCAACCAGCCACAGAGGGTCCCCCAACCGCGGCTTGCGGGTCCGCCTTTTTCGCTCCCTGAACGCTGGACTGGTAGAGCTTGAAGAGCTCCTCTTCGGTGCCCTGCCAGCGGACATACTCCGGCTCCCACCAGACTTTATATTCGACCTGGCGGAGGCCGAGTTCATGGCTGTAGTAGTCAACGATCGATCGGACCAGCTCCGCCCAGGCGTCATAATCCGCTGGAGGCGACGCGGCCCACACCGGCATCCATTCACCCGGCTCAACCGGCCGCGCATCGTCCGGACGCGACGACAACCACCGCGGCATGCCGAACAGGCTCAGGACGACCGTCCCGCCATGTTGCACGATCCTCTTCAAAAACGCATCGTACCGGGGTTGGGAGCGAAGGCGCCTGACGAGATCCGCCGGGCTCTCCGACCAGACGATGACATGGTTGAGCCCGAACTCGATGGCTCCCGGCCGGTGATCCCGCAGGAACTTTTCCTGGAGGTACTCCGGGTAGACTCGCTCGGCGCCGTACGCGAACATCCCTGACCGAAAGAGAAACGGCAGCTTCCCCATCACCGATCCGGCATGGACCGTGATGACGAGCGGCTGACCGTCAGGGGCGGGACGGCATTCACCCACGCGCTGCCAGAGCAACAGCCCCCCTCCGTTGGCCGCCATGATCGCCATGGCGATCGCTCTGACGAGAGGACGGTTATTCAAACAGTCCCTCCGGGACGATAGCCTCTTCATGATGGGCCTCATCGGGAGGGGGGATATTGCTTGTTGTGGCAGCGGGGCGGGCGTGTGGTGGTGCTTCCGTTTCAAACAACGGGAGTAGGGTGTCTCGCTGGTGAGTGGTCGCCAACAGCGCGCAG
The DNA here is from genome assembly GCA_030697665.1 of Candidatus Omnitrophota bacterium. Classification (GTDB taxonomy): domain Bacteria; phylum Omnitrophota; class Gorgyraeia; order Aquiviventales; family Aquiviventaceae; genus JAUYPJ01. Next base: position 1,149 of record JAUYPJ010000068.1, read on the forward strand.
CCTCCCACAGCCACTGCAACGCCTATGATGCCCCAGACCCGCCAGGGTTTACGATAGGCCCCGCCGACCACGACATGGTTTTTTCTGAGGAGCGCGAGCATCTTCTCTGCTTTTTTGTTGCTAGTGGGATGCAGTAAGCGACGTCAATCCTCACCAGGATTGATCGGCCGGCCTCAAGGTTGGACCGACCACGCTGTTGTGGGCGTGGGTATCAGGTCCGTGCGCAAAATGGGCTGCGTACCATAGGACCACGTTGGCAGGCGCAACCAATTCCCCGTTGACGAACTTATCGAGGTTGGCTGCGGTAGGCCCGTAGAAGGCCGGTCTCCCATCATCGATCTCATCCGGTCTGTAGCGCAGGATCCAGACGTCGCCCTGCGCATAGGCATCGGATACGGCACTCCCGTCGTAGGGTCCTGGGGTGATCAGGTAGCGGCGTTGGGCAATCGGATCGAGGACCGTCCATTGCCTGTGCTGGGCATCACGGTAGTGCTTCTCCTCTCTGGTCACTGTTCTCCAAATTGAACCGTTGAAGACCTGCACGACATTTCGACGAGCGGGGCCGACATCGAAATCGAGCCGCCAGTACACGTGGTGAACGTGGCTCTTGCAGACGCACGAGCTCTCAACCGCGCTGAACCCAAACTGCGGAGTGATCGTCCCATCCTGGCTGAACCGCCACTCACTGAGATACCGATACCATCCAGCCTGCTGTTCGCTCACCAAGATGGTATCGCTGCCACTCGGGTAGAGCACCACGCCATTGAAGTTCCCGACATCACTGCCGCTGTCCAGAATTGTGCTGGGGGCTGAGGTGCATCGGCGAATCCCAGGGGCCAGCGTCTCGCAGCCTGTATCGGGCACCTGGAATTTATCTTCGGAGTAAAGCCAGTCGCGGTACGGCCCGCAGATATTGTGGGCGTATTTGACGTTGAGGATCGGGGCATGGGCTTGAGCGAGAACTTTCTTGCCGCGGTAATAGACATCCCGCAACTCGACGCCAGAGCCGTTGAGGCCAGAGGACTGAGCGGGCCGTGTTACGGAAAATTGCCAGAGGGTCTGGCCCTCGCTGTCCGTGATCATGACCTGGGCCGTGCCGTTGCCGGTTGGCGAATCAACACCCTGCCCAGCGTCGGGGTAGCCGCAGAGTGTCGGGGTTGCCCGCGAGGTCGGAGGTGCTCCTCCGGGAAACTGCTGGATGGCCGGTTGTCGCATGATCTGGGGGTTGAGCATGTTCACGCAAACGATCTGGTGATCTATGGCGGCATCCCTCGGCTTCAGTCCAACGCACAGACTGCGATCCCCACCTAAGCGTTGGTCGGTCCACACCAGTGGCATGGCCTGGTAGGGTATCACAGCGTTGCGGCGCAAGAGGGGGCCAAACGCGGCATCTTTCTCCAAGAGCTGCACCGCCTCCTCCCACTCCGCATGGTTCGGGATGAGCTGCCCGTCCAGATCAATGGAGATCCTGGCCTCACCAGGGACATTGGAATCGCCGCGCACAGTGAGGGCGCGGCCTCCATCGTAGTCGTAGACGGCCGCTTCGTAGCTCGTGGTGGAGGGGGTGGTCTCAGTCCCGCCCTCGGCTGGCTCTGGATAGAGGGGTCGGACCCCAAGCGCTCTGTAGCGGTGACCGACGAGCTCCTCCCGAAGGATCGGATTTCCAGCGAAGAGGGTCTCGATAAACTCCTCTGCGGTGCTCCACGTGGGTTGAGCAGCCGGCTCGATCTTCAGGTTCACCCCTTCAGCAATTGGCTCTTCCTGAGCAGGCGTTGAGGATTCAGCTTCAACCCAGAATACTGGAGCGGTCTCGGACAGCGGCGGACCTTCCGAACCTTCAGGATTCACGTCGTTGGTGCGGGCACGGTCCGCGGCAAGCAACGGGGAGAAGTTCGCTGCAGCCATCAACGCCACCAGCAGGGCCAGCCACCCACTCACAACCCAACCAGGCATCCACCGCAGATATTTCATCCTGAATTGTCCGGCTCTCCTTATGAACCAAGAAGGCGAATTGTCGTTTGGCAATCCGGCTGTCCTCATGTCCAGAACCCGTGGCGTTGCGCCCCCCACCTTCCTGTGGGTGTGTTTTTATCGGGAAGGATGTCGTATATAGCCTATTGGCTTCGTACCGTCGGTGTCAAGAGACAGAACTTTCTGTAGAATTATGCGTAATTTCCGTTGTGCGTCGCGTGCAGACTTGGAGAACGCTCAGGTCTCACCATCCGTGATCCGTTGGTTGCGGCAAAAAGACAAACCGGATTGCCTGTTCGGCAACCCGGCTGTCCTTCGATGAGACTCAGGATCCGCGGTTTTGCGTCCTCACCTTCCGGTGAGTTTGCCTTTTTCGTCCAGCGCCTTTTCTTCACAACACTTACTGCTGAATATTTTTTATCTCTTAGAAAAGAAGCTTACCTGATGGAGCGCTCACGTGTCAAGGGGAAGCCACAGCGCCCATCATATGGGGACTTCCTCGAACGATGGGGATTACGGGCCTTGAGTGGGAATCGGCACGTCCCTACGGCGCGCACGTGGGATCGTACGGCACGCAGGTCTCCGTGCTGGTGTTCCAGGGCAGGTTGTAGTGGCGGAGGGCCGCCAGATACCAGGCCGTGGCGCCGATATGGGGCGAGGCGTAGTAGGAAAAATTGGGAAACCCTGTGGTGACGCCATGGTGGGAAGCGGCCACGAGTCCTTTGCCGTTCGTGTTCATCGCCTCCTGCTGCGCCCGGCCCAGCTCATTGAGGTAGAACTCCGAGAAGTCGGCGCCTCCGTAGACCCTGGAGACCTGATAGGCGCACGTCATGTGCGCCGTCCCCTCAAACCAGACGCCATCGGGCCGAGCTTCCTTCGTGCTGTCGAAGCCGAAATCGAAGCCGGTAAAGCCATCGCTCGACCACCCCAGCGTCCTGTCGGCCCAGTCCAGCGCCGCCCCGTACCGGTTGATATCTCCGAGGCTCAGGAGCGCCAATGACTGGGCGTCCTCCACAAGGTGCACCCGGTCCACGGTCCGGCTGGAAAAGAGACCCGCGTAGAATCTCTTCGTCGTGGCGTCCCAGAGGGTGCCCTTCACCAGCTTGGCGGCTTCGCTCCCGTACTTGTCCCAACGGCTCTCACCGGTCAACCCGAAGAGCCGCTTGAAGAAGACATACACCGCGAGGTTTTCCTCCGCCGACCTCGCCTTATCGGGCGTCGGTGGAGACCGGAAGCCTTGCAGCTCAACCGTGAAGTCCTCCCCGCCGACACCGCCTGCAAGCCCCAGGACCAGATGGGTGTACCCTGAGCCATCCAGCCGCGAGGTGTCCTTCAGGTCAGCGAACAGGCTGTACCACCAGTCGATCGTCCCATCCGCGCTGTTCCACGTGATGACCTTCCCTGAGGGGTGCGTCCAGATGTCCACGATCCCGCCGATCTCAAACCCCAACGAGTTGCGCAGGGGGATGGCGTCGGAAAAATCATCGATGAGCCGCGAGGCCTTCGTTGAGCTGTTCCACAGCTTGATGTCCCGGAACGTGATCGTCCCGACCTTCGGGGTCCGGTTGAACACCAGTGAGAATGCCCGGAGCCGTTTCAGGTCAAGCCCCTGAGACCTGAACTCCTTCAGGGGGATCGAGACGGTTTGCGTCGCCGAGGTCAGCCGCGCGTACCGGGAGAGCGGCACGCCCACCGTCACTTCACGCTCGATGAGCCCATGGTAGAATCCGCGCCCGCTCAGCTCGCGCAAGCGCTCCACGAGCACGTTCGCCGTCTTGATCGCCGCGTCGAGGTAGGTCTTCGCGCGCGTCCGCTCATAATAGGTCAGCCACGCCAATCCGGCCCACGCCATGTCCCCGGTATAGGAGTTGTAGAAGCCGTTCGGGCTCCTCGGCGTGGCCTCAGCGAGGAGGTTCTGGTCCGCGCGATAGGCCTGCCGCAGCCTCCCGTCGGCGAACGGATCGCGCTGCTGGTACCACAGCAGCGCGTCGCAGATCAGCTTCGCCCGCCGCAGGTCATCGGACGTTCCCCGGTTGACCAACAGCATGGCGGCCAACGCGTTGTCATACGTGAACGCGACGCGCTCCAGCGTCCCGTCCGGCCCAGGGGGGTACGGCGTCGCGTAGCTCTCGGTGAGCCGCGGCTGCTCCCCGGTGAAGTACAGATCCATCCGCTCCGCGAGATGCTGGTAGGCCTCCGTCTCTGCGGCGGACACCCTCGGCGTTCCAATGAGGTTGGACGTCCACCACAAGCCGACGGCGAGGAGACTCAACGATCGATACCGATCTGCGCTCAAGACCACCTGAGGATGTCGCCTCCTCTTGCTGGGTCGCCACACGACCTCTTCCGATCAGGACATCGCCGTATTGTACCCAGACCGTTGCGTCACGTCAATCACTCTAGCAGGCTGCGGAAATACGCTGGCCACACCACAGATGACACAGAATCCCACAGAAGCACAGAGCACTTCTCGTCGAGAACTTCTGTGTCTCTGTGGCGCTTCTGTGGTTCTGTGGTGTCCTCGTGGGGTGTTTCAGCAACCTGCTAGAGGACAGGGGACAGGAAGTCTGCCCCGCTTGAGACGTCAGCAGTTACTCGCTGGGAACGGCCATCGGCACGCGTGCGGTGCGCTGGGAATCTGCGCGGAACGTGGGCCAGCCGGCACGGAACGGCGCGCCTGGAAGATCCCAGGCGATGAGGCCGCCGACATGATTCAACGTAATTTCGGTCTGGCCGTCGCGATCGAGATCAGCGAGGTTCGCGGTGATGGGGGCCGTGACGGGGACGCTCTGGACGCTTGCCTCAGCGACGCGGAGCGGAAATCCGGTGACCACCGATCCATCCACGTTCCAGGCATACACCAGGCTCTCAGGCTGTTGCCCGGTAGGAACGAGCATCTGCAGGCCGGCCAGGACCTCAAGCGGTCCATCAGCATCCACATTCCCGACCGTCAACTCAGAAGCCCCTGTCGTCACCTGATCGCGGTCCGCCGGGTTGAGCAACAGGGTAGAGACTCCTCCCTCATGCGTGAGGACCTTCACCTGGACCATCCCCTGGCTTTTCGCCAGGACAAACACCTCCGGAGCGCCATCCTGGTCCCAATCCCCTGCCGCCAGGGCGTTGACCACCCATCCCTCCTCCCACGTCCATCGCACGATCTCCCGCTGGGCCGCGGCATCGTAGGCAGCCGCATAGCCCTTGCCCCCGAACACGACCTCTTCAGGACCGATCCGGTCGATGTCCACGACGATCACAGCGCTCGAAATCGAGAAGCCGGAGATTTGACGCTTCGTCCCGTTGCCTTCCACGAGGTACAAGGAGTTGAACGGGGTCGGATCGCAGGTGGCGCGGACGATCACCGGGCGACCATCCCCGTAGAGATCGCCGACGGCCGCCTGGGACAGGTAACAGCCGAGCCCCGCCGGGATGCCACGCTCTGGCCACGTGAAGGCGCCGTCATGCTCCAGGAGGTAGATCCCTCGCTGGCCAAAGGTGTGGGTCGGCGCCACGGTGCTGAGGACGATTTCCGGCTCAGGATCGCTGTCCATCTGCGCCACCACGGGCGTCAACGATTGCTCTTCAGGCCCCAGCGTCACCTTCCAGAGCAGTCGTCCTCGCCACGAGATGGCCTGCACTTCCCCGGTGCCAAAGGGTGCCACGCTTTGGGCCGTCACCACGAGCTCTTTCGCTCCCCCGGCCACGAGCTGTCCGCTGCTGACCCCAAGGGGAGTGAAGGGATAGGGAAAGCGCCGCAGGAGCCGTTTCCTTCCGTTGGGGGTGACACGCCACAGTTGGTCGACCGTCCCGAACACCGGGACGATCGTCTCGACCCGTCCATCACCGTTCAGGTCTTCCTGGAGCACCGGCGCAGCCCGGTCAAGCTCCGGATCGGCAAAGGGGATGTTCCAGATCACGGTCGGTCCACCGGACCGAGCGGCAACGCGGCGCTCCGCAGGGAGCGCGTCTGTCATACAGCCCACCATCAGCGCGCTCCAGATCATCGTGCGGATTCGTCGGGTGGTCGTCATGAGGGACCTCCAATCGTGTCAAAACCGCAGCGGCGAGAACGGTGCCAGGTCCAGCGCGGGGCGGCCGGCCAGAATCAGCTCCGCCATGAGCTGGGCGGTGATGGGGGCGAGGAGGATGCCGTGGCGGAAGTGGCCGGTTCCACACCGCGTCAGGGAGGCGCCAGCCAGTTGTCCACGGCCAGCTCAGGAATGCGGGCAAAGTGGGCCTGGTTATTGGTCACAAGGACGCAGCGATGGGCATGGGCGATGGACGCGATGAGCAAATCGGCATCATCCAGACCAGTGCCTTTGCCCTCAAGGTGGGCCTTCCAGCGGCCAAAGAGCTGGATGACAGGGTCCGTCGTCTGAAGCGTCTGAACCGTCTTGTGAAGCCGCTCCAGCGCACGCAAGTTGTCCTGACGCCGTTGGGACTTCCAGGCCCCGTAGGCCAGCTCACAGGCTGTAATCACGCAGACCGCGACGTGTCCGATGCCCACGCGAAGGATCCGCTGTTCGATCGCTCGATTCCCCTTCAACCAGAAGATGCAGGTATCGGTATCGAGCACGAATCGGGTCATGCCTGATGCGTCCCGATGCGCCACCGGCGCGCGGATCGAACGTCAGCGAGCACCGCCTCGGCGTCCCGGCGATCCTTCCAGGCCCCGCACAGCCCTGTCGCCTTCCGGGGCGCGTGATGACCGGGATGCGCAAGGTACTGATCCAGCAGCGCCGTCACGATGATCTTGAGGGTCTGATGGTCCGCCGCAGCCTGCTGCTTCAGCCGCGCGTGCAGGCCATCAGGAACCTCCACGATCAACTTGCCCATCGTCATCACCTCCACGGGGATTATGTCACAATATTTAAATATTGTCAAAACCGCAGCGGCGAGAACGGCGCCAGGTCCAGTGCGGGGCGGCCGGCCAGGATGCGCTCGGCCATGACCTGCGCGGTGATGGGGGCGAGGAGGATGCCGTGGCGGAAGT
>JAUYPJ010000077.1 GCA_030697665.1 Candidatus Omnitrophota bacterium
TACGCTGAACGCTCTACGCTGTACGCTAGTCCTCACTTGGGTTCCTCCGCCATCATCGCCGTGAGCGTGAACTGGACGATCTCCTGGTCCGCCTCTTGAACGCGCTTGAGCGATTCAATCTGGAGGTCCTTGAAGGGGGCCATGAAGTCGGCGTCGCCTTTCAGGTCGTGCACGAGGCGGGCGATGCTGCCCCTCTCCGGCCCGGTCTGCTCGACGGCCGAGCCTTGAATCAACAGCCCGCGGTTCGCCTCCAACTCAAGCTCCGTATACCAGATGCCCTCCGGCGTCACCCGTGAGAGCGTGTTGAGCCGCCTCGACCAGCGTCCCTCGCCTGCCGCGCCCAATCCGCGAAAGGCCTGCTCCTGCGCCTGCAACTGCTGCAGCGATCGCTGGAGCGTCTCCACCCGCGCCTTCTTCGGCTCAAGGAGCGAGATCGTGGCCTGGAGCTGCTGCAGGCGATGTCGGCGCAGATGAAGCGGCACGAACAGCAGTAGCGGCAACGTCACCATGCCCGCCACCGCAATCCACATCAACGGGGTGCGGTGAAACTGCTCGACGGTCGAAGGAGAGACCTTCCGCGCGCTCTCCGGCAAGAGGTTGATGGTCAGCATCAGCACCTCAACGCCAACCCATACGCCACGGCGAACTGTGCGGAGAGCTCGCGCGCCGGCGTCCATGCCGTCACCGGCTGCGTCAAGGCGCCCTTGAGCCCTTCCACGAACCCGGCGAGCTGACCGAGCCCGCCGCTGATCAGCGCTTCCTCCGGGGGCTTGCCGAACTGGTTCTCGAAGTAGTCGAACGACAGCTGCAGCTCCGTCACCAAAGGCTCCGCCGCCAGCTTCAGGGCGTTGAGGAGCTCGGGGGTCGTCTCCCCGCGCGCAAGCGTCTCCTTGACCGCCGCCACCTCCAGGCCGAGCTGCTCCGCGACGCTCCTGAGACACTTCTCGCCACCCCAGGGCAGATCCCGCACTAGATAGGGCGCATCGTGGCGAAGGATCACGACGTGCGTGAGCTGAGCCCCCGCGTGGATGAGGACGCGCGTCCCCTGCGGCTTGCGGCCGTCCCCCTGGGCGGTGAAGGCGTTGGCCAGCGCCAGCGCATCCACATCAATCAGGGCCGGCTCCAGTCCCGCGCGCCTGGCCCAATCGATCCGCCGCTCCACCAGCTCTTTCTTGCAGGCGACGATGAGCACCCAGATCTTGCGGGGACCGGCCGGTCCCAGGATGGCCCCGTCGATGACGACGTCTTGGATGGGAAACGGAAGGTACCGTTGCGCCTCATAGGGCAGGGTCTGCCGAACCTCGGCGGGCTTCATCGCCGGCAGTTCGAGGATCCGCATGATCACCCACTGGCCGCTCACCGACAGGTTCACCGACTGCACGGGGATCGGCAGGTCCGCCACCGCGGTCTTGATGGCCTCCACGGCGTCCGTCGCGCCCTCGTCGAATGGAACGAGGTGATGGCCGAGCAGGGGTCGAGGGCCGTGCGCCCCTCCTTTGGGAGGCCCGAGCGCGACCACCTTCACCGAGGTCGAGCCGAGATCCAGCCCGACCGTGAGCTTCGGCACGTTCGGCTGGACCGTCACGAGCCGCTTGAAGAGGGAGGTCGCCGACGCCAGGACTTCGGCGAGCTGCGGGGAAGGCATCACAAAGCGAAATTTCTAGGGGTTCCGAACGCCCACACGAGTCGTCCAGACGCCGGTCCGCTGCCCGGCACCGGGAAGCGCGCGGTTCTGGCTATTCAGGTACTGCGCCTGAAGCTGCATCGTCACGGTCCGATTCGCCGGGTTCCAGCTGAAGGAGGTGTTGGCGCCGTCGATGAAGTTCGCGAGGATGCGGGTGCCTGGCTGGACCATATTGCCTGAGTCCACGATCTCCCGAATCAACTGCGTGCCTGCGACGCGATAGCGCAACTTCCAGCTCGCCCGGCTGACCCCGTTCTCATCCCGCGCGCCCCAGCAGATGGCCCCCGCCGGGCAGGGCGGCGGTTGATTATAGCCCAGCGCCACCTGAAAATCCAACTGGCTGCCGGCGGCGGTGATCTGGCCGGCTTCCCGCAGCTCCCGCACCATGGCATCGAAGGCCCGTCTGGCTTCCTGCTGGACCTGGATATACGCATCGGCCGAGAAGAACGACGTCCATCCCGTCACAAACGTCGTCAGCAGGCCCATCCCAATGATGACAAAGATGACCGACACCACCATAAGTTCCACGAGTGTAAAGCCCCATGCTCTCGGCTGGGGGCTGAGGGCTAGGGGCTGGGGGCTGTGACGTGGAATCATCGGCAGGTCACCAAGGTGGTCAGCGTCGAGGGCGATTCGATCACCCCATTGCCGTTCGCGTCGCCGGCCCCGCTCGCGGAGAGCGCCGCACCGTCCCACAGGCATTCGCCGATGGTCCGATTCCGGTGCCGCCAGCAGGCGGCGACGGTGATGCGCAGGGGATCCTGCGCGCCGCCCAGCCCCGCAGCGTGCCACCCCGCCGTCCCCATCTGCGAGGCGGGGCAGTATTGCGTTCCGGTCCGGTTTTGGCAGGTCAGCACGATCAGCTCCGCCGCCAGGCCTTTCGGTCCTCCGCCGGCGGGCACGTCGGTGGTCAGCGCGGCAAGCCAGCCATCCCAGCTCGTAAAACCGGCTGGCGGAATCGCGTTGGGAGTTGCAGCGCAGCCCGCGTTCTGCTGACGGATCTGTTCGAGGACCCTGTTCACGTCCTGGATCGTCAGCGAGAGGTTGCGCGCGTGCTCGTTGAGGGTCACCTGCCCCACGTAGGCGCCCAAGATGGCCGTCACCGCGATCGCCAGGGTGAGGCTGCCGAGCACCACTTCGATCAGCGTAAACCCGTTGCGCATGGCGCCGATCCCCTCACCGTGACGGGCATTGCTCATGCTGCTCCACCTCACGTCCTATCAACAGGAAGCGGCCGGGCTCGGGGGCAGATCGGTGGCGTTGCAAGCCGCGCTCGCCCCGGAGTTGCCCAGCTCGTGCGTGGTCACCCCGGTCTGACTGGCGAAGAACGACCGCGTGCCGGTCTGGTTGACCGTCTGCGGAATCGCGGAGAGCGAGTA
>JAUYPJ010000078.1 GCA_030697665.1 Candidatus Omnitrophota bacterium
CTCTGGCGAGCCTAGAGAGTTCGGAACGGGAATGTTAGAGGGCGCGCGCGGACGTCAAGGGGCGGACGAAGGGCAGGGCGGCTGCCTGGCGGCAGAGACGCTCATCGGCCGTGACGAGTGGAATATTCAGCTCCTGGGCCAGGGCGACAAAACAGGCATCGTAGAACGAGAGGTCAAACAGATGCGCCAATTCTGAGGCCAGCATCGCCCGAGCGAGCGTCAACGGGTGGGTCGAGAGCCCGAGCGAAAACAAGTTGGCCACATGTTCAAAGGGGCGATCGCCGCCGGTGACACGCGCCCGCAGTTGCCGCAGGACGTTGCCGGCCTCGTAGAGCGCCAGCATCGGGATGTGCAGGCGGCGTCGTCCTTCCACGTGGCCCGAGAGCAAGCCCTTGGCGATCGGATGGCCGGGCTCCTGAGGCACGGCATACCACTTGATGATCACCGAGGTGTCGATGACGAGCTCTTCCATCCCGCTCCGTATCGGGTGTCACGCAGGCGCCTCACCATCGACTCCGCGGTTTCACCGGCTGGAAGACGCAGACGGGTCTTGAGGATTCTCGCGGCCGCCCGGCGGGCATCTGCCCGGGGCGTGCTGCCGGGTCCCACGCGGGTCACCACATACGTGCGGATGGCCTCCCGTACGAGCTCGCTGCGGCTTCGGTGCTCCGCGCGAGCGATCGTGTCCAGATCGCGCAGGAACTCCTCCTGCAAGGAAATCATCACTTTGCTCATGGCTCCCACCTCCCCTGATGTCGAGCGTATCACGAAGGCTATAAATAGTCAATACTTAAGCAATATCAGTTATTCTCCCTTTTCGAGGCGCTATGTTCGCGCATCTTAAAGAATTGTATCGTTATCGGGACCTGCTCCTCTCCCTCGCCCTGCGCGACATCAAAGTCCGCTACCGCCAGACCGTCCTGGGCGTGGCCTGGGCGGTGCTGCAGCCGCTGGCCTTCATGACGATCTTCACGCTGGTGTTTGGCAAGTTCGGCAAGGTCAGCTCCGACGGCACCCCCTACCCTCTCTTTTCCTACACCGGCCTGGTCCCCTGGACCCTGTTCACCTCAGGACTCTCGCTGGCCGTCAGCTCGGTGGCCGCCAACATGAGCTTGGTGAAGAAAATCTACTTTCCGCGCGAGGTCTTTCCGCTCGCGGCCATCCTCGGCTGCCTGGTGGACTTCCTGATCGCCGCCTCACTCGTGGTAGGGCTGATGGTGTTCTATCGCGTGCCCGTGCAGCCCCAGCTCCTGTGGCTGCCCTGGCTCCTCGCGCTTGAAGTCGCGTTCCTGGTCTCGGTGGCGTTGGCGGCCTCCGCCCTCAACGTGTTCTACCGTGATATCAAGTACATCGTGCCGCTCGTGGTTCAGCTGGGGCTGTTTGTGACGCCGGTGATCTACCCCGTCTCGAAGGTGCCGGCGCACCTGTTGCCGTGGTACATGCTCAACCCCATGGCGGTGGTGATTGACGGGATGCGAAAGGCCATCCTCCACGGCCAGGCCCCCCAGCTGGGGCCCCTCGTGACCGCGACGCTCCTGGTCGCCGTCCTGGTGCTGGCCGCGTACCTCTACTTTAAGCGCGCCGAAGTGAAATTTGCAGACCTGATTTAAAGATGTGCCTGAGTGCGGACGTGCATACGTGCGTACGTAAAAGAAAGGGAAAGTCATGCCGTTGGTGAAGCAAGTTGAACGGGCTCGCAGTTTGATCGCCGGCTTTATCCGTTACCTAAGACGAGGTCGCACTTCGCCCGACACGTACGCACGTAGGAACACAGGCACATACGAACATACGCACGCAGGAACGTCCGCACGTACGCACGTCGGCACGCCGGCACGTACGAACGTAGGAACGTACGCACGTACGAACGTAGGCACGTAGACACCCATGCACCCCATTGAATTCTCTCACGTCTGGAAACGCTACCGCATCGGCTCCAAGCACGACAGTCTTCGCGACGCCATTCCGGCGTTCCTGAAGCGGTGCGCCGGCCGTAACGGTCATGGGTTGGAAGAGGGTGAATTCTGGGCGCTCAAGGATGTCACGTTCGCTGTGGAGCCTGCGGAGACGCTGGGCATCATCGGGCCCAACGGGGCTGGCAAGAGTACGGCGCTGAAGTTGTTGTCCAAGATTTCCAAGCAGACGAAAGGGGATATCCGCACGCACGGTCGGTTGGCCGCGCTCATTGAGGTCGGCGCCGGATTCCACCAGGACCTCACCGGACGGGAAAATATCTACCTCAACGGAACCATCATGGGCATGCGCCACAAAGAGCTCGACCGGCTGTTTGACTCCATCGTGGAGTTCTCTGAGCTTGAGAAGTTCCTCGACATGCCGGTGAAGCGCTACTCCTCCGGCATGACGGCGCGCCTGGGCTTCGCCGTGGCCGCCCACATGAATCCCGACGTCCTGCTGGTGGACGAGGTGCTGGCGGTCGGTGATTTATCCTTCCAGCAGAAGTGCTACCAGCGGATCTTGGACCTGAAGGCGCAGGGGACGACCATCGTCTTCATCTCCCATAACCTGGAAGCGGTGCAGCGGTTGTGCGACCGTGTTCTGCTCCTCCATGAGGGGTCGGTGGTCAAAGAGGGCGACCCCAGCGACGTGATCGCCTACTACCGGCAGGAAGTGCTGCGCAAGCAGCGGTTCATCATGAAGAAATCGCTGGGGGGCAGCCAGGTGGCGATCCGCACGTCCGACGACGTTGAGCTGACGGCCGCACGCCTCCTGGGGGCTGACGGCCGCGTGCGCGAGGCGTTTGAAACCAACCAGCCCATGCATCTTGAGCTGTCCTATCGGACCAAACGCCCGATCACTAACCCCTCGGTGACCATCACCATTGAGCGCTTCGACGGGTTGATCTGTCATGAGACCTCTTCTCGTCTGGCGGATTGTGTGTGGGGAGTGTGGGACGGGGAAGGGTCGTTCGTACTGGATTACGCGGAGCTGAACCTCCTGCCGAACACCTATCAGGTCGTCGTCTCGGTGTGCGAGGGCCAAAACCCAACGCCCCTCGTCCACCTGCGTAACCAGCTTTACTTTCAGGTGACCTCGCGCCAGCGCACGCGAGGGACCGTCTACCTCAAGCATCACTGGAGAGCGAACCATGCCGCACAACCAAGCCGTGCGACGGCGTGAATCCGAGGGCACGTCGTGTGCCCATGCGGGCGCTTCGCGCCCCGTGTTCATTGTGGGCTGCCAGCGGTCAGGGACGACGCTGCTTCGAGCAATGCTGAACGCGCATCCACGCATCGCCATCCCCTATGAGGCGCATCAGTTTTCCAAAATGCTCTCCACGGAGCATCCGTGGAACGCCACATGGACGCGCGACCAGGTCACGCGGCCAATCGAAGAATTCCTGAGCCACCCAAAGCCGTCCCAGTGGGGGCTGACCCCTGCGGCGGTTCAACAGGAGCTTCGTCCCGTCGACACGTTTCGGTTCTCCGACATCCTCCGGGCGATCTATGCCGCCTATGCCCGCAAAGAAGGGAAGCCGCGCTGGGGCGATAAAACGCCAAGCAACACCTTTGAGCTACCGTATCTCCTCCGCGAGTTCCCTGAGGCGCAGTTCGTTCACATCGTGCGGGACGGGCGCGATGTGTTCCTCTCCTGGTGCAAGGTGGATTGGGCGCGCTATGACGTGGTCCAAGCCGCCAAGCGATGGCGGCATTGGGTGCACGAAGCCTACGAACTGGGTGAAACCCTGGGATCGGCTCAGTACCTCCAGCTGCGATATGAAGATTTGGTCCGCGATCCCCGGGGCCACTTGCACACCATCTGCCGCTTCCTGGGTGAGTTCTTTGACGAACGGATGCTGACCTACCATAAAGAATGCAACTTGGTGCCTGAGCCCCGACGGCAGTTTCACCAACTGCTCTCCAGCCCGCCTGACGCCTCGCGCACCTACACCTGGATGCGCCAGATGCCAAGGGCCGACGTGAAGCGCTTCGAGCGGATCGCCGGACTCACGCTCATCAAGTATGGCTACCCGGTGAGCCTGGCCACTCGCGTGCGCGGCCGTTTAGCCACGGTGCGAGCGTTGACCACCCAGGTCAATGGTGCGCGTGATACCAAGCCGGTAACCATGCGTCCGCCCCAGCGCTCTCGGGTGCTGACCAGTGCCTTCCGGCCGTTGCCCGATTTCATCATCGTGGGGGCGCAGAAGGCTGGGACCACCTCGTTGTACAACATGCTCAAGGCGCATCCCAGCATCCTGCCTGCGGCCCAGAAGGAAATCTTCTTTTTTGACCTCCAGTACCACCGGGGCTTGGGGTGGTATCGGGCGTACTTTCCCCTCTGGTGGACGAAATGGACAACCGCTCAAAACCATGGGTCTCCCACGTTGACCGGGGAGGCGACGCCGGATTACCTCTTTCATCCTCACGTGCCGCAACGCCTGTGCCGCACGATTCCTAACGCGAAGCTCATCATCCTGCTGCGTAACCCCGTGGACCGCGCCTACTCGCATTACCAGCACCAAGTGCGGGCGGGACGCGAGCCACTGTCGTTCGAAGCCGCGATCGATGTCGAGCCGCAGCGCCTGGCCGGCGAATGGGACAAGCTGGCCGCCGATGCGCGTTATGACAGTGTGCCGCTGCGCTGGTACGCGTACTGCGCGCGCGGCCGGTATCTGGATTATCTGCAGCGCTTCGAGGCGTGCTTTCCTCGGGAGCGCATCCTGATCCTAGGCAGCGAAGAGTTCTATGCGGACCCGGTCCGCGTCGTGCAAGACGTGATGGCATTCCTGGAATTACCCTCGTGGAAGCCAGACCGGCCGCGGAAGGACAACACCAGTGGCGGCTATCCGCCGATAGCTCCCTCTCTGCGCGCACGGCTGGTGGAGTATTTCAAGCCGCACAATCGGCAACTGTACCAGCATCTTGGACGAACGTTCTCGTGGGATCGCTAACCATGAAACAGGAGG
>JAUYPJ010000110.1 GCA_030697665.1 Candidatus Omnitrophota bacterium
CACTACCAGCACCAGTTCCAGCAAATCCTGGCACGAATCGCCCGAACTCGGCCATGGTGATCTGTACGCACTTGCAAACATCAGTACGCATCAACTCGTCGAGGGTACGTCAAACATCGGCTTCTTAACGCACCATTCAGGTTTATTTTTGTCCTTGTTGCTCGAACGTCACACCCGAATGAGTTGCTTCATGAGGCTTGAGCCTCTTTCCACTATCCAAACCCATATCTGCAACTATAAGCGGTAGGTTGACTTCTGATAATAGCGGAACATGAGCGATGACTTTTGCTTTTTCTTGAAACCGACATCCCCTTACAAGAACTTCTGTCCCGCATCATATTTGTTAACATCAGCAGCCGCTTTTTATAGCAGGGCGAAAGACTCTCTACTGCCGCCCTAGGTAAAATTAATTGATGAAACTCTAACGTTTTATTCATCACGGCTGGTCCATGCTGACGCAGCGGAACCTGTCAACAATTTTGAGACACTCTGTGGGATATTGATCTCCCTCTCAAGAAGGTCTTCGAAAGCACTGTCCACCAAACGTGTACCTTTCGGTAATTCGAGAAGAGTTCTCAGCAAGCGGTCCTCATTGGTCATGGCATTGACCTCCAATTCAGTGACTGGGAATTGTTGTCATGACCACGCCCTGAATTGCAGCGTTATCCGTCAAGACAATCGGCTTATGCGCCGGATTGGTTGCTCTGGGTTGAAGGATGACCATGTTCGATGACTTTCGAAATTCTTTGATTGTGGCCTCGCCGTCAACGAGAGCAATCACTACTTCTCCGTTTTTAGCTGTTGCCTGTTGGCGCACCAAGATCAGATCACCTTCTTTGATGCCTTTCTTATTCATCGAGTCGCCCTTAGCCCTCAATAAGAAATATCTGTGCGGTGGGCGTGCGAGAGTAGTGGTGACTTTAAAGAATGCCTCGATATTCTCTTCTGCCAGGACAGGCGACCCGCATGGCACGGAACCAACTAATGGCACGTCGACAGTTTGGGCTCCTCCCATCCCTTCCAGTTTGGTTTGGATAAGCTGAAGCTCCCCATCCGATCTTCGACGAAGCATGCCTCGCTCTATGAGGCGATTGATCACAAGTGCAGCGGAGCGAGGCGATTTGTACTTGAGGGCATCCATCAGCTCTCGGACGGACGGGGAACGCCCCTTATGCACCAACCAGTTCCTGATATGACGTAGGGCTGCAAATTCCTTAGGGGAGAATGGCCTGTTCATGGTATACATGATTATACATCTTGTATACTCTAAGTCAAGTTGTTGTCGCCGCCCAGCCGGTGGTGCGGTCGGAGCGGAGGCGGACAGCGATATTATGAAACGAGGGGGAGCGTGAAGGAAAAGCGGGAGCCGTGGTTGAGCCGGCTGTCAACCGACACGCGGCCGCCGTGGGCTTCCACGATGTGCTTGACGATCGACAGCCCCAGCCCCGTGCCGCCCAGCTCCCTGGAGCGGGCTTTCTCGACGCGGTAAAACCGCTCAAACACCCGAGGCAGCTCCTCCGCCGGAATGCCGACGCCGGTGTCCTCGACGTCCACGCGAAGCTGGGCGCCCTCAGGTGCCGCCCGGACCGTCACGCGCCCGCCCACCCGGTTGAACTTGATCGCATTATCCAGGAGGTTGACGAAGACTTGGCGCAGCCGCTCCGGGTCACCGAGCACCAGCGGGCTGTCGCCGGGAATGGACAGCTCCAGGCGGACCTGGCGGGCTTCGAGCTGCGGCCCAAACCGAGCGGCCAGCCCTTCCACAAGGGGACACAGGTGAACCGGCTGGAGGGCGAGGGGCGCAGCCTTGGATTCGAGCTGGGACAGCTCAAGCAAGTCGTCGATGAGGCGCATGAGGCGCGTGGCATCCTCGTCGATGAGCGACACGAAGCGCCGGTTGTTGGGCGGATCATCCAGGGCGCCGCTCAGCAACGCCTCCACGAGGTTTTTGATCGAGGTCAACGGGGTCTTCAGTTCATGGGAGACGTTGGCCACGAACTCCCGACGGAGGCGTTCCAGCCGACGGACCTCGGTGACGTCCTGCGTGACCACCACCAACGCCGCCTGGCTGCCGCCGGCATCGCACGGGGTCGCCTGGAATCTGACGACGCGCTCCTGGGGAGAAAAGACCGCCATCTCGCGCGTCGCGGGTCGGCCCTGTTCGAGCGCTTCGGTCAGCACCTCCTCAACGCCGGGCTGACGGAAGAGCTCAATGAACCGTTTGCCCGCGGCCTGGCGCGTCGGCAACCCCAACAACCGTTGCGCCGACCCGTTCAGCCACAAGACGCGACTGTCCCGATCCAGCGCCAGCACCCCTTCCGCCATGCTCTCGAGGGTCGTCTGGGCCTGGTTGCGCTGGGACTCCAGCTCGCGAAGACGCCGCCCAAGCTGATCCGTGATCGCCTCGAACGTCCCGCCCAGCCTGCCGAGGGCACGAGATCGGCGATCCGCAGGGGGCGCCTCAGCGTCCCACGCGCCGTGGCTCATGCGCCGCATCACCTCGATCAGGCGCCCCAGCGGCGCGCTCATCGAGTGGGCAAGCCACAGCCCGCCGCCGGCCGTCAGGAGGAGGAGGCCGACCACCACGAGCGCCTGAAGGCCGGGGTGCCGCTGGGCGATGAACGCCCCGGCCCAGGACAGGAGCGCGAGGCCCCCACCCCATCCCAGCAGCATCCAGCGAAGGGACCGTGAGAGGCCCGGCATCGTCAGGGCGATTCCGTCTCAAACCGGTAGCCCACGTTCTTGACCGTCGCCAGCCGCCTCGCTTCAGTCCTGAGCTTCTTGCGCAACTGGCCGATATGCACGTCCACGGTGCGCGTCTCGATCTCCAGCGACGGCTCCAGCCCCCACACGCGGTCCAGGAGGGCGTCGCGCGACAGCACCCGGCCGTCCGCTTCGAGCAACGCCCGGAGCAGCGCAAATTCCTTCGCGGTCAGCTCCACGGGCTGGCCCTTGACTCGCACGAGATGCCGGTCCACGTCGACGTGGAGCCCGCCGACCGCCAGCACCTGCCCGGGGACGGCCGGCTTGGTGCGCCGCAGGATCGCCTTGATCCTCGCCACCAGCTCGTTGAGGCTGAACGGCTTGGTCAGGTAGTCGTCGGCCCCAAGCTCCAGCCCCACGATCTTCTCCGCCTCGTCCTTCTTGACGGTCAACATGATGATAGGGATGTGCTTCGTGCGGGCGTCCTGACGGAGCAGACGGCACACCTCCCACCCGTCGTGCTCCGGCAGCATCACGTCCAACGTGATGAGATCGGGCAGCTCCCGTTGCGCCAGCTCCACGGCCCGCCTGCCGTCCAATGCGGTCAGGGTCCTGAACCCGGCTTTCTCAAGGGTGTACGTGATGGCCTCCACGATATGCTTCTCGTCATCCACCACGAGCACCTTGGCGTTCGCCATCCCGCGCTCCCTCTCGATTCCCTTAGCGGGCATTATACCTCCGCGACGCCTCCCGATTCCACCGAGGGAACTGGGCGCGGCCGCTCAAACCTGGCGAACAGGCTGTAGGCGCAGGGCACGACAAACAGGGTCAGGAGGGTCGAGAGCGCCACGCCGCCGATGACGGTCACGGCCATCGGAATGCGCGTCTCAGCGCCAGGCCCCAGCGCCAGGGCCGGCGGCACCGCGGCCGCCACGGTGGAGATCGACGTCATCAGAATCGGCCGCAAGCGGATGGGACAGGCCCGCCGCAGGGCGTCGCCAGGGCTAAGACCCTCTGCCCGAAGCTGGTTGGTGAACTCCACCAACAGGATGGAGTTCTTCTTGACGATACCCATGAGGAGGACGAGGCCGATCAGGCTGTAGACGTTCAGCGACTGCCTCCCGACCCACAGCGCCATGAGCGCTCCCGAGATGCTGAACGGAAGGGCGAGGAGGACGGCCACCGGATGCAGGTAGCTGTTGAATTGCGACGCCAGCACCATGTAGGCGACCAGGATGCCAAGCCACAACGCAAAGAACAGGCTCTGAAACGATTCACGGAACGTGGCCGCGCTGCCGCTGAAGACGATTCGGTACCCGGCGGGCAGCACCTCCTTGGCGAGCCGCTCCACCTCGGCCAGGGCCGCCGCCTGGGACTGGCCCGGGGCGACGTTCGCGAACAGGCTGATGGCGCGCTCCCGGTCTTTCCTGGTGACGGCCAGCAACGCGGGCCGCTCGGTGATCGTGACGACGTCCTTCAACTGAACCAGCTCCCCGTGGTGGTTCCAGACCCAGAGCCGCTGGATGTCGTCCGCCTCGCTCCGCTGGCCGGCAAGGAGCCGGACCCGCACGTCATAACGGCGTCCGCCGCGGGTGTATTTGGCCACCCGCTCGCCTCCGATCAGCGCGTTGATCGTCTGGCTCATCGTCTCAATGCTCACCCCGCGCTCGGCCGCCCGGTGCCGGTCCGGGTGCACGCGCACCTCCGGCACCCCGCTCAGGTAGTCGGTATCGACGTCCACCATGAGCTCGCTCGTCGCCATCCGACGCTCCAGTTCCTGCGCAAGCTGGGCGAGCCGCTCCCAGTCCGGCCCCCGCACGCTGCACTCGATTGGAAAACCGCGCTGCGCAGAGAACCCGCTCAAGCTGAGGTCCTGGATCGAGGCCTTCACGTCAGGGATGGCATTCAGCGACGTTCTGAACAGCGTCATGAGCTCCTGCTGCGACAGCGGATGGGCGCTGGGCGGGACCACGGGCCGTTGGCGCGGGCGGTGAAAGGTCACGAACAGAACCCCGGTGTTCACCTCGCCTCCCCCAAAGCCCCCGATGGCGCCGAAGTACCGCCGAACCTCCGGACGGCTCATGGCGAATGCCTCCGCCTGCTTGAAGCGTTCATCCGTGAATTCGATCGAGGAGCCGACCGGCGTCTGGAGGCGGACGAGAAACATGCTCTGATCCTGCGGCGGCACGAACTCCTTGCGCAGGAATCGAAGAAGACCCAACGATCCGAAGAAGAGCGCGATGGCGACGGCGATCACTCGCCCCCGCCGCCCCAGCGCCCAGGCCAATCCTGTGGCGTAGCGCTGCGTGAGCCACTGGAAGCCACGTTCCACCGCCTTCCCGACGCGCGTCTGGCGCTCCCCGACCTGAAGGAATTGGGCGCAGCGCATCGGCGCAAGGGTGAGCGCCTCCAGCAGCGAGAGCGCCACGGCGACCGAGATCGTCACGCCGAACTCAAAAAAGAACTTCCCGATGATCCCGGACATGAACGCCACCGGCAGGAAGATGGCGATAATGGCCAGCGTCGCGGCCAAGGCGGCAAAGGTGATCTGCCGAGCCCCGGCTCGTGCCGCCTCCACGCGCTCCAGTCCCCGCTCCTGGTAGCGCACGATGTTCTCCAGCACCATGATGGCGTCGTCGACGACGATCCCGATGGCCAGCGACAGCCCCAGCAACGTGAAGGTGTTGAGGGTG
The DNA here is from genome assembly GCA_030697665.1 of Candidatus Omnitrophota bacterium. Lineage (GTDB taxonomy): Bacteria > Omnitrophota > Gorgyraeia > Aquiviventales > Aquiviventaceae > JAUYPJ01. The sequence goes on from JAUYPJ010000110.1 coordinate 5,397, forward strand.
AAGCGGAAGGCGTAGAGACAGATGAACGATCCGATGATCGAGGTGGGGATGGCCAGCAGGATGTTCAGCGTCGCGCTCCACGACCCCAGGAACAGCCAGCACACCAGCGACGTCAGGATGGCGGACAAGATCAGGGTGAAGGTCAGCTCATGGATGGAGTCTTCGATGAACTGGGTCCGGTTGAAGTTCACGCCCATCTCGATGCCCGGGGGCAGATGCGGCCTGACCTCCTCCATCCGCGCAAGGACCCGGTGCGCCACCGCGACGTCATTGGCCCCGCGCTGCTTGCGGATGCCGAGCCCCACGGCCGGCTGGCCCATGATGCGGGCAATCCGACGGGTATCGGCCAGGCCGTCCTCGATCACGGCGACGTCCTTCAGGTAGATCGGCCGGTAGATGGGTTGCCCGGCCCGCCGGGGAATGCGGATGTGGCCGAACTCCTCCACGCTGGCGGCTTCCCCCATCGCGCGGACGGTGAGCTCCTGCTGCCCGGTCTCAATGCGGCCTGCCGGCAGCTCCCGGTGCTCGCGTTGAATGGCGCTGATGACATCCTCGATGGTCAGTTGCACTTGCTCAAGCTTCGCCGCATCGATCCACACCCGGAGGTTGCGCTCAAGGAACCCCCCCAGGAAGATCTCCCCCACCCCGTTGATCGTCTGAAACTGATCCTTGAGGTGGTCCTGGACATACTCCATCAGCTCCCGCCGGGGCAGGTTGCCGGAGACGCCAAGCCACATGATGGGCTGATCTTGGGGGTTGACCTTCAGGACCACCGGCGGGTCCAGCTCCCGCGGCAGGCGCAGTTGCGCCTGGGCGATCTTGGTTTGGACTTCCTGCAAGGCGACGTCGATGTCCCGCTCCAGATCAAACTCGATCGTGACGGTCGCCTGGCCCTGTCGGCTGGTCGAGGAGATGTCGCGGACGCCCTGGATGCTGGTGATCGCGTCTTCGACCACATCGACCACGTCGGTCTCCATCACCTCGGGGGCCGCCCCTTCCCAGGTGAGCGTGACCGAGACGACCGGGAAGTCGACGTCCGGCATCTGACTCACCCCGAGGCGGGTGAAGCTGATGCCACCGAAGACGATGAGGGCCGCCATCAGCATCCACGCGAACACCGGCTTCTTGATGGACAGATCAGAGAGCGTCATCGAGACCTCAGTCAGGTCAAAGGTTAAAGGTGAAAGGTTATAGGGTTTCCCTTTCACCCTTCACCCTTCACCTTTTACCTTTTACCTTTCACCTTGTCAGAGGGGTTCGCCGGTCGCGACGCGCAGACGCCAGGACAGGCGCTGCACGTCAGCCGTGGCGCCGATCAGATCGCGGCGGACGTCCTGCAGCTCCTGGAGCGTCTGCAGGACGTCGAGGTTGCTGACGAGGTTCAATGCGTAGTCCTCGACGTGCAGGCGGTAATTCCTCTCCGTCGCTTCGACAGCCTGTTCGAGCGCCACGCGGCGGTTGACCGCCGCAGCCAGTCGAGCGTGCGCGTCGCGGATGTCCAGGAGCGCTCGGCGTCTGGCGTGCTCGCGTTGCAGCCTGGCCTGGCGGCTGCGCGCGGCCGCTTCCCGCACGGCCCCGGCCGCCTGGCCGCCCTGAAACAGCGGCACCTCCACCTTCAACGTCACATCCCAGTCAACGTCCTGCGACGCGCCCACGCGCTTGGTGTAGTAGTTGCCGTCCAGATCCACGTCGGGCCAGATCGCGCCCTGCGCCACGAGCACCTGTTGCTTGGCGACCTGCCACGCCTCTTCAGCGGCCTGCACGTCAGGCCGGGCATCGACTTTGGCGAGATAGACCGACTCCTCCTCAATGGGAGGGATCGGCTCCTCAGCGCCTGCGATCGCCTCAAGCCGATCACGGCCGGTCAGAAACTCCAAGAGCTGCCGAGCGGTCGCCTCCAGGCTGGCGATCCGCTCGCGCTCCGCTTCAACGCGCCGCAGCTGCGCTTCGGCGCCGGCGACTTCGCTGGACCGCGACCGGCCCAGTTGTTCCCGCGCGCGCAACGCCTCGATGCGCTCCAGCAGCGCCGAGCGGGTGACCTCCAGCGCCCCCAGCTCTTCCCGTTGCTGGATGAGCAGATAGAACGCGTCGGCCACGTCCAGCAGCAGCAGCTGTTCCGCCCGCGCCCGGTCATGGGTGCGCTGCCGGCGCTCGGCGCGGCTAGCCGCCATCGCGGCGAACTCCTTGAATCCCCCGAACAGCGGCTGGCTGAACGTGAAGCGGCGCTCGGGGACGTCCCGAAGGGTGAAGGCTGACCCCCCAGAGCCGTCCTGCCGCTTGTCAGACGAGACGAAGGAGGCGCGCGGCAACGCGCCGCTGAGGGCCTGGAGGAACCGCCCCTCGGTCTCCTTGAGGCGCTCCTGCTGGATCGCGATCGTTTCGCTGCGTTGAAGCGCCAGTTGATAGCACTCGCTGAGCGTTAGCGCAACGGGCGGGGTGGACTCCGGCGCGGTCTGCTGATCAGCAACTGAGCTGGAATGAGCCAACAGCGTCAGCGACACCGCAAGCGCGTAACGCCACCGTCTACTGATCATGTTGCAGCTGCTGGATGAGCTTGGTGATCACCCGGTGAAACGCCTCAAGCTCTTCCTGGTCGAGGGATCGCAACACGTCTTCCCATCGCGTGCGGATGACCTGTTGAAACTGCGCAATGAAGCGCCGGCCCTTCGGCGTCAGCTCAACGATCACGTGCCGGCGATCCTCGCGCCGGGGAAGCCGCCGGATGAGTCCAGCGCGCACCAAGCGCTTCACCACGCCTGTGGCCGTCGGCATGCGGACGTGGAGGCTCCGGGCGAGCACCCCCATGGGGCAGTGACGATAGCCATGAATCGCCATGAGGACGAGGAACTGCGTTTGGGTCACGCCGCGTCGGACAAACACATCCAGCTGGATGCCTTGGATGATGCGAGGCATGAGCTGGGCGATGGCGGAGCCGACCTGCTGCCGGGTAAGGGGTGGCATCTTATTTTCTCTATGCTAAATATTAGCTTATCGGAAATATTTTGTCAAACGAAGACCGCGCCGTGAACGGCGCGGTCCCGAGTTATGTCTCTGGCTGGCCGTGCCCGGAGTCGATGACCGGGCCCTCGCCCGTCACCTGAACCCAGCGCCCTCCCATGTAGACCTCTTTGACCCGCCGCCGGTGAGCACGGCGGCCGGCCGTCCGCGGGCGGGGAGCTGGCGAGGGTGTGCTGGGCGGACCTTCCGCGGGAGGGGGTAACGGGCTCACCGCCGGAGGAGAGGAACCCGTCGTCGGGGGTGGTCGTTGCCCTGCCTTTGTCTGGTCCTGGGCGTGACGCCTCCTCCCGTGTCGTGGGCGACGCCCGCCGCCTCCGGGTGCTTGCTCCTTTGCGGCCACCTGCTGGGGGAGCACCTCAACGCCATGGCGCTGCGCCACGGAGAGGACTGCCGCCGCATCCGCAGATCGCCCAAGCCGTGACAGCTCCCGAAGGTACTGCTCCACGCCTGGGGGCGTTGAGACCCACAGGAACTGAAGGGTCCCCGTTCCCGTGTTCTGCACCTCACACCACGTCTGCCGGGGGACCCACACCGCCATTCCTGGAACGACGGTGGCGGGGCGGCCTGCAACCGTCACGCGTCCCTGGCCTTTGTGCACAAACAGGACAACATCTCTCGCAAGATGCCGGTGCGGCTGGACGGCCCCCCCGCGCGGAAGGGTGTGGGTCCCCATGGAGAACGGGACATCCATGCGTTGGGAGTCGATCTTCACGATCACGTCGCCGTTGATCGGCGGCGCCAACGTGAGCGCTTCCCCTTCGCCAGTGTTCAGCGTGTGCTTCATCGGCTCACACCACAGAGGGCACAGAATTCCACGGAGACACGGAGCAATCTTGACGGAGATGTTTCCGTGCTTCCGTGGCGCTTCCGTGGTGTCATCTGGCGTGGTTCAGCACCCTGTCAGGACTTCGTCTCACAACCCTTCCCCTGGCATGGGCAGCACTTGACCAACGAGATCAGCTTCAGCGCGCCCGCCGCGCCGATGAGGACATAGATGGCCCTGGCCGCCCCGCTCATCTCCCCGGCCAAACGGGCGACGAGATCAAGTTGAAACAGCCCGACCAGCCCCCAGTTCAAGGCCCCGAGTCCCACCAGCAGCCCGACGATCTTACACACCCCACAGCCCTTCCCGCTGGTCATCCCCCACCTCCTTGTTTTCTCACCGCTCACCTGTTTAGCGGTAGTTCTCAACCTGCAGCGGCACGCCGAACTCCCGTGTCTTGAGCGCCTGAATGACCTGTTGGAGGTCGTCGATCTGTTTGCCGGAGACGCGCACCAGATCTCCCTCAATACGAGGCTGCACCTTGAGCCCCGACGCCTTGATGGTCTTGACGATCTCCCTCGCGCGCTCGGCAGGGAGCCCCTGCTGGAGACGAGCCTGCTGCTTCACCCCGCCGCTCGGCAGGGCCTCTGGGGTCTCCCAGACGAACGCCTTGAGGGACACCCCGCGTTTCGCCAGCTTCGACTCCATGACGTCCCTCACCCCCTTCAACTGCGCCTGGTCATCGGCCGTCAGCTTCAGGAGCAGGGCCGCTTCCTCGAAGGTCACGCTCGCGCCGCTGCCCTGGAAATCAAACCGCGTGCCGATCTCCTTCTGCGCCTGCGAGAGCGCGTTGCGCAGCTCCTGCAGATTCACCTTGGAAACGATGTCACAACTGTGGTCCTGCGCCATCAGTGCTCCGTCCACTGTGACTTGCGCGGCCTAGCGATGCGCCCCCGTCCGGTCACCCCCAAGGTGTGGACGGAGCAGTCGATAGTCCATAGTCCACAGCACACACACCGTCTTGCAGCCATGGTGGTTGCGTCCAACGACCGACTATCGACTATGGACTATTGACTACGGACTGCTTCGACAGGATGGTCCGCTGGACCCCTCCTGTCAATCCTGTCGAAGCACTAGACGTTGAATCGGAAGTTGAGGATGTCCCCATCTTCCACGACATAGTCCTTTCCCTTGAGGTGAGCCTTTCCCGCGCCGGCCACGGCCTGCTCGCTGCCCAACGCCATGAGGTCGTGATACGTGATGAGCTCCGCTCGGATGAACCCCCGCTCAAGATCGGAGTGGATCACCCCTGCCGCCTCGGCCGCTGAGGCGCCCCGCCGCACGGTCCAGGCGCGGACCTCATCAGACCCCACCGTGAAATACGAAATGAGCCCGAGCGCCTCGTAGCTGACCCGCGTGAGCCCGTCGATGGCCGACTCCGCAATCCCGAGCTCCGCGAGAAACGCGGCCCGTTCCGTCGGATCGTCAAGCTGCGAGAGCTCCTCTTCGATCTTCGCAGAGACCTGGATGATGTGAGCGCGCCAGGCGGCGGCGCGCTGCTGCACTTCATTCAGCGCGCGGGGATCCCGCGCCTGCGCCTCGCCGACGTTCAGGATGACGAGGAGCGGCTTGCGGGTCAGCAGCGGCGCCCCGCTGAGGAGCTTCTCCTCCTCCGGCCCAAGCGCCATGGTCCGAAGCGGAGCGTTCTCATTCAGATGACCCTGGAGCCTGGTGAGCCATGCCTGTTCCGGCGCGCGATCAAGGCCGCGGCGTCGAGCCGACTCCTTGGCAAGGCGCTCCAGCCGCTTCTCGACAAAGAGCAGATCGTGCAGGAGCAGCTCCGCCTGCACCATCTCAAGATCGCGCAGCGGATCCACCGATCCCTCGAGGTGGAACACGGTGTCATCGTCAAAGGCGCGGATGACCACCCCCAGGAGATCCACAAGCAATAGGGCCTTGAACAGCTCCTGGTTCTTCGCGGAATCTTTGGTCAGATCCGGCATGAGGAGGTACTGGATGGTGGCCGGAGTCACCTTCTGAGGACGGTACATCGCCGCCAGGCGCTCCACGCGTGGATCGCGGACCGGACACACCCCCGGCACCGCCCCACCCTGGCTTGGCGCGGAGGTCTGGGCGTCGACGCGCGTGAGCAACCGGAGCAACGTCTTCTTCCCCGCCTGCGGCAATCCAATGAGCCCACTGTGCATTCACGCAGACCGTCCCTCGCACACCTTACCGACGAGGCCCATGGTGGGGCGAGGGAGACGCGTGGCGGCGGTGCGGGCCATGACGGTGAGGCTGCTCATGCCCGCGAGGGGGGTGGCCCTTCTTGTAGTCGAAGTTCGGCAGGGTGACGCGAGGGAGGGTGAGACCAAGGGTGCGTTCAATCTCCTTGACCAGCGGCTCTTCATCCCGATCCACGAGCGTAAAGGCATCCCCCGTGGCCTCCACGCGGGCGGTGCGGCCGATTCGATGGACGTAATCCTCCGGCGTATTGGGGATATCGAAGTTGATCACGTGGCTGATCCCCTCGATGTCGATGCCCCGCGCCGCGATATCCGTGGCCACCATCACCTGGCTGCGTCCTCGACGGAACTGCTCCAGGGCGCGCAAGCGCTGGCTCTGGCTGCGATCGCCATGGAGGACGGAGACCTTCACCCCCTGCCGCTCGAGGGTCTGCGCGAGCCGGCTGGCATAGTGCTTCGTCCGGGTAAACACCAACACCGAGGTCATCCCCTGGCCGCGGAGCAGTTGAATGAGCAACTCCGGTTTGAGATGGCGCGGCACCGGATAGATGGCATGGCGGATGCCGACGGCGGGGGAGGAGCGCTGGCCCACCTGGACGGTCACCGGATGATCCAGGATCTGGTGCACCAACGTGAGGATGTTGGGAGGGAGGGTCGCTGAGAAGACGAGATTTTGCCGTTTCGGCGGCAGCACGCGCAGGATCTTCTGGATGTCGGGTAAAAACCCCATATCGAGCATCCGGTCGACTTCATCGAGCACGAGCAGCTCCAAATCCACGAAGTCGATGCGCCCGGCATAGATATGGTCCAGCAGCCGCCCAGGGGTCGCCGAGATGATGTCCACGCCGTGCGCGAGCGCGCTGATTTGCGGATTCATCGGCACCCCGCCGAACACGGCCAGCCCTTTCAGCGGGACATAGCGGGAGAGGGCTTTGAGATGCTCCATCGATTGGAGGGCCAGCTCGCGGGTGGGAGCCACCACCAGCGCCCGGACATGGCCACGGCTCTGACCCTGCAAGAGCCGATGGAGGATCGGCAGGACGAAGGCCGCCGTCTTCCCCGTGCCGGTTTGCGCGCAGCCGATCACATCACGTCCGCTCAGGATGGGCGGGATGGCCTGCGCCTGGATCGGCGTCGGTCGGATGAACCCCAGGTCATGAATTCCCCTGAGGAGATTGGGATGCAGGTGAAACGAGTCGAATGAGACGTCGCCCGGATCGGCCCCTGCACGGGCCACGGCGTCCTGCGGCGTCGTCGACCCCGCCGCCGGCCCACGGCCATGGCCGTGGGCCCCGATGGTGGTGCCCGCTCCAGTAGGTGGGCGGGATGTCGCCCCACCAGGTGGGGCGTTTGATGGCACCAGGGGCATGCCCGTGGGGCTCCACATGGGCGCGCTCAGGGGCACCGCGCGGCATCCGCTCGACGACGAGCGAGGTGCCACTCGCGCAGGAGCGGCAGGAACGACAGGAGGATGACGCCGACGATCACCCAGTGGACGTAGCGCTCAATCTGGGGAACGGAGCGACCCAGGAAGTAGCCGGTCAACGTCATGCTGCCCACCCACCCGATCGCCCCGACCACATTGCAGGAGAAAAACGTCCGGTAGGGCATCCTCCCCACCCCGGCCACCGTTGGGGCGAACGTCCTGACAATCGGGACAAATCGAGCCAGGATGATCGTCTTCACCCCGTAGCGCTCATAGAAGCGCTGGGTGCGCCGCAGATGGTCCTTGTGGAAAAGACGGGATTCTTCCCGCGTGAAGAGGCGCGGGCCGAGGTGGTAGCCGATGGCGTAGCCCGTGCTGTCCCCGATGATCGCCGCGAGGCTCAGCAGCCCGTTGACCGCCCAGATGTTGAGTGTCCCTTCCCCCGCCGCGATGAGGCCGGCGGTCACCAACAAGGAGTCGCCGGGCAAGCACACCCCGATCAACAGTCCGGTTTCGGCGAAGACGATGGACGCCAGGAGGGCATAGCCGCCCCATCGGATCAGCTCCTCGATCTGGAAGCCGGACGCAAACCACTCGGCCATCTCTGAAGTCAGACCTCCCAAACGTCGTGTAATGTGAAAAGTGTAATGTGTAATGGTGCGACAAGTAGACAATCGACCCTCGGGTTCGTTTTTTTCATTACACTTTACACTCTCCACACACAGGTCGTTATGAGGCCCGTCGCGCCAGACAGACGGCAATCCGTTCCCTCAGCTCTTCCGGTTCGAACGGTTTGACGATGTAATCATCCGCGCCGAGATCCATCCCCGCCTTCACGTGGTCCGCCAAGCCGAGCGCCGTCAGAAAGATCACGGGGATCCGCGCGGTCCGTGGATCGGCTTTCAGGCGAGCGCACACCTGGCGACCTTTCATCTTCGGCATCATGATGTCCAAGAGGATGAGGGCCGGCTGCTGCTCCTGGGCGATCCGAAGCCCCTCTTCCCCCGTCTCGGCGGTCAGGGGCTCATACCCCCAGCTCTTCAGGCGCCGCGCGAGAACGGTCAGCAGATTCTTGGTATCATCCACCACCAGCACCTGCTGAGACTCCGACCCGCTGCTCATTCCACGTTACCCCACCACCTGGCGCTGGATCCCGCTTGCAAGCGGGATCCGTGTCCCCTCATCCACTCGAAGATCCATCGCGCGTCTCTCCTTCATGCTGTGGTGACACGCCAGCCGTTGGCTGGCGCGCTAGGTGGTGGGGTTACCCCTGCCGCTTGGATTGCTGGAGACGATTGTACAGCCACCCAGCCAGCCATCCCAGCGCCGCCCCTTTGACCAGCGCGTAGCCCGTTCCAATGAAGACACTCTCGATGGTGCGATTCGCCGTATAGCCCGGATAGACTGATGCCAGCACCCTCAGCGCCTCCCGGCCGTAGCCGGGGTCGGCGAGGTTCACCAAGCCGATGACCAATACGCCCCCACCGCACAGCGCCGCCGAGACGTACGCAAGGCTTGTCGGATCCACGCCCATCCTCACCTCCTGCTATTGCGCTTCGCAAACATCACGGCACGCAGACGGGGATGTGTGCGAACCTCAATAGCGTAGCGGAGGCGGAGGAGACCGTCAAGTTCTGTCCTGGTTGGGTAGTGTACGATCAAGTGTGTAAATTCACGAGTTTGTAAAGGCAACGGGCGTATCCTGCTCCCAGCAACGTGTGGAGCTGCGCACCTGGCGAGGTG
>JAUYPJ010000025.1 GCA_030697665.1 Candidatus Omnitrophota bacterium
GAGACCATCGGCAGGGTGATTCAACAAAGTGTCAGCGCGAATGGTTCGAAGGTCCGGATGTGGGGCGACATGGTCAACTCCCTATGGGAGCAGCATCGCATCCCGACTGCGATTTGCTTGGAAGAGATATGGAATGAGTTAGTTACCGTCTATTCCGTTTGTCGCTTCTGTACCTATGTGATGCAGCCCTGGAGTTTCTCCCGTGCGAGTCAGAGCATGAGGGAGGGCATTGTTCAAACGCACTCGTCTCTTATTGCGACCGCGCACGGTGTCCGCATCGACGCCGCCGTTGAGCGGGCGCTCGAGGCAATGCTGGGGTCCTCGCAATCAAGTATGGTCCGGACGATTATCGGCACGAGCCCTCATCTGCGCCAGATGTCTCAAGCGCAGGTGCTCATGCAGTGGCTTCCAGAACACATGCCGATTCTTGCCGAGAAAATCCTTGAGCGAGGGAAGCTGATTTACGCGCGCGTGGTTCCCACGAGTTGTCCATGATGCCTAGGCATGTTCGAGATCGCCGATCAAGTCGAGGGCTGAGCTTTCTCATCCTGCTAAGCGGAGGGCTTCTCGGGGCGCTTGGTCTGGTGGTCCTCGTCGGCTGGTTCCGCCACGATCCGCTGTTGCTGCAAGTTCGCGCAGCATTCCCCCCCATGCAGCCGAATACCGCCCTCCTGTTTGTTTTGTCCGGGATGGGGCTGTGCGCGGTCTCATTCGGCCACAGCCGGCTGATTCAGCTTTGTGGCGGGCTCGTGCTGGGAGTAGCGCTGCTGACGCTCAGCCAAGAGTTTCACCATCTTGAGCTCGGCATCGATACGCTCCTGGTCAGAGATGCTGGCCAGATGACTACGATACGTCCTGGACGGATGTCATCGTTTGTCGCACTCTGCTTCACGTGTGCGGGCGGTGGATTGCTCCTCATGGGCTTCGCGCCCCGATTCAGGCACCGGGCCCTGGTGTTTGGATTCATCGGGGCGACGATCGCGACGCTGGGGTCGGTGACGCTGCTTGGGTATCTCACTGGGATGTGGATGGCGTTTTGGGAAGGGGCGTTTATGTGCATGGCGGCGCACACCGCCGCAGGATTCATCGTCATGGGGCTGGGGGTTCTGGCGTTGGCGTGGCGAGAAAGCAAAGTCACGAGAACCGGGGCGCCGTATTGGCCGGTAGTCGTGGTCGCTGTGGTGGTGGCCATCCTCACGCTCTGGCGGGTGTTACAGGCCTCCGAGCAGGCGGACATCCGCAAGACCGTGAGTGTCGAACTCACGGCAGCGCATCAGGAGATCAATGCTGAAATGCAACAGCGTCTCCTCGCGCTGGTGCACATGGCGAATTACTGGCGGGTCTTCGGGTTCTCTGAAGCCGAGTGGCAGTATCACGCGAATACGCTGATGCGTCAGTACCCAGGCTATCGGTTCCTGGCCTGGCTGGACACCACGTCGGCCGTGCGTGGGATGGTTCCCTCCACCGAAGAGGGCGCGCGGCTCGAGGAACTGATACGCTCCCATGCGCGGTCGCAACAGACGCTGAACCGAGCCGTCGCGGAAGATAGCATTCGCATCTCTCCTCCGATTGAATTCGCGGGCCAGCCGGCGTTCTTTGCCGCCGTTCCGCTGTATCGATCCAAGTCTCGTCTTCAAGGGACCATGATTGCCATGTTTCAGGTTGGACCGTTGATGAAAGCGATGTTATCTACCCCAGTCGATGATCTGTCCATGCTGATCCTGAGCGAGGAGGAAGAGCTCTATACTCACACCAACCGTGGGCGTACGCATGAGACCGCGTGGGCTCAGGAGCGGATGCTGCAGTTGCCAGGCATCACCTGGCGCGTGCGGATGTGGCCGACCCCTGCTCAACTGAGGAAGTGGGACATCGCGCTTCCTGAGGCGGTCCTCGGAGGAGGGCTGCTCATCGCACTGTTGCTGGGGAGTGCCTGCTACTTCGCACAGATCTCGCAGGCCAGAGCGAGGGGGTTGGAGCAGAAGAACCAACAACTGCTGGTCGAAATGATGGAGCGTCGGAAGGCGCAGCAAGACCTCCTGAGCGCCTCTGCCCACCTGGAGCAATCTTATCACGAGTTAGAGACGGCCCACCTCAGACTCATCCAGTCGGAGAAGATGGATTCGGTCGGCCGGTTGGCCGCCGGGGTAGCGCACGAGGTCAAGAACCCGCTGGCCGCTCTCGCGATGGGAGTCGAGTATCTGACAACACATTTGCCGCCGATGGATGGTGAGGTCACGGCGGTCTTACAGGATATGGAGGAAGCGGTCACACGAGCGAACCACGTCATTCAAGGCTTGCTGGATTTCTCCGCTCCGCGCAAGCTGCAGCGGCAACGTGAAGACCTGCGCGAGGTGATCAGCGAGGCGCTGAGTCTGCTGAAACATGAGTTCACCAAAGCCCATGTGACGGTGGTCCCGCGATGGGCGCGTACCCTGCCGCCCGTGGAACTCGACCGCAATAAGATCATCCAGGTGTTCATCAACTTGTTCATGAACGCGATCCACGCCATGCCTGAAGGAGGAACGTTGACGATTCGGACGTCAACCAAACAGCTGGGGGGAGCCGGTGAGGTCCTGGAGGTTGTTGCGGTCGAGGATACCGGCACGGGGATTCCCGAGGACAAGTTGGAACACGTCTTCGAACCGTTTTTCACGACCAAATCACAAGGGCAGGGAAACGGGCTCGGCTTGGCCGTGACCAAAGAGATCATCCAGTTGCACGGAGGGGCCATCACGCTTCAAAATCGACCAGAGGGAGGCATGCAGGTGATGCTCTTGTTTCCTCTCCCCTCTGGCGAGCCGCGGGAAATGGAGATCAAGTGCGAGTCAGCCGTTGGCGCGAACACATGAGTCTCGTCCAGGGCAAGACGCGGGTATTGATCGTTGATGATGAGGCGTTCGTGGCCCGCATGTTGCAGCGCAGCCTTGAGAAGACCGGCATGTATGCGGTCAAGATCGAGGACCGCGGGGCGCGTGGGCTGATGTCGGCCCGACAGTTTCAACCCCACGTGATCTTGCTGGACATCGTGATGCCGGATCGCAGCGGCATCGACGTCGCTGCTGAGATTCAAGCCGATGGCACGCTCAAGGATATCCCCATCATCTTTCTCAGTGCGATCTCCTCGACATCTCACCTGATGGCCGAAGGGCAGTTCATGTCCGGCTATCCCCTGTTGCCCAAGCCAAGCCGGTTTCAAGACGTGATGGCGTGCATCGAGCGGCAGCTGCAGGCGCGTTCGTTCGTCAAAGCGGAACCAGGCCAAGCGGCCTGAGGGTGAGCGATCATGCGGATCCTGGTGGTGGAAGACGACGCCCGCGTGGCCAGCTTCATCCGTCGAGGCTTGCGCGAGCAAAATTACGCGGTGGATGTCGCGGGTGACGGGGAGCACGCGCTCTTTCTTGCTCAAACCGAGGAGTACGATCTCATCATTCTGGATTGGGTGTTGCCCAAGCGAACCGGTCTTGAGGTGTTGCGAACGTTACGGGCCGACCGTGTTGCGGTTCCCATTCTGATCCTCACCGCAAAGGATCAGCTGCAAGATAAAGTCGATGGGCTCGATGCGGGCGCCGACGATTATCTCACCAAGCCGTTCAGGTTTCATGAGCTGCTGGCACGGGTGCGTGCCCTCTTACGGCGGCGGGGGGACCTACTCCAGACGGTGCTGCGGGTCGCCGATCTGGAGCTGGATACCCTGCGCCACAAGGTGCACCGAAAGGGGAAGCCGTGTGCCTTGTCGAGTCGAGAATTTTCGCTCTTGGAATTTTTGATGCGCCACGCCAATGAGCTGGTCACGCGCACGATGCTCGCTGAGCACGTCTGGGAGCGCGACTTTGACCCGATGTCCAACGTCATCGATGTGCACGTCGCTCGCCTCCGGCAGAAGATCGAAGACGCCCCGCCCACACTGCTTCAGACGATTCACGGGCGTGGCTACATGCTTCACGCTCCTGAAGCCGCCAAGGCGTCCTCGCCATCTACACCTGCTGCTCCACGACACGGGCGCCGCCCGTCACGCCGCGCCCCTGCCGCGGCTCGTCGCTCAGTACGCTAGCGCCTCATTTCAACACCGTATCTTTTCCCTTTTTTCCGCTTGCCGTCTTCCGTTCATCCGAGTGAATTGTGAACGACTTGTCATCTCGAATTCACTCCCCTGTTATTCCTTGTGATCTATCCTGGGCCCAGGTTACGGCTCCAAGAGCGGCGTCGGTTGATGGGATGGGAAAGGGAGAACACGCATGTCCACGCATACCCTGTTGATGCTCATTGTGGTGGCGCTTCTGATCGGCGCTCTTCCCACCTGGTCGTACAGCAGGAGCTGGGGATACTACCCGGGCGGAGGC
>JAUYPJ010000139.1 GCA_030697665.1 Candidatus Omnitrophota bacterium
CGGCGGGCGGCCCGCCGGGCGTCGAGGCTTTTCTTCGCGCGACGCTTGATGGCCGCGAGAGCTTCGTCGGGGGGGATCTGCGACGGGAGGGGGGGAAGTTCCGGTCGCTCCGCGCGCTCTTGCTCCGGGGCCGCCTCCTGCGCCCGGAGAGGGGCGCCGCTCAGGAGCAGGACGCCGGCCACGCTCCCGAGGGCGGCGAGTCGGGTGAATCTACTCTTGGCGGTCACGCAGCAGCTCCTCTTTCTGGTACCACTGCTCCTGCTGGCGCTCAAGCCATCGAACCCGCGCGAGGGCTTCGTCAATTTCGGTGCGCTCGCTGATCCGCGCCTCTTCCACAAGATCGTGGAGGAGCGCTTCGAGGTCTTCGCGCTCTTTGCGCAGACGCTCCATCTCTTCATACAACGAGGCCTTCGTGGCGGCGTCCTGGGTGTTGTGGAGTGCCTCCTTGCGCCGGACCATCTGCCTGTGGATGGTGCTGAGCGCCTCCTGGACTTCTTGAATCTGCTCCTCCAGCTCAGGGTCGGCCGGGATCGGGATGGGCTCCAGCCACGACTCGGTGGGTTCCGTGGAGGCCGGCTCTTGGGCGCGGGCGGGAAGAGCGCTCACCAAGACCCCTACAGCGAAAAAGAGGGCGGCACCCGCCCTCATCTTCCGCGCACGCATTGCCACCCGCATTGCCGACATCAGCACCTTCAGTCAGCCGTCGCCACTCATTGGCGTGATGAGTAAATTAACGTTATTGTGATGAAGATGACGCAATCTTGTCAAGCGTTTTTTTGCACGCGAAAATTTTCTTGACAACCGGCGCCGTAAGACCCATAGTAAACCAAATATGAGACTCAGTCTCAAGTAGCTCATGATCCCACCACCTACCGGAGGCGACGCCCGCATGAGAGCGTGTAGCACACGTCGGGAATGGTCAGGTGAGCGCCGCCTGGCCAGCAGTGCAGCGCATGCACGTGGTGGTCGCTGGCCGTCCGCCTCCGGCGGACACCGGCAGGTGGTGGGATGAAACGGTTCGTTGAGGTGGAACAAGCGCTCCTAGCGCAAGGCGTTCGCCTGACCACGCAGCGCCAGCTGGTGGTGCGGCGGGCGGTCGCCTACCTGCACTTCAGCGCCGAGGAGCTGGTGCGCGACGTGCACTCCTTCGATGCGTCGGTCGCCCGCGGGACGGTCTACCGGACGCTGACTCTCCTGCACGATGCGGGGCTCGTGGAGAAGCACGACTTCCGCTACGGGCCGCCGCATTATGAGGTGACCTTCGCCAAGGCGCACCACGACCACCTGATGTGCATGCGGTGCGGGGAGATCATTGAGTTCCAGGAGCCCCGGGTGGAGACGCTCCAGCAGGAGGTGGTGGGGCGCTACGGCTACCGGCTGCTGTCCCACACGCATAAGCTCTATGGACTGTGTCGGGTGTGTCAGCGGCTCGATCCCAAGGGCGCTGTGAAGGCTCCGCAGCTTCACGTGGAGGAGGTGGTGGCGTAATGGTTGACGCGACGCAGGCCTGGCTTGGGTTCTTCGCCGGGGTGACGATTCTGCTGGGCTTGCCGGTGGCCCGTCTCAGTCGGGTCTCCGCGAAGGCCAAGGCGTTCCTCAACGCCATGTCAACCGGCATCCTCATCTTCCTGCTGGTGGAGATCACCGGGCATCTGTTGGAAGAGATCGAGGAGCTGATCGAGGAGGCGGTGAGGACTCAGGCGGGGTGGGCTCAGGCGTGCGGGCAGGGCGGGCTGTTTGTCATCGGCTTCTCGCTGGGGTTGTTGGGATTGGTGTGGTTTGAGCGGCATTTTTTGCCTGGGGCGAAGAACGGGCTGACTCCAAGGGCCCACGCCAAGCGGATTGCGCTGATGATCGCGGTGGGGCTGGGATTGCACAACTTCAGCGAGGGGTTGGCCATCGGGCAGGGTTACGCCTCCGGGGCGCTTCGCCTGGCGTGGCTGTTGGCGATCGGCTTTGCGCTGCACAACGCGACCGAGGGCTTTGGGATCGCTGCCCCGCTGTCGGGACACCGCGTGGGCTGGGGCTTCCTGGGACTGGCGGGCCTGGTGGCCGGCGGCCCCACGTTCGTGGGCGCGATCCTGGGTGGCTGGTGGACGAGCGAGGCCACGGCCACCTTCACGCTTGCACTGGCGGCCGGGACGATCCTCTATGTGGTGGGGGAGCTGCTGCACGTGGGCCGGCAACTGAAAGAGGAAGCGGTGGTGGGGGTGGGCCTGCTGGCCGGGTTTTTCGTGGCGTTGATCACCGAGTTCCTCCTTATCGCAGGGTCCATCGGTTGATGCGGTATCGGATGACGGGAGGATGTATCATCGTGGGATTGTGCGTGGCGTTCAGTGGGGCGCCGGTGTGCAGAGCCGACGGTGGTCACGTCAGCACGCAGGAGACGCGATCCTCGAACGCCTACCGGTTGCAGGAGGTCACGGTGACCGCCGAGGAGCTGAAGGGCGAGGGGCCCTTCCTGCCCGAGGTGAAGGGGACCGGTATCTATGCCGGGAAGAAGACGGCGATCATCCATCTGCAGGAGCGCCCGGCGATCCTCAACAACAACTTCCGGCAGGTGCTCGCCACCACACCGGGTCTGCTGCTCAGCGAGGAGACGACCCCGCTGTTGAGCATCGGCTACCGGGGGCTGGAGCCCCATCGGACGCAGTTCACGCAGGTGCTCAAAGACGGCATCCCGATCCACGCGGAGATGTTCGGCTATCCTGAATCCTACTACACGCCGCCCCTCCAGAGCATCGACCACGTGGAGTTTCTCCACGGGGGGGCCTCGCTGATGTACGGACCCCAGCCAGGCGGAGCGCTCAACTTCATCACCAAGCAGCCGACGACGGACACGCCCTTTGCGGCCTACACCGAGAACAGCTTCGGGACGGATGAGCTGTTTTCACACTACACCAGCCTCAGCGGGCACGTGGACCCTCTCGGCTACCTGGGGTACTTCCACGAGCGGGAGGGAAACGGTTTTCGGGAGAGCAACAGCGACTTCGAGGTGCTCGGCGGCGGGCTCAAGATGACCTTCGGGCAGACGACCGACTCCCGCTGGACGCTGGGCTATGATGAGTACCATGAGGAGCACGGAGAGCCCGGCGGGCTGACCAAGGCGGTCGCGGACAGCGAAGGCCGCGATCAGACGACACGCCTCCATGACCGCTTCCGATTGGAGCGGTACTACGGGACCTTGATCTACGAGCGGGAGATTGGAGAGGCGAGCCAGTTCGATTTCCGGACCTTTGGGGGCCACTACCGCCGCTACAGCAAGCGGCAGCGAGGCGGCGGATTCGGGACCCTGCCCAGTGGTGCCAACGCGAGCACGAACTCCATCGAGGAGCAGGACTTCTATACGTTTGGATTTGAGCCCCGCATCCGGCATACCTATGACGCCTTCGGACAGGACGGACAGACGTTGACCGCGGGGGTCTTGACGTACTTCTCTGATGCTCCCCGAGAAGATCAGCGTGGGGCCTCGCCAGATGCGGACTCGGGAAGCCTGCGCAACAAGAGCGACCGCGAGATGCAGTACCTGTCGCTCTTTGCCGAGCACCTGTTCCGGTTTGGCCCACTGTCGGTGACGCCGGGTGTGCGACTTGAGCACATCTGGCAGCACGTCAAGGAGCACGTCAATGCGGATAAGGCCGGGGCGGGGACGCCGCTGGCGGATGCAGATGAGTTTGACGTTGTGCCGCTGTTTGGGATCGGCGCGGCCTATGACGTGGCGCCTCGCGCGCAGTTCTACAGCAACCTCTCCCAGGGTTACCGGCCGAAGATCTTTACCCAGGCGGTGCCGACCGGGGCCACCAACGTCATCAACAACGACCTTGAGGAGGGGAAGAGCTGGATCTTCGATGTCGGCGCCCGGGGACGACCCTGGAATGCGCTGTCGTGGGATCTCAGCTACTTCCTGATGAAGTTCTCTGATCAGATCGGCACCTCCGGCAACACCATCGAGAACGTGGGCGATGCCACCCACCAGGGGCTGGAGTTCGCCACCGAGGTCGATCTGGTCAGCCTCTACGACGCGACCCAGGGCACCACGTCCCATGATCAGGTGGGCTCGATCAGCCCCTTCTTCAGCCTGATGCTGCTGGATGCCAGGTTCACCGAGGGGCCGCAGGATGGCAAGACGCCGCAGTACGCGCCGCAATACACGATGCGCTTTGGCGTCCACTATCGGCTCAAAGACCGGGTCAAGCTGGGCCTGGGCAGCACATTCGTCGATGACCATTTTGCCGATGACTCCAACCTGGCGAACCGCACTGTGCCGTCCTATAAGGTGTGGGACCTGACCGGGGAGGTCGCCCTGTGGAGAGATTATCTGACGTTGGTGGGAGGCATCAACAACCTGTTCGATGAGCGCTACTACGCCAGGGTCCGCAGCGACGGCATCGATCCGGCCCCTGAGCGCAACGTCTACGGCGGCGTTCGAATAGGTGTGAGGTTTTAGGTGTGAGGTGAGGACAACATGATGCACTGGTTCGTGAAAGGCGGGCCGGTGATGTACCCGCTGCTGGTCTGCTCCATCGTGGCGCTGGCCGTGATGGTGGAGCGGGCCTGTTTCTGGCTCAAGGAGCGCAGAGGGCACAGCCCCCAACTGATCCATAAGTTTCTGCACCTGACGGAGCGGGGGCTGTTCGATGAGGCGATCGCCGCCGCGCAGGGGACGCGGGATGCGGCCGCCCGGGTTCTAGTCAATGGCCTCAGCCACCACCATTTTTCGCTGGAAGGCGCGCTGGAAGTGGCGGTGCAGGCGGAGCTCAAACGGATGAAGCGCTACCTGGGCATCCTCGATACGATCATCACGGTCGCGCCGCTGTTGGGGATTTTCGGCACCGTGACCGGGATCCTCGTGGCGTTCGGGGCGCTCGAAGGGCAGATCCCGGATCCCAAGATTGTCGCCACGGGCATCGCCCAGGCGGTCATCACGACGGTGGCGGGCCTGGGCATCGCCATCCCGACGGTGATCAGCTACAATTATTTCTGCGCCAACGTCGAAGAGGCGGCCGGCCAACTGTCCACCCACGTGACGAACGTTCAGATCCTCTACCAGAAAGGCAAGGCGCGGCGTCCCGATGCAGGTGAACCCGTTTCCGTTTAAGCGGTCCGTCCGGATCGAGATGGTCCCGCTGATCGACTGTTTCTTCCTGCTGCTGGTCTTCTTTATCTTCGGGGTCTTTTCGATGACGATGCAGCAGGGAATTCTCGTGGACCTGCCCGCCGCGCAGACCGCGACGGTTCAGCAGGAGGACACGGTGACCGTCTCGCTGACGGCTGATGGGAGCGTGTTCGTGAACCAGGAATCGGTCGCCATGGAGGTGTTAGCCGGTCGCCTCCAAGAAGCCCAGCGCACGCGGCCCCATCCACTGGTGATCCTTCAGGCCGACCGTCAGGTTCCGCATGGACGGGTGGTCGACGTCCTGGACGCCATCCGGCAAGCGGGGCTTCAGCGGGTGTCCGTTCAAGCGTCATCGGAGCCGACGTGATCCCACAACCTAGCTGTCACGGCGCAATCTGCGGAAACCACACATGGAGCGCCGCGCACGCGGCGGGGGGTGAAGCTGTCAGGGCACGCACCCGCCGCGTCTGCGCCGCAGGCGCAGGCAGCCAGGTTGTGGGATGACCCGGCAGTTCAAGGTATCGCTCAGCCTTTCGGTTGGCCTGCATGCGGCAGCTTTCGCAGGGCTGCCGGTGACCGAGCCCGTGGCGTTTGACGTGGAGCGCGCTCCCACCAGCGTGGAGCTCTACCTCATCGCCGAGGCCCCGGCGGCCACGAGCCCTGCGCACGCGGAGGAGCCGACGAGCCCGCCGGTGGACGCGACGGCTGCGACGAGGCAGCAGCCGCCTGAGCCCCAGACCGTCGTGACCCAGGAGCACAAGGGCGCGCGGCTCGACCAACTGCCCACCTACCTCCGCAATCCCCCACCGGTCTACCCGAGGGCGGCTCGGGAGCAAGGCCACGAAGGCACGACGCTCCTGGAGGTCGAGGTCCTGCCGTCCGGGCGCTGTGGGGGGCTTCGGGTCGTGCGGTCGTCCGGCTCTGCGGTGCTGGATCAGGCGGCGATGGACGCGGTGCGGCAATGGGTCTTTAAGCCGGCGAGACGGTGGCGGGAGCCTGTGGCGTTTCAGGTGGAGATCCCCGTGACCTTTCGACTGGTGGACACTGTGGGATGAATTCTGCAGGAGCGGCGTCGCTATGGGCTTTGTTGACGGCGGCGGTGTCGGTGGCCTTCCTCCACTCGCTTGCGCCCGATCACTGGTTGCCGTTTGTGGCCATGGCAAAGGTGTCCGGCTGGCGGATGAGGCGGCTGGGGCTGGTGACGTGCATCGCCGGCATCGGGCACGTCGCCTCCTCGTTGTTCTTGGGCTTCGTCGGTCTCTGGGCCGGGATGGCGATCCATCACCTCGCCGGCGTGGAAGTCTGGCGCGGGCGGATCGGCATCTGGCTGTTGATCGGGTTTGGGATCGCCTACGCGATCTGGGGGCTGAAGCACGCCCAACACCACCATCCACACATCTCCCTCGATGAGGCGATGCGGAGCTACGCCGTGCGGCGGATGTGGATGCTCATGGCGATCCTCGTGTTCGGTCCCTGTGAGCCACTGATCCCCTTGATGTTCGTAGCGTCTGAGCGCGGACTGTCCACCGTGTGGGCGGTGAGCGCGGCCTTTTCGGTGGTGACGGTTGGGATGGTCGTCGGCCAGAGCTGTTTGAGCTATGCCGGCGTGCGGCTCATCGAGGCGCCGTGGATGGAGCGCTACGCCCATGCCGTGGCGGGGTTCGTGATCGTGCTAACCGCTCTCATCGTGCTGGTGACCGGTCGCTGACGCATGGCCGCCTCGCGCGCCAAGATCCTGGTCGTCTACAAGAAGGACGCCTATCAGCAGTACATCCAGGGGCAGCGCGACCCTCGGCTGCGGCGGCTGCTCCGGCAGCGGCATCCCGATGTGGTGGACATGCAGCGGGCGCATGCGACGCATCAGGCGACGTTGGAGGCGGTGGTGCGGGTCCTCCGGAGGCTTCCGGTGGAGTTCGAGCTGGCCTACCGGGTCGGGCTGAAGGTGACCAAGCGGTATCAGCTGGTGGTGTCGGTCGGCGGGGATGGGACATTTTTACAGGCGGCCCGCAGCGTCAGGCAGACCCCCATCCTGGGGGTGAACTCAGATCCGGTGCGCAGCGAGGCGGTCTTCTGCGCGGCGACGCGTCAGACGTTTGCGCGCCTGTGCGCGCAGGCGCTGGAGGGCCGGCTGCCGGAGCTGCGGCTCGCCCGCTTGGAGGTGACCCTGAACGGCAGGATGCTGAGCCCACGGGCGCTGAACGACGTCCTCGTGGTCCACGACGATCCCGCGACGATGAGCCGCTATCGGCTGCGGATCGGCCGGCGGGAAGAAATCCAGAAGAGCTCCGGCCTGTGGGTGGCGACCGCGGCCGGCTCCAGTAGCGCAGTGTGGGCGGCTGGAGGGATCAAGTTGCCGTGGAGCGCCACCACCTTCCAGTACCGGCCGCGGGAGCTCTACCACGGCCGGCTTTCACGCTGCCGGCTGACCGGAGGCCTTCTGGGCCCCCAGGCCTGCGTGCGCGTCACGTGGCTGATGCGCCGCGGCAGCGCCTTCCTCGACGGTCCCCACGTCACGGTGCCGCTTCGGTTTGCTGACGAGCTGGGCATCCGCCGCTCCTCCGCCGATTCCCTGCGCGTGCTGGGCCTTCGCGCTCGGTGAAAAGCACAACGACCCCCTCACCTGCTCGGGGGTCGTTGTGCCACAGGCGCGCGTCGCGCGCCACGAGGCGGACTTAGCCTTCCAGAGTCACGCTGGATGCCTGAGGTCCCTTGGGGCCTTGGGTGATTTCAAACTGCACCGTCTGGCCTTCTTTCAGGGACTTGAAGCCATCGCCTTGGATAGCGGAATAGTGGACGAAGACGTCCTTTGAGCCGTCTTCCGGGGTGATGAACCCGTACCCCTTTTGGTCACTAAACCACTTCACAGTACCCTTTGACATACTCCTAACACCCCCCTTCCGTTCCCACATAACAGAAAAGCCGCCCAGCAACCCCATCGGTTGCCTTGCGGCTTCCCAACGAAGAGCGCTTGCCGATCTGCGACGTGCGAAACGTCAATCTTTGTCGTGCCAAACTACTCTTAATTCGTCGTACCTCTTGCGCGCTGCACCTTCATAACCACAAGGTTTTCAAGTGTTTGCAGCGACTTCAGCGTGAACCCTACTTGGACAACCTTGGCCAAGTCCTCCACGCTTCTCTCTAAACAATAGAAAGTGTACCTGAAATCGGCACGTGCTGTCAACAAAAATCTCAGGGTGGTACAATAGGCTTCAGGAAGATCGCTCAGCAGCTTAGCAGAGGGTGACGATGGTGCGCTCACGACGGTCCATGCCATCCAGCAGGCGGGTTGCCGCCGGTGCGGTGGTCTTCGTCTTGGCGCTCTGGCTTGGCGCAGGTGCCTGGGTAGGGGCTGAACCTCGGACCGCCCAGGTCGCAGGGGCTTTCTATCCGGCGGATCCCGCCGAGCTCCGTGGGCTGGTGCAGGAGCTGCTCCAGCGCCATCCCGCGCCGGCGACGCTGGAAAAACCACGCATCCTGATCGTGCCGCATGCGGGCTACCAATATTCCGGGTCGGTCGCCGCCAAGGCGTTCCGCCAGCTCGCAGGCCAGACCTACGACGGCGTGGTCGTGGTAGGGTTCACCCATCGGCTGCCATTTGCCGGCTCGTCGGTCGATACGCGCGAGTCGTACGTGACGCCGCTTGGCGCGGTGCCGATCGACCAGGAGGCCGCGGCACTCCTCCTGCGCGCTCCTGGGCTTGCGCACGTCGAGGAGGCGCATGCGAGCGGCGAGCATTCGCTGGAAGTGGAGCTGCCGTTCCTGCAGGTGGCGCTGGAGCGTTTCAGGCTGGTGCCGGTGCTGATGGGATCATCGACGCTGGCCGATGTCGTCCACCTGGCGGATGCGCTCGCGGCGCTGGCGCGCAGCGGCGAGTACCTCTTCGTCTTCAGCACGGACCTGTCCCACTACCATCCATACGAAGACGCGGTGCGTCTTGATGAGCGCACGCTGCAGAGTTTGGGCGTCGAGACGCCGTCGGCGGTGGATCGGCTGTTTACCCACGGGATGCTCGAGGCGTGCGGGCGCGGGCCGATTGTGACCAGCCTCCTGCTGGCCGAGCGGCTCGGCTACCTTCGGCCGGAGCTGCTCTTCTACGCCAACTCCGGCGACACGACAGGGGATCGATCCCGCGTCGTGGGGTATGCGGCGTTAGCGATGGTGGATCGGGCGGCGCCCCCTGCGCAGCGTCTCTCCGCCGAGGCGGGCATGGCGTTGGTGCGGGCGGCGCGAGCCTCGCTGGAGCGGTCGCTGATCGGACAGGCCCGCTCCCCCGAGGCGCTGTCGCTTGAGCGTCACCCGGAGCTCTCCCGCCCAACCGGCGTCTTCGTGACGCTGCGCAAGGATGGGCGCTTGCGCGGATGCATCGGCCGGATCACGTCGAGTGAGCCCTTAGCGACCAGCGTGCCGGTCGTGGCCCTGGACGCGGCGCTGCATGATCCGCGCTTTTCGCCGGTGCGATCCGAGGAGCTGGATGAGCTTGAGGTGGAGGTCTCCGTGCTGACGCCGCCGGTGAAGCTGGACCGGCTGGAGGACCTCGTGCCGGGTCGAGATGGGGTGATCCTCGAATACGAGGGGCGTTCCGGGGTCTTCCTGCCGCAGGTGTGGGAGGAGACCGCGTGGACGCGGCTCGAATTTCTCCAGGAGTTGGCCCACCAGAAGGCCGGACTACCCCCCGACGCCTGGCAACGCGCGACGCTCTACGTGTTTCAAGACCAGGCCTTCGAAGAACCCCCCGCCCCTCCTTGAAGCGGCGCGCCGTTGCCGGCCTGCCGGATGGCGCACTGGTTGGTCGCGCAGGTCGGGTTGCGGTGGAACAGGTCGCGGTGCGCCGCCACCCATCGATAGACCCTCGTGCCGATCCATGCCGCCCCCGGCAGGTGGACCAGCGGCGCGCACCCCAGCAAGAGCGGCAGCCGCAGGCTCAGACGCGCAAATGCATAGAACCCGCCGGAGAGTCTCCCGTTTGGTTCCAGCAGGAGCATCTCGCTGCGGCAGCGCTCAGGCGTGAGGGACGGGTGGAGCGCGGAGAGATCCGGCTGCGCGTGGAAGTCGAGCGGATCCACCCATCCGAACAGGTCCAGGACGCGCAGCCGCTTGACGCTCTCCAGGCAAAACCCGCACTGGCCGTCGTAGAGGAGGACCGCCCGTCCGCGCGCGGCCTGTCGGGCCTGGCGGGCTTCGATCCAGCGGACGACCGCCTCCGGCCGGATGAACAAGAGCATCATCGGAGGGAAGAGGAACAGGAAGATCGTCGGGACGTGGAGGGTGGCCCAGAGCATGAGTTGGAAGGCCACTCCCAGCGCGATTCCCACCGGTCGTGTCCGAGGGATCAGCCACAAGAGGGGCAGCAGGAACTCAAAGGCGAGGAGGGTGAGGCCAAGCTGGTAGCAGAGCGTCGGGTGTTGCCCCAACCAGTTCCGCAAGGGGAAGTCGCGGACGACGCCGATCGGTGGATAGCGGATGAGATAGTAATAGGGGTTGTCGATCAGCCAATTGCCCCCGGCGCTGATTTTGTTCAGCGCCGTGTACCAGAACGTCCACACGAGCTGCTGCTGGAGCAGCCGCTGCACGAAGAACGGACGCAGCCGTTTATGCGCTCTGACGTCTCCTCGACGGAGGCTGTCGAGCGACAGGAAGTCTCCGTGGAAGCCGGTGACGCACATGAGGATCAACGTGACGAGCAGGATATCGAAGCTCAGCGTGCCGATGTGGTAGTTGTTGAGCGCGTAGAAGTAGTAGGACGCCACGGTCATCACGAGGCAACTCGCCTGCGTGAAGAGCCCCACCGCGAAGGTTGCCAGCGACACCAGGAAGACGAGCGTCCAGCTCCAGATGAGCCAGTCGGGGCTGCCGGCCACCAGGCGCAGGATCCACAGCGGGAAGAAGGAGGGGTTCTGGGTTGTGAACGCGGTGGCGAGGTAGTTCTCGTCCATCTCGAAGAAGGAGGGGATCATGTGGGCCCCGACGGTGAAGGCGACCGCGAGGCGGAAGAGGCCGAGGCTCACGGAAGGCCGCCTGACGAGGAATGCCTGATGCCACCACTGAATTGCGGATTGCGGAATGCGGATTGCGGATTGAACAACTGAAGCATCCAGCATCCGAACTCTCCAACGAGAACGTTCGCGGACCATCAGTTGCAGGTGTACGCGACCTGACGGAGGAGACGCTCAGGGGCATCGATGAGGTTAGGATAGTGCGCGTACACGACCAGGAACGAGTCGTACGCCGGGAACTTGCGACGGAGGTAGCGGCAGAACGCCTCCGCGCGGTGGTGGGGGAGCACGCCGATGAGGACGTTGCGGTGGATGTTGTCGTAGCCGAGGGCGCGCGTCCGGAAGACGTCGTGCGGGTCCAGCAGGTGCGGTCGGTCGTCACGGACACCGTAGATCTCCGCGAAGCCGTACGACCGATCCACCTGGAAAAACATAATCCAGCCCGCCGGAGGAAACAGGAGGGGGAATTTGGGGAGCTCCCGCTTGAGGAGCGGATTCAGGTAGCCGGCGCGGAGCGACTCGTAGTGGAAGAGCAGGGTCCAGCAGAGGACAAACCAGGTGATCCGCGTGTTGCGCCGCGTCATCATCCTCCCTTTCTCAAGGCAGCCACGGCCTTCGCGACCTCGCGACTTTTGGTTTCAATCAGATCAAGGAGTTCCTTTGGGGTGCGGGGGTCTTCGACCGGCTTCCGGTTTGGGTTGACGGCTTTGAGGTCATAGTTCTTGGCTTCGATGTCCTGGCGAGTGATGATCCAACTTCGCTCGCTGTCGGTCCGGCTGGGGAGCAGCCGGAAAAAGTCCTCGAAGTGGGCCGCCGTGAGCGGCGTTTTCTTGCCGACCTTGATGTCCGAGAGGTCGTAGTACCACACCTTCTCGGTCGGCTGGCCCTTGGTGAAGAACAGGAGGTTCGTCTTGACCCCGGCTCCGGCTGCCGTGAACACCCCGGGCGGCAAACTTACGATGCACCACAGATCGCACTCATCCAGGAGCTTGCGCTTGGTCTGCATGAAGGCCGTCTCGTTGGTGCGGAACAACACCCCCTCATCCAGGACGATACCGCACCGACCGCCTTGGGGCTCCAAGGCATCAACGACGTGCTGCAAGAACAGGACTTGGGTTGCCCCCGTCTTGTAGGTGAAGCGGGTTTGGGCTTCCTTGCCTTCCTTGCCGCCGAATGGGGGATTCATCAGGATCACATCGTAGAGCGCCGGCACGCCTTCAAACAGCCCGCCGTAGATTTCGCCACCGGTGAGCGTGTTGCCATGCCAGATGTGCGGCTCATCAATGCCGTGCAGGACGAGGTTCGCCAGGGCGATGGGGTAGATGGCGTTGTCTTTCTCGCGGCCGTAGAAGGTCCGAGTCTTGAGGGTTTCCAGTTGATCGGGTGAAGTGATCTTGCTGTTGTCCTTGCCCGTCATGTGCTCATACGCCTGAGCGAGAAAGCCCCCCGTCCCGCAGCCAGGGTCATAGACCGTCTGCCCGATGCGGGGGTCAATCGCCCGCACCATGACTCGGATGATCTCGCGGGGCGTGAAGAACTGGCCGCCGTCGTTGCCTTTCTCGCCCATCTTGAGCAGCAGTCCCTCGTAGACCTGGGACAAGGTGAAGACATGGGTTTTGTCCACGCGCTCATCGCTGATCTCGTTGACCTTGTCCAGCACGTCCAGCAGGTTGCGTTCGGTGTCAATTCGGGTGCGTTCCACCCCGGAGAAAATCTCGCTGATGATCTTCTGTCGCGAGGTGGCGTTGGGCCGTTCCCGCAACCGCTTGAGGCGGGAGATGAGGTCGTTGTTCACAAACCCGAAGAACGCCCCCAGCGAGCCGCCTTCGAGTGCTTGGCGCCTAGCTCCATCGGGCGCTGCCCAATCGCGCCAGCGGTAGGGCGGCTCAAGCGAGGGCGTATACTCAGCCCCCACCGCCTCAGCGGCCTCGGCTTCGCGGCCTTCTCGCTCATCGAGGATGCGCAAGAACAGCACCCAGGTCAGCTCCGGGACATATTGCAACGCCCCCGCGCAGTTCGACCGCCGCATGATGTCGCAGATGCTCTTGATCGTGGCGTTCACCGACTGCTGGGTTACCAGGCGTTTGTCGTTTACCCTGCTGTTCTTACGGCCCCTACTCATTTGTCGGAATTCCCGCGAGCGTTCCAGGCGTTTTGGATGATCTGGACACAGAGCCTGTTGACTCGCTCGCGCTGTGGAGCCTCGGGTAATGTTGAGCGCTGATACGCCCGTTTGGCCTTCGCAAACAGCCGATTCGCTTCCTCCTGCACGCGCTTCAATGTCCATTGACCCTGCTTGATGGCGAGCAGCTCAGCCGCATCGGGTCTGGTCACTCCCAGTTCGCCATCCGTGAGAAACTCGATGCACATCCGCAGCAAGCGGATCAGATGCGCCGCGTTCTTGGTATCATAGCCAAACTGCTCGACCAGCCGCTTGCGCTTCTCACCCATATAGCCTTGGAAGGCCAGATGCGTCATGCGCTTGAACTGGCTCTCCGCATAGCCGGCGAAGCTGTGGTAGACATGCCGTCCCACAAACAGCCGACGCGACCGGAGCAGCAACCGACCGGCCGCGGTCACGGTCAGATAATGCTTTGGATCGACCCAGAGCAGGCTCAGGACGTTCGGATTGCCTTGCAACAACATCCTGACCATTTTGCGGACTTCGTAGATCACGATATCCCATGCGTCATGCTTGATCTCCACGGTCCCTCGACTGCCGTACTCGGTGAGGCCTAAGTAGTGCTCGCGCGAGG
Organism: Candidatus Omnitrophota bacterium; assembly: GCA_030697665.1. Taxonomy (GTDB): domain Bacteria; phylum Omnitrophota; class Gorgyraeia; order Aquiviventales; family Aquiviventaceae; genus JAUYPJ01. The sequence continues at coordinate 13,866 of JAUYPJ010000139.1, forward strand.
GCACGCAGACCGCCATGAGGTCCTGATCATCAATGCTCGTCGGCGAGGACGCCGGCACGTACATGCCGTGCGCGATGCTGCCTCGATACGCCGAGAGAATACACCACCGTCCCAGCCCAGGTTCTTGTCGCACCAGCGCCTGGGGAACGATAGAGTTGGTATGGACCTGTTCCGCGTGTCCCATCGCTCGATCAGCAGCCAGTGCACAGAATGCCTATCGCCGTATCCCCCAATTTCCATAATTGTCTTGTCGTGTCAGCTATGATCATATATAATCTCAGTGAGCGGTAAGTCCGACTTGGGGGCCTATGGCGTTCCCCTCGATGAGGGCCATAGCCATAGGAACACGACCCCAAGCGGCGCGCTCTTTTTTTATTCCCGATACAGCTCATCATACCGAATCTTCTCCTTGAAGACCTCCTGCCACTGCGCATCTCCATGTTCGTGCCTGTGAAAGATGCCCCAGGCGAACAAATCGGCCGCTTGAAGTGCCGGTTCCTCATGACTCAGCGCATGGTCGATGTGCAACGGAATCTTGGGGCTTAATCGGCCCTGGAGTTGCTGAAAGATGTGCTGGTTGAATTCGAGAATCTCGGACCTGCCCATGCTGCGATCGACGATCAACTGGACACGGTTGTCCGCGCGCTCAAAAGGTACGTGATCCATGACCAGACGAGCGATGAAGTTGTAGATTCGTTCCTTCTCCCGAGTAAGCCGCTCGAATTGACGGCGTTTGTCCAGCGTCAACGCATAGAGTTCGAAGGGCAGGTCTTTGACCTGCTGGTAGAAATATCGTTTCACCCCAAGATTGGTCCCGGTCGCTTTGATCTCTTCCTTGAGATGCTTCGCCCCGCCGCCTTTGTTGACCTTCCTGCGAAGCGTTTTTCGGATCGCACGACGGATGCTGTAATAGGTGGAGGCATCGTTGGCGAGAAGTAGGCAGATGGTGAAGAACTTGGACGGTTTCTTGTTCACAAAATCGAACCCCAGGTCGCCGCTTTCGTCGAGGCAGAGATACCACATTCACAACTCCCCGCTGAAGGCCCGGCGCAGGAGCGCGGCGGGCAGCGTGTTGACTGCATCGAGCTGCTCGGTCAGCGTCTGGCGCAGCCGTTCCGCCGAGGCTTCCTGCTCGGAGAGTTTCGCAGTGATGCGGCGTTGCTCTGGCAATGGCGGCACGTTGAACTCGACGCTGGCCACTTCTTCAGTTCGGATTCGAGGTAAGTAACCTGGCGTAACGCCCACGGGCGCACGCTCCAGATAAACCGGACTCCGCATAAACGATGCGATGAAGAACGTGTCCGCCTTCTTTGGGTCGACGACATAAACGTATTGGTCAACTGAGCATAGGCCATCAAACTCTGCGACCCACAATTTGTTCAGATAGGGCCGTAGGTAGCCATACACGATGTTACCTTTGTAGAAGCGCGGTTTTCGCCCAGTGAGTTCAGACATTTCCACATCGAGCGAACCCATTCGATGACCCGTCGCTGGCTCGATATGCTCAAGGCCAACGAACGTTGCTCGCCCGTTCGGTCTGTCATGCGGGTGAACGATCTCCTGACGCTGACAGATCACTTCGCCAAGCCTCGTCCTTGGCCACCGCTGCGCGTCTGGACTGTTGAAGACGGCACGAAGATAGGTTGCGGGGAGGGCCTCGGCGGCTTCCAACTCCGCTTCGGTAGCTGACCGCGCACGTGCCACGGCTGCCAGTTGTTCGCCGAGGATCGCGGCGATGCGTTGCTGTTCAGCAATGGGCGGAAGAGGAATTTCTAAAGATTCAATGTCCTCGCGCTTGATTGCAGAAAACGTGCTGCCACTACCGAGGCTTGCCAGGTGAGGTTCATACAACCGAAGGGCTGCAAGAATAAACTCCCGTTCCGCCATATTTCCCGGTCTGACCGCAGCTAACCCGCGTCCGATGCAGCATTTGACATCTGCAACGTTTGTCGGACCAACCGGCGCACGGACCGAAATCAGAATATCGCCAGGTTCGGCAATCTTCGTTGGCGAGAGGCACCAGGTACTCGGAACAGGATGACGTGTGCCAAAGTCTGCCTTACCCTGGAAAAATGGTAGCCCTTCAGGACGTTTGCGATATGTTTCGCCAGGCGGTGATTGACCCGCAATGATCTCGCACACCTCACCCAACCGTACCCACCGCCAGCCTACGGGCAATGGCCGAAGCTCTGTTTTCTCAGATCCCAGCAGGCTCATGCTCTTTCAGAGTGGCAACTGAACGCACTCTTTCGTGACGTACTCCCCAAAATTATCATACTGGCGCACAATCTGGTGCCGAGAATTGATTGCACAAGTCATTTCGCCAATTCTCTGACTTGTGCGTTTATTGGGATCAACCAGTATGACTGAGACGGCATTCGGGTTCTGCGCCAATCCACGATGGAGCAACCACTGAGCCTGGGTATCCGCGGGCGCAAAGGAGAACCCAACGATGACGAGTTCCTTTGCCCTGGCAAGGACCTCTTCCGCCCTAACCCACAAGGGCTGGAACGTCTCGTAGTTCTTATGCATCGTGGGCGGAATGAGTAACTGTTTATAAGGCCGACCTACGGAGCCGTGCACGGCACTTGTCAAATTGCCTCGGTTCACATGACTTGTAAACAGGGAACACACATACCGCTGCGGATGCGTTTCCTGCTGCTCGATCCGGTTGAGTTCCTCAGGCTCTGGCGTACGACGTGTCGGCCTCCACCACCAGTTGAGTGAACCGTGCAGCTTCAGGTAGGTCAACTCTGATGGATGACGGAAGTGGTCACGCGTTGGCCCTACGCCATCCCGACAACGCTCGACATCGTCAATCCTGTTGAAGGTCATCGGCGCATACCCGGCCCACTCATTCCATCGCCCGCTGTCTGCCAGCGCCTTGTCCATGATTAGATCCCAGTTGAAGCTGATCACGGCGTCGGTGGGATCAAGGGTTGAAGCGATCGCAGCATGGAGAGCACATGACTCCCCAGGCCCCGGGACGCCGCCGCACTCTATTACGACTTCGCGAATGTATTTGAGCAATTGACCATGCGACAGGTCGAAAGCAAAGTCGTATTGCTGGAGCCGTTCCTCGATGTCGAAGAAGGAGAGCAGCGTTTCAATCGTGACAGGAGGATTTTCAGAGGTCAGCGCGCTTTCGGAAATACCGTATCGCTCCTGGATGAAATTTAAGAGCCGTTTCGTATCATCAGGTTGATGTATCCCAGCCAGTTGAGCCTCCCGAAAGAAGTGTTTTATTGTGGGTGGCCTTCTTCGTTGACAGCCGGAAACTTTCGACCCTGCCGATGCTCCTGCGCCCAGCCAAAGCACTCTGTTCATGCTTGAAACGCCTTATTTGAACTCCATATCCTGCTTTCTTCCAGCCAGTTGAGAACAATTTCAAATTATCTATACCATAGCACTACTGTCCCAACGTTTGACGGAGAGCTTGACGTAACTTGGTTACAGCCAACATGTTAATACCTGATCATCCCGTAATCGATTTGAACGCAGTATCATTGGGCAACGGCCATTTTCAAGGAGGCAAGCCCAATGAATACTGGCAAGACCCTCTTCGCCCAGGTGATGGAGTTTCTTCCCCTGCACGCATTCCGGCACTGTGTCCGCCGCTATCAGGGCGATTACAAAACCAAGAGTTTCTCCTGTCTGGATCAGTTCCTCTGCATGGGCTTTGCGCAGATGACGTATCGCGAGAGCCTCCGGGACATCGAGACCTGCCTGCGCTCGATGCAGAGCAAGCTCTATCACATGGGCATCCGAGGCACGGTCTCTCGCAATACGCTGGCCCATGCCAACGAAGTGCGCGATTGGCGCATCTACGCCGACTTTGCCCAACTCCTCATTCACCGGGCGCGCACGCTCTACCGGGACGAAGCCTTGGGGGTGGAGCTGGATCAGCCCGTGTACGCACTCGATGCCACGACGATCGATCTGTGCCTGTCCCTGTTTCCCTGGGCGCGATTCCGCCGACAGAAGGGGGCCATCAAACTGCACACCCTCCTCGATTTGCGGGGTCCCATCCCCGCGTTTATCGAGATCACCGACGGCAAAGTCCACGACGTCAAGATCCTCGACCTGCTGGTGCCCGACCCTGGGGCTTTCTACGTCATGGACCGGGGGGACCTGGACTTCGAGCGGTTGCATCACCTGCATCAGGCCCAAGCCTTCTTTGTCATCCGGGCCAAGCGCAACCTGCAGGCCCGCCGTCTCTACTCCCATCCCATCGACAAGACCACGGGACTCCAGTGCGACCAAACGGTGCTGTTGACCGGGCCCTTGACCGCCCAGCACTACCCGGACCAGCTGCGGCGCGTGCGCTACTTCGATGCCCAGCTCAACAAGCGCCTGGTGTTCCTGACCAATCAGTTCAGTTTGCCAGCCCTGACCATCGCCCACCTGTACAAGTCCCGCTGGCAGGTCGAGCTCTTCTTTCGGTGGATCAAACAGCATTTCAGAATCAAGGCCTTCTATGGCACGTCCGAGAACGCCGTCAAGACGCAAATCTGGACCGCCATCGCCACCTACGTCCTCATCGCGATCATCCGGAAGCAACTGGGACTCAAGATCAGCCTCTACACGTTTCTACAGATTTTGAGCGTCATGGCGTTCGAGAAAACGCCGCTTCTCCGAGCCTGTCTGAATATGCCGGAGCAAGAGCAAACGGATCAAAATCCAAACCAGCTGCTGCTATTCGAGTTATGATGGGACACCCGTGATACCATAGTATGGATAATTTTACTGGTAACGTCATGCGGCGAAAATCCGTTCCTTGGCCTGATGCAAAATGTCGGCGGGTTTGCCGAGTGCCTTCAAAGCGGGTAGACCTCCCGCCCGCGCCACCTCGGGTAGTTGGAAGACTTGCGGGCTTTCCAGTCCGTCCGTTCCCACCCGCCCAAACTGTGAGGCCAGGGCTTTGAGCGTCGCCGAAGCGGGGGCGGGCAAGTCCGACAGCCAGCGGGTGTGCTTGTAGGTAAACGCCTCGGCCCGCTCGGTGCGGCGCTTGGGCGCAAGGCCGTAGCCGAGATCCCCCAGCACGTCGTACAGATCGTAGTCGGCCATCCCCTCGACTTCCCGAATCACCCTCGCGGAGCGGCCTCCATCCGGCAAGCGGTTCAGGAGAGCTTGCCGCTTCTGCGGGACGATCCACTGCGCCCGGAACTGCTCAAGGGTGGGGGCTTCTTCCACGAGCTTTTGGGCCAGGCGTTCCTTGTATTCCTCCACCGTTACCGGCACCGTTCGACCGTCTACCTGAGTGAGAATGTAGCGCCCGGCCTCGGTGATACGAATCTCAAAGCCCTCCACCTGTAAGGGTGGCTCCGGTGGCGGCTGCGGCCCATCCCCGCCACCACTCGGCGGCTTGGTGATGAACGGCTCGCCAAAGAGCCGCGTGGCATCGGTGTAGTCATAGACCCGGAACATGAGCTTGCCTGAGGGCGCATGGAGCCGGGTGCCGCGGCCGATCATCTGGTGGAGCAGAAGCGGCGACTGGATGTAGCGGAAGAAGACGATGTTGCGGACAATCGGCACGTCCACCCCGGTGCTGAGCAAGTCCACCGTTGTGGCGATGAAGTGATGACGGGTGCCGCCTCTCAGATCGGCGATGTAGGAGGCGCCACCCACCGAGGCGGTGCAGCGGAAAGCATACGCCTCCAGCCGTGGGCGCTGGTGTTGGGCGCACCAGTCCGCGTACAGGTTGCCCAACTGTTCGGCGACTTTCTCGGCGTGGTCATCGCTGGCGCAGAAGACGATGGTTTTCTGCTCCGGGCCGCCGGTGTCCAACAGCCGCTCGAACAAGTGGGCGGTCATCGCCTTGACCCGATCCGGCATGAGCAGGCGCCGCTCGAGTTGGGCGGGTGTGTAGTCCTCCTGCACAAGACCCGCGCCCCCTAACTCTCCGGTGAGGACCATGCTGATCCGCTTATTTTCCAGGTCTTCACGCTTGACGCCGCGCAGTCGCTCGTTGATCTCATGGTTGTCATGGAACAGGTCAAGCTGATGGAGTTCGCAGACCGCCAGGTAGCCGTCTTCGATCCCTTGGCCCATATCGTATTCGTAGACCGGATCACCGAAGTGCTTGAGGTTATCGGCGTTGATCTCGGCATCGGCCTGGGCGGCTTTGGACTGCTCGGCCACCTTGAGTTGGCGGGGAGTCGCGGTGAGGCCGATCTGGACAGCGTTTGGATTGCGCCGCAGGACTTCCGACCACTTGCCCCAGGCCGAGCGGTGGCACTCATCAATGATGATGTGGCTGAAATAGTCTGGCGGGTAGTGCGTGGTCAAGAAGTTCGCTGTGCCTTCCTCGCTTGCCACATCGAGGGTTTGGTAGGTGGCGATGTGGATGCGGGCGTTCCGGGCGTGATTCTTGCCGTCGGCCTCCTGGTAGACCTCAGCCGCATCGCTGCCGAAGACGTTCTGGAAGGCGTTGAGGCCCTGGTTGCGGAGTTCGTCCCGGTCGCAGATAAACAGCGCCCGCCGCAGCTTGCCCGCATCCGCGATCTTCCTGAGCAAATGCACCGCGATGAACGTCTTGCCTGATCCCGTCGCCAAGGACAAGAGAACGCGCTGGGGCCGCTGGGCCTTCTCCGCGCAGGCCATCTGCTCCAAGGCCGCCCTGATCGCGGCATCCTGGTAATAGCGGCGGGTGGCCTCGCCACCTGGGTAGCGACTCAGGAGCGGCTTGGCGGCCGGTTCTTCCAAACTGAAACCCACAGCGTCTTCGTAGCGGCGACGCAGTTCTTCGGGATTCGGGAACTGCGTGAGCGGTTTGGGGTCGCTCGTCTTGCCGGTGATCCGGCTGAACTCCACGAACAGGTGGCCGTTGCTGGAGAAGGCAAACGGCACGTTGAGACGTTTGCAGGCCGCGTAGATTTTGGCCTGTTCCAGGCCGTGGGTGGGAGGCAGATCTTCGGGTTTGGCTTCGAGGACACCAACCGCGATGGGCTGGGTATCGGGATTAATTTTCACGCGCAGGACGTAGTCCGTTCGGCCACGGGCGCGTTTGCGGGGGCGGCCCTCGATGATCTCGATGGCTCCGGCGGTTTCCTCGCGGCGGATGAGGTCTTCCGTCCAGCCCCGCTGGTGGATGGCCGGATCAATGAGTTTAGCTCTGGTATCGGCTTCATTGAGCGGCATTACGGGAAATTATAACACGCGGGGGCGGGATGCGTGGTCTTCGGTGTCGGCTTGGGCTATAATACCCAATGCGATGATGCAACAGGATGAGCGTGAGGCGATTCGGCGGCTCTACGAGCGGATGGCGGCCGTCGATGCGGCGGCGCGCCGGAAGCTCGGGCGAGCGCTGACGCTGACCGACAAGATCCTCTGCCGGCACGTCATGGATCTCTCGGCCCAGGCGTTTGTCCGGGGCGCGAGCACCCTGACGCTCCTGCCGGATCGGGTGGCCATGCAGGATGCCACAGCCCAGATGGCGATCCTCCAGTTCATGCAGGCCCGGCGGGAGACGGTGGCGGTGCCGACGACGATCCACTGCGACCATCTCATCCAGGCGCGGGTGGGTGTCGCCGAGGACATGAAGGTCGCCCTGGAGGCCAACCGCGAGGTGTACGACTTCCTGCAAAGCGCTTCCGCCCGCTACGGGATGGGCTTCTGGCAGCCGGGGGCGGGGATCATCCACCAGGTGTTCTTGGAGCAGTACGCATTTCCCGGCGGCCTGCTCATCGGGACCGATTCCCACACGCCCAACGGGGGCGGCTTAGGGATGCTGGCGATCGGCGTGGGCGGCTCCGACGCGGCGGAGGTGATGGCCGGCCTGCCGTGGGAGGTGAAGTGTCCCCGGCTCATCGGGGTGCGCCTGCGCGGCGCACTCAGCGGCTGGACTTCACCGAAGGATGTCATCCTGAAGCTGTGCGGGCTGCTCACGACGAACGGAGGAACCGATACGATCATCGAGTTCTTCGGCCCGGGCACGCGGTCGATCAGCTGCACGGGGAAGGCAACGATCACCAACATGGGCGCCGAGGTCGGCGCGACGACCTCGATCTTCCCCTTCGATGAGCGGATGGCCACCTATCTCACGGCGACCGACCGAGCCGACGTGGCGGAGCTTGCCGGTCGCTACGCCCAGGCGCTGGTGGCCGATCCGGAGGTGGAACAAGCGCCGGAGCGCTTCTTCGATCGGGTGATTGAGATCGATCTCTCCAGCCTTGAGCCCTACGTGGTGGGGCCACGCCGGCCCGATGTCGCCCGCCCGATTTCACAACTGGCCAAGGACGTGGAGCGGGGCGGCTTTCCCCCGCGGATCAAAGCGGCCCTGATCGGGAGCTGCACGAACTCCTCGTATGAGGACATCGGGCGGGCCGCCGCGGTCGCCGAACAGGCCCGGCGCGCCGGTCTGAAAGCGCAATGCTACTTCTTGATTACCCCAGGCTCCGACCAGATCCACCAGACGATTCATCGCGACGGGCAGCTCGCGGCGTTGGAGGCGATCGGCGGCACGGTGCTCGCCAACGCCTGTGGGCCGTGCATCGGTCAGTGGAAGCGCGATGACATCACGCCCGGCGAGGCGAACTCGATCCTGACGTCCTTTAATCGCAACTTCCCCGGACGCAACGACGGCACGGCCCAGACGCTGGCGTTCATGGGCAGCCCGGAGATCGTCACCGCGATGGCGCTGGTCGGCGACCTGCGGTTCAACCCGCTGGCCGACCCTATCCAGGCGCCGGACGGGCGGCGCGTGAAGCTCACACCCCCCTCGGCGCCTGAGCTGCCGGTCACCGGCTTCGCCCAGGGGATCGCCGGCTACCTTCCCCCCAAGCCGCTGGCTGAGCGGCAGCGGATTGAGGTCGTGATTGCACCCACCAGCGAGCGGTTGCAGCGCCTGTTGCCCTTCCCGTCATGGGATGGGCAGGATTTCCACCAGTTGCCGATCCTCATCAAGGTCCAGGGGCAGTGCACGACCGACCATATCTCCCCGGCGGGGAAGTGGCTGCGGTTTCGCGGGCACCTGGAGCGGATCAGCGAGAACCTCTTTTCTCCAGCGGTGAACGTGTGGACCGGTCAGGCCGGAACCGCCATCGATCAACTGGACCGTCAGGTGAAGCCGATCGCAGAAGCGGCGCGTCACTACAAGGCTGAGGGGTTGGGGTGGGCGGTGATCGGGGACGAGAACTACGGAGAGGGCTCCAGCCGAGAGCACGCGGCGATGTCGCCCCGCTTCTTAGGCTGCAAAGTGGTCATCGCCAAGAGCTTCGCCCGTCTACACCTGACGAATCTGAAGAAACAGGGGATCCTCGCGTGCACGTTTGCCGACCCCGCAGACTACGACGCGATCAGGCCGGATGACCGCCTCAGCGTCCTCCAGCTTGCGCAGTTGTCGCCGGAGGCACCGGTGGCAGCGCTCCTCCATCATGCCGATGGGCAGACGCAACCCCTCCGGCTCGTGCATACCATGACCGACGAGCAGATCCGTTGGTTCCGGGCGGGTGCGGCGCTGAACCTGATTGCCTCTTCAGGTTGACGAACTTACGATGCGGGAGTAGCATTGTGGCACTCTAAGCCATGAGTTCCGCGCAGTCCTCCTCCCGCAAGCCTTCCACCCCGTCCCTCTCGGCGCGGCTTGGCGACGCCCTCCGGCGCTACTTCGTCACCGGATTGGCCACGCTGTTTCCCGTGGTCGTGACGACCTGGCTCCTGGTGCTGATCTTTAATTTTACCGATCGGCTGCTGGGTCGAACCATGGGTTTCAAGTTCCCTGGGCTGGGACTGGTCGTCACCCTCCTGGTGATCCTGGGGGTGGGGGTCCTGTCTATCCATTTCTTCGGGCGGGTGATCTTTCGGACGATTGAGGCGGGGTTTAGTCGGTTGCCGCTCGTGAGGAAGATCTACCCGTCGGTCAAGCAGTTGGCGATATTCCTCTTTGAGGAAGGCAGCCGCCAAGCGGCCTTTCGTCGGGTGGTCTTGGTCCAGTACCCGAGGCCCGGGGCCTATTCCCTCGCCTTCGTCACCAACGAGTCGAAGACCGCGGCGACGGGGACGCCCCAGACGCTGCTCACGTTGCTGATCCCCAACCCGCCTTCGCCGTTTACCGGGCCGATCATCTTCGTGCCGCAGGAGGACGTGATCCCGTTGGACCTTTCGGTGGAAGACGCGGTGAAGCTGATCGTCTCCGGCGGCGTGGTGGCTTCACCGCTCCAGGCCGCTGAAAAACCCTTGGGTGACACGTGACAGGTGACACGCGACATGGCACACCATGGGCATCTGTTCGCCTGTCACGTGTCGCTTGTTGCCTGTCGCGCCACTTTCTCATCACCCTGTTAGACGAGTAGTGACATGGACCAGTGGTTTCGTGTGATGGCTGATCCGAGTTTCAGCGTGTGGGAGCGCACCGCCCTCTGGGGGGTGCTCGGGACCGCGATCCTGGGGCTGTTGTACGCCGTGTTCCTGGCGGCGGAGATGCTGCGCAAGGACCAGGGCAGCGAAGCGATGCGCAAGGTGAGCGCGGCGATCCGCCTAGGCGCCAACGCCTACCTCGCGCGACAGTTCAGGGCGATTCTCCTGCTGATCCTCGTGCTGACCGGCCTGCTCTACTTCACGGCGGGGCAGCAGGACATCGCCATCGGGAGGGCCTGCGCGTTTCTCATGGGCTCGATCTTTTCCGCCACCGTCGGCTTCATCGGGATGAACATGGCGGTGCAGGGCAACGTGCGCGTGGCGGCCGCGTCGCGCACGAGCTTTGCGGAAGCGTTGACCATCGCCTACCGCACCGGCACCATCACCGGGATGCTGACGGACGGGCTGGGCCTCTTGGGCGGCACGCTCATCTTCATGGTGTACGGGGAGCGGGCCTATGAGGTGCTGCTGGGCTTCGGCTTCGGCGGGACGCTCCTGGCGCTCTTCATGCGGGTGGGCGGAGGCATCTACACGAAGGCCGCCGACGTCGGGGCGGACTTGGTCGGCAAGCTCGAGCGCAACATCCCTGAGGACGATCCCCGCAACGCCGCGACGATTGCGGATAACGTCGGGGACAACGTGGGCGATTGCGCCGGCATGGCGGCGGACATCTTCGAGTCCTACGAGGTGACGATCGTCTCCGCCATGATCCTCGGCTGGGCCTCCTTCGGGCACAAGGGGGTCATCTTTCCTCTCCTTGTCCGGGCGATCGGCGTCGTGAGCTCGATCATCGGGACCTACCTCGTGCGCACCTCGGAAGAGGCGCGCGCGGCCATGAAGGCCATCCACCGGGGGTACGCCGTCTCAGCGCTCGTGTCCATCATCGGGTTCTGCCTGATGGGGTTCTACTATCTTCGATTCCCGGAGGCGGCCGCGTTGCCGACGTGGGTCAGCTTTGGGCTTGCGGGGCTTGACATGCGGCCGGTCTGGACCACCTTGGTGGGCATCGCGTTGGCCGTCTCCATCAACTACCTGACGGATCACTTCACCGCGCCGGAGAAGCCGCCGGTGCAGTTCGTCGCCCGCGCGACCCAGACGGGGCACGCCACGACGATCATCAACGGCATCGCGGTGGGCTATGAGAGCAGCGTGTGGGCGATCCTCGTGATCGCGGCGGCGGTGTTCGGCTCCGCGCTCATCTACCAGGGGACGAATCCGACTTACGTCGCCTACGGGGTGGCGATGTGCGGCATCGGGATGCTGACCCTCACCGGCAACAACATCTCGATGGACGTGTTCGGGCCGGTGGCCGACAACGCCAACGGCATCGGCGAGATGGCGCACCTTGATCCGAGGGCCCGGAAGACGCTGTCGGACCTGGATGCGTGCGGCAACACGACGAAGGCGATCACGAAGGGCATCGCGATCGGCTCCGCGGTGATCGCGGCGGTATCATTGTTCAACGCCTACATCACCGATATCGCGAAGTTCACGGGCAAGACGTATAGCGAGATCGTGCCGCTGCTGTCCATTTCGGAGCCGATGGTGTTCATTGGGTTTCTCATCGGCGGCGCAATTCCGTTTCTCTTCAGCTCCTTGACGATCCGCGCGGTGGGCCGCGCGGCCTTCCTCATCGTGCAGGAGGTTCGCGCCCAGTTCCAGGACAAGGCGATCTGGGAGGGGCGCAAGACGCCGGACTACGCCCGCGTCGTGTCGATCTGCACCAACGAAGCGCAGCGCGAACTGATCGGGCCGGGCCTGTTGGCCGTGCTGACCCCGTTGCTCGTGGGGTTGTTGCTCCACAAGGAGGCGCTGGGCGGCTTCCTGGCCGGCATCATCCTGTCGGGACAGTTGCTGGCGGTGTTCATGGCGAATGCGGGCGGGGCGTGGGACAACGCGAAGAAGTTCATCGAGGACGGCCACTACGGCGGCAAGGGCTCTGACGCGCACAAGGCCTCGATCACGGGGGACACGGTCGGCGATCCGCTCAAGGACACGGCGGGGCCGGCGCTCAATCCGCTCATCAAGGTGATGAACCTGGTCGCCCTCCTCGCCCTGCCGTTCATCATCCAGATGGAGCAGCGCCCGTGGCTGGCGTGGGCTGTGGGCCTGGTGGGCCTTGTGATTCTGGCGATCGTCATCGCTCGAAGCAAGCAGGAGTCCCCCGAGATCCTGAAGTGGCAGGCGGCGATCGACCGCGCGTCGTAATGTCCTCTGGGTCAGTCCATAGTCGACAGTCCATAGTCCATAGTCCACAGCCGAACGAGAGGCCACAGGCCACAGGTTGGAAGCGGCATAAAGCCGTTCGCGGCGTTGGGCTTGTCGTCTGTAGCTTGAGCTATGGACTATGGACAATGGTCTATGGACTGTTCTTGACGGGCTGCGGGCCGCGCGAGCCCGTCGTGAAGATCGGGTTCGTCGCGCCGCTGACAGGCGATCAAGCGCCCCAGGGGCAGGACATGCTCCATGGGGCGGAGCTGGCGGTCGAGCAGGCGCGTGAGCAGGGGCCCGTCCTTCCGGGGCATCGGCTTGAGCTGGTCGCCCTGGATGACCAGCGCAGCCCCACGCAAGCGGTGGCCGTGGCCAAGAAGCTCGTGGCGGATCGCGACGTCGTGGCGGTCGTCGGCCACCTGAACTCCTCCTGCACGATGCCGGCCTCGGCGATCTACCATCAGGCCCGGCTCCTCCAGATTACCCCGGTCTCCTCGAACCCGCAGATCTCCCGCCAAGGCTTCGACACGTTCTACCGGACGTGCGCCACCGACGATCTCCAGGGGCCGGCCGCAGCGCTCTTCATCGCCACGACGCTCAACGCCAGGCGCATCTTCGTGCTGGATGACATGACGACCTATGGGCGAGGTCTCGCCAACGAGGTGATCAAGAAGCTCGCCGCCCTCGGGGTGGACGTGATCGGCCATGAGGGCATCACGCAGGGGGACAAGGACTTTATGCCGGTGTTGACCAAGATCAAGGCGCTCAATCCGGACGCGCTCTATTTTGCCGGCATGTTTCCGGAGGGCGCGTTGCTGCTGAGACAACGCGTCCAGGTCGGCTTGGCGGCGCGCTTCGTGGGGGGCGACGGCCTGTTTGACGCCGCGCTGATCGAGCTGGCCGGCCCCCAGGCTGCGGAGGGCGCGTACCTGACGACGATCGGCTCGGATATCCATCAGATGCCTACCGCCCAGGCGTTTCTCACAGCGTACGAAGCGCGATTCGGTCCCGTCGGGGCCTACTCGGCGTACGCGTATGAAGCCACGAGCCTTGCGATCTGGGCGATCCGCCAGGCCGGGGTGAAGGACCGCGCGGCGGTCTTGGCCGCGATGAAGACGCTGAAGGACTACCAGGGCCTGTTCGGGCTGCAGGGCTTCGATGAGCGCGGGGATTCGCTGATCCGCGACATCGGGATCTTCACCATCCACGACGGCCGCTTCGCCTTCGTCAAGACCGCCACGTGGGATTGACCGTCGCTCAAGCTGCGTCCGTGTTCCCATGACGTC
>JAUYPJ010000002.1 GCA_030697665.1 Candidatus Omnitrophota bacterium
CGTCCGAGTCGGCTGCGACGTGGGCGGGATCCTTGCCGGCCTTCGCCCCCAGGCGGAGGAGCGGCTCCATCTTCGAGACGGTGCGGTTCCAGACGGTCAGGGGAAAACCGGCCTTGGCCAGATGGGTCGCCATGGGCGCGCCCATCGTGCCCAACCCAATGAATCCCACGCGGAGTGGACTCATCGCGAGGGTAGGATAGCGGCTCATGACGTGGCTTGTCAACGCGAGCCTCTGAGGGTGTCGCTGAGGAGGGACCGTATGCTGGGGGGGTCTTGGTCGAGCTGACCTACCGGCCTGCGCGTGACCCGCGCGCGCTGCGCCGGCGCTTCACAACACGTTCGACCCTGCAGGCCGCCATGACGCGTCGAGCTTCCGCCCGTCCGTACACGTGGGCGATTTGGCTGAGCACCAGGCCGATGACGTGGCGGGCGTAGGGTTTCCTTTCAACGAGCCGTCGATACCGGAGGATCGTCCGTCGTAACTCGTCAAGGCTGGCTGCGACCATTGACAGTTTGGAGGGTCCTGAGCAGCTCGGAGAGGTTCACGGGCTTGTCAAAAAATCTGTCGGCGCCGAGACGGACGGCTTCGGCCTTCGTGTCGGCATCTGCCGAGCCGCTCCACATGAGGACGGTGCTGTCGGGCGACTGCGTTTTGATGTGACGGAGCACGTCGAACCCATGAAGACGGCCCGCTCCCAAGCACATGTCCAGCAACACAAGCGCCGGGCGGTGCTGGGCTACGATCGGCAGGGCCGCCTCGCCGCTCGTCACGGCCCATACCCGAAAGCCCCGCCCCTCAAAGAAGGTTTGCAGGGTGGTGAGCAGCATGACCTCGTCATCCACGATCAGCAGCGTGCGCGGCTCCATCAGCGTCCCTGCGTGACTGAGCGTGTGCCGTGGCTCGATCCTGTCCAGCGCGACGTCTCCTCCTTCCTACCTCTGTCAGTATACCTAAAAAGGTACCTATAGACAAGTTTAACATGATTTTTACTACATCACATGGCCTTTATTGCTTCAAGCCGCTCCCTGATACTGGTACTCTAGGCATGACAATGGCCAAAAACGTCTTGCAGCAGATCGGCACGCGCATTCGCACCTATCGGAAGCTGGCGCGCCTGACCCAGGAGCAGCTTGCCGAACGCGCTGACTTGAGCCCGCACTTCCTGGGCTTCGTGGAGCGAGGGCAAGCCAACCCCAGTCTCGACAGCCTGGTTCGAATCGCCTCAGCGCTCGGGGTCCAACTGGACGAGCTGTTCCGCTTTCCGAAGGAAGAGGCGCAGGAAGTGCGGGAACGGCTCCAAGAAATCCACCGCCTGCTGAAATACCGCACGCCTCAGGAAGTTCGAATGGTCAAGCACATCATCGAGCTGCTCCCTCCGGCTCAGCGCCCGTAGTCGCACGTTCCGTGGAGCCCCCCGGGTAAGCCCGGGGCTCCACTGCCGTCGTCCTTCGACTCGCTTCGCTCGCTCAGGACGACCCTTCGCCTACGGGGTGGGCGACATCCTGAGCGAGGGCCCCCCTGCCAAGGCCGTGGCCCGAGTCGAAGGGTCGATCACGCGCTTCGCGCCTCCACCGACCGTGCGGTCAGGCCACACCCGAGGCGCCCCCGCTGTTGTCTCAGCCTCCGGTCTCGAAAACACGCCGCGGGGGACGCAAACCCCTCCATGGGACGGGCAAGGCCGATGACGTTGGAACGGCACGAGCGAGCGAGGGGCTCAGGCGGAAGCGGAGGGTCGCTGTCGGTGAATGCTGGAGCGGAGGAGAAGCTGTTTGACTTCGCCGATCGCCTTGGTCACCTGAATCCCGCGGGGACAGGCCTCCGTGCAGTTGAAGATCGTCCGGCACCGCCAGACGCCGCTGGCGGCGTTGAGGGTGGCGAGGCGCTCCGCCCGGCCCTCATCGCGGCTGTCGAAGAGGAAGCGGTGCGCCTGGACGATCGCCGCCGGGCCGACGTAGGCGCTGTTCGCCCAAAAGGAGGGACACGAGGTCGTGCAGGCCCCGCAGAGGATGCACTTGGTCGTATCCTCATAGCGCTCGCGCTGGGCCGGGCTCTGCAGCCGCTCAGTCGGAGGCGGCTGATCCCCCGTGATGAGATACGGTTTCACAGCTTTGTACTTCTCAAAGAAACCCGTCATATCGACCACGAGGTCTTTGAGGACCGAAAACCCTCGCATCGGTTCGATGACGATGGGCTGCTGGAAGTCCCGAATGAGGACCTTGCACGCGAGGCGATTTCTCCCGTTGATCAGCATGGCATCCGACCCGCAGATCCCGTGGGCGCACGAGCGGCGAAACGTGAGGCTCCCGTCCTGGTACCACTTCACCGCATGGAGGGCGTCGAGCACCCGATCGGTCGGCTCGACCGTCACCGTATATGCGCGCCACTGCGGCTGCGCGTCCTGCTCGGGGTTAAACCGTTTGATCTTGAGGTGGACTTGCATGCGCGACCACGATAGGGTTACCGTCGGCAATCGACCGCAAGAGCGCCACGGGGGCTGCCGTGTGCCCCACGACGGTCACGGCGCTGGCGGGACGCGGCTCCCGCCCGCGGGAGACCGGGGTCTTCCCGAAGAAGATGCACAGGCAGGGGCCTTCCGGCCAATAGGCCAGATCCCCCACCTGCACCTCCAGCGTCGGCTGCGTGTTAGGCATCTGCACCGGGACATCGAAGTAGATCTCCTCGCCCCACCGCCTGGCCGTGGACGTCAGGGGCAGGTGTCGCAAGAGTGCCGTTGCGATGGGGGTCCCATTCAACATCCCGTCAAATGTGCCGCGGGCGGTCTGAAAGCGCACGACGGCCCTTGCGCCCTCATGCGCAGCCGCCGGCCGATGAGCTGCCGATGAGTATTCAGGTTGTCTGCCGCCCATCTCACAGGGTATCATAGGGAGGATTCCTCCAGGGTGTCAAGGGGATGCCGCTGCGCACGCTGCGCGCCAAACTGATCGCCTGCTGGGTCGCCTTCGCCGCGGCCCTGGTCGTCGCGACCAACCTCATCGCCTTTCGCACCGCGCTGGATGCCCAATTCCGGCAGCTCCAGCAGACGCTGATGGCGGTCGCCTCCACCGCCGCGCTCGTCATTGACGGGGACCTGCATGAGCGCATCCCGCCGCACCCCTCGAGCACGGAGCTGCCCGCCTACCGCAGCCTGATCGAGCGGCTCCGGGCGATCCGAGACGCCAACCCCGCTATCCGCTACGTCTACACCATGGTATCGTCGGACGTCCCCGGCCGGTGGCACTACCTCGGCGACGCTGAAGAGCACGAGACGTCGTTTCCCGGCGAACCCTACGATGTCACGCGCTATCCCGCGATGGCCGCCGGACTGCAAGGTCCGAGCGTCGATCCAACGCTGACGGTGGACGAGTGGGGCGCGCTGCTCTCCGGCTACGCGCCGATCCGCACGCGCGACGGCCGGCCGGTCGGCATCGTGGGAATCGACATGTCCGGCGAGCAGGTCCTCCGAACCCAAGCGGCGCTTCGGCGATGGCGAGTGGCCGTCCTGGCCATCGGGCTGCTGGCGGTCATCGGCCTGGGATTCGTCCTGGGCGGGTGGCTGTCACGCCCCCTCCAAGAGTTGGTGCAGGGGACCCAGCGAATCGGCCAGGGGGATTTCGAGTATCGCGTCCCCATCCGATCAGGCGATGAAGTGGGACGGCTCGCCCAATCGTTCAACCACATGGCGGCGATGCTCTCGGACACCCTGGCGCAGCTGCGCGAGCATGTCGTCTCGACGCTCCAAACGCTCTCCAAGGCCATTGAGGCGAAAGACCCCTACACCCGAGGGCATTCCGCCCGCGTGCAGCACTACGCGGTGAAGATCGCCTGCCAGATGGGGCTGCCCCAGGACCAGGTGGAGGTGATCCGCGAGATGAGCCTCCTCCACGACGTCGGCAAGATCGGCGTGAAGGAAGAGATCCTCAACAAGCCCTCCAAGCTGACCCCGGAAGAGTTCGAGCACATCAAGCGCCATCCCGATCTCGGCTACAAGATCCTGGAGCCGCTCAAGCTGCCGAAGGAGGCGCTGGACATCATCTGGTGCCACCACGAGCGGCTGAACGGCCAGGGCTATCCGAGAGGGCTGCAGGAGGACCAGATTCCGCTGGCGGTGGGCATCGTGGCGGTAGCGGACACCTTCGACGCCATGACCGGCCATCGTCCTTACCGTCCCACGCCGCTCACCTTCGCGGAGGCGATGGACGAGCTGCGACGGCACAGCGGCAGTCATTTCATGCCCACGGTCGTCGAGGCGTTGGCCGCGCTCCTGCGGCAGGAAGGCAAGCTGGCCGTCTAGTACTTCCGCTCTTGGGGTTGAAACCGCGTGATCGTCACCGGCTTGTACGTCAACCCAACCGTCTCTCCCGTCGCGACGGCCAGCGAATGCCGTAACCACCCCGCGTCATCGCGGGCGGGATGATCCTCTCGACTGTGCGCCCCGCGGGATTCGGTCCGCGCCAGCGCCGCCGCCGTGGTCACCCACGCCAGATCCAGCAGGTAGCCCAGCTCGAGCGCCTCCTCAAGCTCCGTGTTGAAGCGACGGCTCCGGTCCTGGACCTCCACGGCGCGGTAGCGACTCCGCAACGTCGCGATCCCCGCGAGCGCTTCCTTCAGACCGGCCTCCTCCCGATAGACGGAGACGTGGCGCATCATGATCTCTTGGAGCTCATCCCGCAAGCGGGCAATCGCCTCTCCTCCGCGCGGGGTGGTGAGCCGGTCCAGCTCCTCTTGCGCGCGACGCGTGGCCTCCGGAGGCAGAGGCGGAAGGTCCGCCTGCGGGATATACTGGGCGATGTGCCGGCCGCCGCGACGTCCGAACACGACGATGTCCACAAGCGAGTTGGTCCCCAGGCGATTGGCGCCGTGCACCGACACGCACGCGCACTCCCCTGCGGCGTACAGCCCCCTCACCGGCGCCTGGTGGGCATCGAGCACTTGGGCCTGCGCGTCGGTGGGAATGCCGCCCATGGCGTAGTGGGCGGTCGGCTGCACCGGGATCAGCTCTCTGACCGGATCGAGGCCCAGGTAGGTGCGCACGAAGTCCGCGATGTCGGGCAGCTTGCGCTCCACCAGCCCCGCCTCAAGGTGCGTCAGATCGAGATGCACGTAGTCGCGGCCCTGGATTCCTCGGCCGGCTCGGATTTCGCGGTAGATCGCCCGGCTGACCATGTCCCGCGGGGCGAGATCCAGCAGCGTCGGGGCGTAGCGCTCCATGAACCGCTCGCCCCGGTCGTTGCGCAGGATGCCGCCTTCGCCCCGGGCCCCTTCGGTGATCAGGATGCCCAGCTTGTAGATTCCCGTCGGATGGAACTGAAAGAACTCCATGTCCTCCAGCGGCACGCCGCGCCGGAATACGATCGCGCAGCCATCCCCGGTGAGGGTGTGGGCGTTCGAGGTCACCTTGTACATGCGCCCGAAACCGCCCGTCGCCAGGAGCACCGCCTTGGCGTGGAAGAGGTGCAGTTCGCCGGTCGCCAGACACCACGCGACGATGCCGCTGCATCGCCCCTCGTGGATCAGGACATCCAGCAGGCGAAACTCGTCGAAGAATACCACCCCCTGCTTGATGCACTGTTGATAGAGCGTCTGGAGGATCATGTGCCCGGTGCGGTCGGCGGCGTAACAGGCGCGCCGGATGGGGGCTTTGCCGAACTCGGTGGTGTGGCCGCCGAAGCGGCGCTGGTCAATCGTGCCCTCGGCCGTCCGGTTGAAGGGCAGGCCCATGTGCTCGAGCTCGTAGACCACCTCGATCGCCTCCTGACACATCACCTCGACGGCATCCTGGTCGCAGAGGTAATCGCCCCCTTTCACCGTGTCGAACATGTGCCATTCCCAGCGATCGGGCTCAAGATTGCCGAGGGCCGCCCCGATGCCGCCTTGCGCCGTGCCGGTGTGCGAGCGGGTCGGGTAGAGCTTGCTGACCACGGCCACCCGACAGCGCTTGGAGGCTTCCAGCGCTGCCATCAACCCGGCGCCGCCGGCGCCCACGATCACCGCATCGAACTGATGGCGCAGGACAGGAGGTGGCGTCATCACGAGGACGGCACCGGCGCGAAGAACACGACCACCCCCAGCCCCAACACCAGCAGCCCGCCCCCGATGACGTAGAGGGCCCCGAGGGCGATGCGCCGCCAGGGCGCGGCGTGCACGTAATCGTCGATCAGGATCCGCGCGCCGTTGAGCCCGTGCACCAGCGCCAGCACGAGCATCGTGCCGTCGTAGAGCCGCCACGTCCACCCGGCGTAGCGGTTCGCCACGAACGCATAGGAGATCTCATCCACGTTGTGGATGAGATGCATGAGCGCCATATGCCCGAGCGCCAGCACGAGCAGCAGGAGCCCTGACAGGCGCATGAACACCCAGGACCAGAGCTCGAATCCCCCGGCTGGCTTTGGCTGCGAGTAGGAGGAAGAGACGACCATCACGCGGTACGTTTCGGGTTTCGGGTTTCGGGTTTCGGGTATGAACTCGCAACTCGAAACTCGCAACTCGTAACCACTAGCATCATCGCTCGTCTCAAAAGAGGGGGCGGAGCATGATCCAGGCGATGGGGATCATGAGGCACGTGAAGCAGACCATCTGCACCGTAAAGAGCGCTTTGTGGAATCGCATCAGCTCGACCCACCAATCGATGAGGATGATGCGCAGGCCGTTCAGGGCGTGGAACAGCAGCGAGGCGAAGAGCCCCACCTCCATCACCCGGAAGAACGGCAGCCGGTAGAACGCGACGATCGTGTTGTACTGCTCAGGGCCCAGGATGATCAACGCCGTATCCAGAATGTGCACGCAGAGAAAGAGCAGCACGCCGACGCCGGTGATGCGGTGGAGCGCCCACGACCACTGCCCGACACCTCCCCGATAAACGCTCATGTGTAATGTTCAAGGTGTAATGTGTAATGGACAGGCGTCGTCCGACGGTGTTCCATGACACATTGAACCTGACACATTCCACAAGACTGGCTCATGCGTAGCGCGTCAAGTCGGGGACGCTGGCGAGACGAAAGGCGCGCTGGCGCTCAGCGCACTTGTTGCATCGGCCGCAGTGGAAGCGCCCTCGCGGGTTGAGGCAGGAGAAGGTCAAGGCCAGCGGGAGCTGTTGCGCCCGACAGAGGAGCTGGGCTTTGCTGACCCGGGCAATGGGACTCAGGATGCGGAGGGGCCGACCCAGCGCCTCGCTCAGACTGGCTGCCAACTGCGCGAAAAATCGCGGGGAGGCATCCCCAAATGGGTTGCCCTTCAGGATCCCCAGGGCGATCGTGCTGATCCGACGTCGGACACAGACGAGGGCCGCTGCGCTGATGAGCAGCAGGTTGCGCCCCGGCAGGTACACGGCGCTGTCCGGGCTGGACGGACCGGGGATCCGGCGACCGGTGAGGCTCCAATGGGCGCCGTACACGGAACGAAGCGGCAGATCGATGATGGCGATCGGCATCCGTCGGGGCGCGCGCGTGGCCGCGAGGAACCGCCGCAACCAGTACACCTCAGCGCGTTCCCAGCGGAAGCCGCAGCGAAGATAGAGGGGCAGCACGGGGTGGCCGTCTTCCAGGAGTCGGTGCAACAGCACGGCGCTGTCCAACCCGCCGCTGACGAGCGCACAGATGGGCACGCGTCGTGTCCGCATACTCAACGGTAACAAAGCATACCGGGAAAGTCAACCGCCGCCCCCTCGCGGAGAAAATATGCTATACTACCCGCAACGTGCCATGGGCCACTCCCCATCCTACAAGCGAAGCCGGTATCTCGTGGACCGCGGCTACCAACTGCGGTTCGTGGCGCGGATCTTCCTGGTCGTCCTGACGGTAGGAATCCTCAGCGCCCTCCTCGCCACCTCCCTGGTCTGGGTGATGCTGTATCGGCCTGAGCCGGACTCGCGTGCGCTGCTCATCCCCTCCCTCATCGCCATCGCCACCATGCTGTTCCTTGAGCTCTTGCTGACCGTCCCGATCGTGTTCTTCTTGGGCGTTCAGCAGAGCCGTCGCATCGTCGGACCGATGGACCGCCTCCTGCGCACGCTTGAGGCGATCGGCCAGGGTGATTTTTCGCGACGGCTCAGCGTGCGGTACGGCGACACCCTGGAGGCGTTGGCGAAGGCCATCAACAAGATGGCAGAACGCCTGCAGCAGCCTCCAGGAAGCAGGCCTCGATCATGAGCCTCCCACTCACGTTCCCAAAGCATCCCTGCTCCACCGTCACCCACTTCCCCTGTCCCTCTCGACACCTCGCCTGAGCGCGACGGCCCATGCACAACCGGGTTGTGCTCATCACGGGCGGCGTTCAGCGGGTGGGCTACACGATCGCCAAGACGCTTGCCGCCCGCGGGGCCAAGCTCGTGCTCTCCTACCGCACCTCCGCACGCCAGGCCGTCGAGGCGATCTCCGCTCTCGAACGCATGGGGGCCGATGTCATCACCGTGCGGGCGGATCTGACCAGACACGCTGAGGTCGCCCGCCTCATCCACCAGACGCGCCGACGGTTCGGTCGGCTGGACGTCCTCGTCAACAGCGCAGCGATCTTCATCCGGACGCCGTTCGCGCACCTCACTGCGGCCCAGTGGGACCAGATGCTCGACACCAATCTCAAAGGTCCCTTCCTCTGCGCCCTCTACGCCAGCCGGCTGATGTCCCAGCACGGCGGAGGCAAGATCATCAACGTGGCGGACTGGGCCGGGGTGCGGCCCTACCGGGACTATCTGCCCTACTGCGTCTCCAAAGCCGGCGTCATCGGATTGACCAAAGCGCTGGCGAAGGAGCTGGCGCCCCGCATCCAGGTGAACGCGGTGGCCCCTGGCCCGGTGCTGCCGCCGGAGGACATGTCAGCGGCTACGCGACGACGGATTGCCCGGCGGGTCCCATTGAAACGGTGGGGCAGTCCGCAGGATGTCGCCAACACGGTGCGCTTCCTCATCGAAGGCACGGATTTCATGACAGGATCCGTCGTCTTCGTGGACGGCGGCCAACTGATCGCCTGAAGAGCGATGGGCGACAAGTTACAAGGGACACGCGACACGTCGAATTCACCCTCGTGGGTTTCTCACCACCTGTCACCTGTCACCTGTCACCTGTCACACGGGTTGCGATGTACAGCGTGACAAAGGTGATCCATTTCTGCTATGGGCATCGCCTGCTCAACTACCAGGGGAAGTGCCGGTACCTGCACGGCCACAATGGGAAAGTGGAGATCGATCTGGCGGCGCCGACGCTGGACCGGCGGGGGATGGTGCGCGACTTCAACGAGATCAAGCGGTCGATCCAGGGATGGATCGACGCCCACCTCGATCACAAGATGATCCTCTGCAAAGATGACCCGGTATTGCCGATGCTGCGAAAGCTCAAGGAACCCCTCTACGTCCTGGAGGCCAACCCGACGGCGGAGGGGCTTGCAAAGCTGATTTACGACGAGACCAAGCGGCGTGGCTTTCCGGTCACCTCGATCCGCCTCTGGGAAACCGACCACTCCTTCGCCACCTACCAGCCATGAGGGCTCACTCAGTTTTGAGTTGATGCGAATGGTTTCTACGGACTATCGACTATGGACTACGGACTGCTTCGTCAAGATTGCCAGGCGAAACTGCTCAGGACAATCTTGACGAAGCGCTAGGCCTGCCGGCCACACGCCGCCGGCCCCTGAACCGCGTCACCTCAACCGCCGCATAGTCCACGCCGGGCAGCGCGCGCTTCTTGAGGCGGACCGTCACGGTCGATGTCTGGAACTCCTTGAGGATCAGCGCGGCCACCTCCTCGGCCATCGTCTCCAGCAGGCCAAAGGGCTTCTGCCGGACATGCTGCGTGACGATCGTCACGAGCCTGGCGTAGTCGACCGTGGCGGAGAGCTCATCACTCGCAGCCGCCTTCGCCGCATCAATCGCCATCGTCAGGTCCATCCACACCGTCTGTGGCTTGGCCCGCTCCCAGTCGAAGACGCCGACGCGGCACTCGACCGCCAACTCGTGGATGTGCAGCGTATCCGACATCTTCACCCACGCCTCTCCTCGACTGAGCACCGCGGCGCCGGCGCAAGCGGCTGCGGATCGGCAAAGAGGGTGCGCCGCTCGCATCCGACAACCGCCAGGAGGCTCAGCCCCATCAGCAGGGTGCTGAAAAAAGTGGCGCGACAGGCAACAAGCGACAGGTGACAGGCGAACAGACGCCCATGGTGCGCTGGTGTTCCCTGTCGCGTGTCACCTGTCACGTGTCACCCAGGAGTATTTCCGCAACCAAGGTCTTTTTGATGGCTGCTCTTATTCTTCCATCGTAGAGGTATCTCCGACGGGGAGTCCTTGATCCCATGCCCGCAGGACGCGGCGCATGATCTTGCCGGAACGGGTCTTCGGCACCTTCTCCACGAAGTCGATCTCCCGTGGAGCGGCGTGGGCGGCCAGGTGGGTTTTCACGAACTCCGCGATCTCCTGCTTGAGCTGCTCTGAAGGCTGGTAGCCCTTGCGCAGCGCGATGAACGCCTTGATGATTTGCCCGCGCACCTCATCGGGCTTGCCGATGACCCCGGCTTCCGCGACGGCGGGATGCGCCACCAACGCGCTTTCCACCTCGAAGGGTCCCACCCGCTCCCCAGCCGTCTTGATGACATCGTCGGAGCGGCCCTGGTACCAGATGAACCCCTCGGCATCCTTGTACGCGGTATCGCCGCTGATGTACCAGCCGGGGATCCGGAAGTACTCCTGATACTTGGCGGGATTCTTCCAGATCGACTGCATCATCGAGGGCCAGCCCGGCTTGACCACGAGATGCCCCAACTGCCCCGGCGGCAGCTCCCTGCCCTGATCATCCACCACCGTCGAGTAGGTCCCCGGAAAGGGCTTGCCGGTTGAGCCGATGGGGAAATCCTCGCTGCGATAGTTGCAGATGAGCTGCATACCCGTCTCCGTCATCCACCAGGTCTCATGGGGCGCAAGGCCCGTGATCTTCTTGATCCACTTGAGCGCCTCCGGGTTGAGCGGCTCGCCCACGCTGCAGATGTGGCGCAGGCTCGACAGGTCGTACCTGCGGGCCACCGCCTCGCCGGCGGACATCAGCATCCGGTAGGCGGTCGGAGCGCTGTACCACATCGTGACGCGATATTTCTGGATGGTCTGATACCACCGCTCCGGGTCAAACCGCCCGCCGATGACCACGCTGCTGATCCCGAGCGTCCACGGCCCGTAGATCCCGTAGGAGGTTCCGGTCACCCACCCCGGATCTGCGGTGCACCAGAACCGGTCATCGTCGCGCAGATCAAGCGCCCATTTCGCCGTCTGGTAGTGGCCGACCATCGCGTACTGCCGATGCAGCGCCCCTTTGGACTTCCCAGTCGAGCCGGAGGTGTAGTGGATGATGAGTCCGTCATCAATGGTGAGCCATGCCGGCTCACACCAGTCTGGGCTCCCTTCGATGAGCTGCTGATAGCTGACCTCCTTGGTCCCCAGTGACCCCGCGCCACCCACCAGCACAAGATGCTGGAGCGCGGGGAGCTTGTCGAGCGGGATGCGCTCCTTGAGGGTGGGGGTCGTGACGCAGGCGAGCGCCTCGCTGTCGCCCAGGCGGTCGAGCACCGCTTGCTCCATGAACGCCTCAAAGAGCGGGACGGGGATGGCGCCGATGCGATGGATGCCGAGGATCGCGATGTAGAGCTCCGGCGTGCGCGGAAGGAACGTCGCCACGCGATCGCCCCGCTTGACGCCAAGCCGCGTGAGCCCGTGGGCGAAGCGGCTCGTCAAGACCTTGAGGTCCTGGAAGGTGTACTGCTCATCGCGACGCTCGAAGTCGGTGTAGAAGAGCGCGACCTTGTGCTTGCGCCGGGAGGCGGCGTGACGGTCCACCGCCTCATGGACCACGTTGACCTTGCCGGTGCGCGACCAGTCAAACTCGCGCTCTACCTCCTTCCAGTTGAAGGTCGAGGCGGCGGCGCGGTAGTCCTTGAGGTTGGCGTCGATGGTCTTCGGCTTTCGCTCCCACTCCGCCGAAGCCGACGCAGGCGCGGTGAGGGGCGGGGCGGAACCGGTGGGCACGCTCATGAGCGACCTCCCTCTTTCAGCTTACTCGGCAAAGACGTACCGGCGTTGCGGCTGCGCGGGTTCAGGGGCGTTGAGGCGCACCAGCCCCCAGAGGCTCACGATCAGCAGGAGGGCGCTCAGCAGCGTCCCCGTGGGGAACGGGTAGAGCACCCACAGCCCCGCCGCGACGATGGTGATGAGCGATAGCGGGAGCAGGAATTTCCACGCCAACCCCATGAGCTGATCCACGCGAAGGCGAGGGAAGGTCCCCCGAAGCCAGACGAGGACGAAGATGAGCGCGTAGGTCTTCCCGAAGAACCACCCCCACGACGGGATGGGCTCGGCGCGACAGACCCAGGCGGCGCCCAGCAGCGCCACCGCCCCGATGATCCGACACGGAAACGGCAGGCGCGCAGCCGTCCCGACCAGGAGGGCGAGGAGGAGCGCGAGCGTCCAGAAGGGCAGGGCGGGTCCGTGCCAGCCGCCCAGAAACAGGGTGACCGTAAACGCGCAGATGGCGAATGATTCCAGAAACTCCGCCATGTACCACAGCGCAAACTTCATCCCGCTGTATTCCGTGTGGAACCCGCCGACCAGCTCAGACTCCGCCTCGGGCATGTCGAACGGGGTGCGGTTGACCTCGGCGATGCCGCTGAGGAAGAAGATGAGACAGCCGACCGCCCCCCACGGTGTCCATACGAACCACCGCTGCGCCTGCGCCTCCACGATCGCCACGGTGGAGAGGGTGCCGGTCACCATGATGATCGCCACAACCGACAACACCCCCGGCACCTCGTAGGAGATCACCTGGGCCACCGATCGCATGGCCCCCAGCATCGAGAACTTGCTGCGGGAGGCCCACCCGCCCATGAAGATCGCATACGAGCTGATGGAGGAGATTGCAAAGAAGTAGAGCAGCCCGACGTTGAGATCCGCCGCCACCATGTGACGCCCGAAGGGAAGGACGGCGAACAGGAGGATCGCCGGCACCACCGCCACGACCGGGGCGGCCAGATGGAGCAGGCGATCCGCCCCGCGCGGCACGAGATCCTCCTTGATCAGCATCTTCAGGCCGTCGGCCAGCGGCTGCAGGAGCCCATAGACCCCCACGCGCGTCGGGCCGAAGCGGTTCTGCATCCGGGCGATGAGCTTGCGCTCGAGCCACGTCAGGTACATCATGATCAGCGGGGCGATGGCGGCAATCGCGCCGACCACCACCAGGATGGACACCCAGGGCAACGCCCAAGGCGGCAGGAATCGGGCGGCGAGGTCGAGCAGGAACGCCTTGGCGTTGACGAACACCTGGTCCAGCATCACCGTCCACCGTCAACCGTCGACAGTCCACAGTTTGAGCAAAGAAGAAACGCGGAAGGCCTCGACACGACGTTCAGGCGTGTGGTGTCATGATTGTGGACGGTGGACTGTGGACGAGACATGCAAGGGATCTACGGTGTTGGGCGTTGTCCCTCGGTCGGCTTTGACGGTGCGGCCTTCGCCGCCTTGGCCGACAGCCGCTGGTCCACAACCGCGGCCTCGGTCGGCTTGATCGATTGGAAGTAGTCCGCCGACTTGAGGAGCTTCTGCTTGTCGAAGATCATGTGCTCGAAACGCTCCGACGCGGACAGCTCGTACTGGTTGTCCATCTCAATCGCATCGAAGGGACAGACGTCCACGCAGATGCGACAGGACATGCAGATCGACATGTCGATGTCGAACTGCTTGGGCAGCGTGCGCCCGTGCGCCTTGACCGGACGGCCCTGCGCATCCTTCTCCATAACGATGTGGATGCACTGCGGGGGGCACTCCTGCTCGCAGATCTTGCACGCCACGCAGCGGAGGTTCTCCGGCGTGCCGTCGTAGACGAGAAAAGGGAAATAGCGGAACCGCTCATGGTGCTGCTGCTTCACATCGGGGTACTGAACCGTCACCAGCCCATCGCTCGGCGGAAAGCGGAGGACGCGCAGCAGCGCGCGGCCCCAGGGGTACGTTCCCAGGAACGTCTTGAGCGTCACCCCCATCCCTTTGAGGACGCCAGTTCCAATTAGCGCCATGACCTTACTCCCACGAATTTCGGATTGCGGATTTTGGATTGCGGATTGGCAGACCGTTCAATTCGCAATCCACAATTCGAAATCCACAATGTGTTCTACCGGTCCACTTCGCACAGCACGATATCAATCGATCCCAGGATGATGATCGCATCGGCCACCTTGTGGCCGAGGCACAGCTCTTCCAAGACGGTGAGATTGATGAAGCTGGGGGCGCGGATGTGATAGCGGTAGGGCTGCGGCGAGCCGTCGCTGACCAGGTAGAATCCCAGCTCCCCCTTCGGGGCTTCGATTCTCCCGTAGGCCTCGCCCTTCGGGGGACGGAACGTGCGGGGGGCCTTGCCGATCGCCTGCCCCTTGGGACTGATGCCGGGGCCGGCCGCGGGGATCTCCTGCAGCGCCTGCTCGAGCATCTTCACGCTCTCGCGCATCTCCAGAATCCGGACGTAGTAGCGATCGTAGACATCCCCCACGGTGCCGAGTGGCACGCGGAAGGCGAAGCGCGGATAGATCGAGTAGCCGTCCACCTTGCGCAGATCGTAGTCCACGCCTGAGGCGCGCAGCATGGGGCCCGTCACGCTGGCGTTGATCCCCAATGCCTTCGGCAGGATCCCCACCTGTTGGGTCCGCTGACGGACGATCTCGTTCTTCGTCAGCAGCGTTTCGAACTCATCGAGGAACCGAGGGTACGCGCGGACGACCTCGCGGGCGCGATCCAGCCAGCCCTGCGGCACATCCTCCCTGACCCCGCCCGGCCGCACGTAGTTGCACATCATCCGGGATCCGGAGGCCGCCTCGAACAGATCCAGGATCTTCTCGCGCTCGCGGAAGGCGTACAGCAGGGGGGTCCCGAACGCCCCCATGTCGTTCAGTAGAAACCCGGTCACGGCGGTGTGGTTGACCAGGCGGGTCAGCTCCGCCATGATGACCCGGAGGTACTCCCCCCGCTCCGACACCTGGATGCCCGCCAGCTTCTCGATGGCGAGCGATAAGCCGAAGTTGTTCGTCATGGCGCAGAAGTAATCCAGCCGATCCGTGTAGGGAAAGCAGCCGATGTAGGTCAGGCCCTCGCCGATCTTCTCATGGTTACGGTGCATGTAGCCCATGACCGGCTTCAGCTTCACCACCGTCTCCCCATCCAGCGTGGCGATCATTCGGAACACGCCGTGGGTCGAGGGATGCTGCGGCCCGAGGTTGACTTCAAGCGTGTTGGTTTCGATGGCTATCGACGTTCCTCCAGCAGATCTTGGTCTTCGACCACGTAGTCCTTGCGCAGCGGGTGGCCGTCGAAGCCTTCCCACATCAGGATCCGACGCAGATCGGGATGCCCCTCGAAGGTCACCCCGAAGAGATCGTAGACCTCCCGCTCCTGAAATTCGGCCCCGCGCCAGATCGGGGTGACCGAGGGGACCACGGGATGGGATCGCGGCACCCGAACCTTCAACGCGACCGGACCATGCTTCTTCGCCATCGAATAGAGGTGGTAGACCACCTCGATGCGGCCCGCCCCCGCGGCTTCGTTCTGCCCCGTGAAATGCGAAGCATTTCCGGGACTGAGTCCCCGAAATCGCTCCGCGATTTCTGGGGGCGAAGCAGAACTTGCGGGGGTCGGCGGGTAGTCTACGGCGGTGAGATTCGCCAGGTAGTCGAGATGAAAGCGCTCGTGCTCCTTGAGGCAGCGGCACACCGCCGGCAGCTCATGCGCCGCCACCAGGAGGAGATCGCCCTCCAGCGTCAGCGAGACGCCAGGAAGCAGTTGTTCCACCGTCTGCTTCAGCTCGTTCGGCGCGGGCAACATCGCAGGCGCAACAGCGTCACGGCGTCGCAGGGGCGGCAGAGGGCCCCGTCGTCGAGGAGCCGAAGGGATGCGCGGGCGGATGCCAGACATCCGGATTGTAAGGAGGCTGCAAGCCGGAGGGGCCGAACGCAGGCACCGGGTACTCTCCCTGCTTCTGGTCGATGGCTTGCGCAAACGACTGACCCTTGATGCGCTCCTGCAGCTTCATCAGTCCCTCGAGCAGCGCCTGGGGCGTCGGGGGGCAGCCGGGGATGTAGACGTCCACCGGGATAAACCGGTCGATCCCCTTGAGGACATTGTAGCCTTTGTGGAAGGGTCCGCCCGACGTCGCGCACGCCCCCATCGAGATGACGTACTTGGGCTCCCCCATCTGGTTATACAGCCGCACGACCTGCGGCGCCATCTTCTTGGTCACGGTGCCCGCCACGATCATCAGGTCGGCCTGCCGTGGGGAGGCCCTGAAGATCTCCGAGCCGAAGCGGGCGATGTCGTAGCGGGAGGCGGCGGTCGCGATCATCTCGATCGCACAGCAGGCCAGGCCAAACTGCAGCGGCCAGATGGAATTGCTCCGCCCCCAGTTGAGGAGCTGGTCCCATGTCGTCACGTACACGCCCTGCTTCTGGAGCTCGCTCTGTAATCCCTGATCCATCGTCATCGCAACTCTGGTGACTGCGTCACTGCGTGACTGAGTGACTGCGTACTTGGTGAACCCAGTCACCCAGTAACCCGGTCACCCAGTCACCATCCGTATTCATTCCCACTCCAAGACACCCTTCCTCCACGCATAGGCCAACGCGACCGCCAGAATCGCAAGGAACAGCACCATCTCCACCAGCGCCACCGGCCCGAGTCCACGCCACACCAGCGCCCAGGGATAGAGAAAGATGACCTCGACGTCGAAGATCACGAACAGCAGCGCATAGATGTAGTACGGCGCCCGAAACTGCACCCACGGCTCCCCGGTGGACTCCAAGCCGCATTCGTAGGGAGCCCCTTTCGAGAGCCCAGGCTTCTTCGGGGCGATCCACTTCGCCAGGATCAGCGGCGCCACGCCGAGGAACACGGCGACGACGGTGAGCGCTCCGATGAAGAGGTACTGGTGTGAGTAGATCGGGTCCATACGCCTATTATACCGCCTCCTCAATGGCGTGCTGCAATTGCCTCATGGCCGACTCCACGTCACCCCGGAGGTGCGCGCGAAGGATCCGACGGCCCCTGTGCTGCATCGCCTGAAAATCGGCCAGCGCCTGCGCGTGCTTAAGGGCGCCGAACGTGAACGGCTCCCCAGGGATGGGAAGATCGAGCGGCTCCTCAGCGGTCAGCTGCAGAAACAGCCCCTGGTCTGGCCCCCCTTTGTACAGTTGACCGGTTGAATGCAGGTACCGGGGACCGATGCCCAGCATGGTGGGAAGGCCGAGCGCGCCGCTCAGATGGTCCCGGATGGCGCGCGCCGCGTGATCCAGCGCCGGCTGCCGCGGGAGAAACGACAAGACCGCCACGTAGTCTCCCGCTCGAGCCTGCCGGAGGAAGTCGCGCAGACACTGACCGGTTGAGCGGGAACCGGCTGAAGGAGTGGCACTGGAACCGTAGAGGGCCAACCCCGGTTCCGACAGCAGGGGGGTGTCCTCCGGAAACCGCCGGTCTCTGACGTACTGTGCCAGCAGCTCGTTCGTGCGGTCCTTGCTCTCCTTGACGTTTGGCTCATCGAACGGATTGACCCCCAGGAGACCGCCCACCATGGCCGTCACGATGGACCACTTGATCACCTCCCCGCCCAGATCGTACCGGTCCTCCCACCACACCCGAACGATGGGCTGACCCGACGACTCAAGACCGCGGACCTGCGCCTCCAACGCCGCATCGGGATGCCCGGCCAATTGCCAGACGACAAACACGCGATCGGCGCCGTACGCTTCCGGCGCGCACCACCGCTCGCCGTGAATCGGAGTGATGCCTCGGCCCTGCTTGCCGGTGCTCTCGGCAATGAGCTGTTCCACCCACGTGCCAACGCTGGACAGCTCCGGAGCGCAGAGGAGCGTCAACTTATCGCGGCCGGCGCGGGCCAACCCTCCCAGCGTCGCCCCAAGCTGGGCGGCGGGGTTGTCCTGGAGCGGAATGTCCGGCCCACAGCGGGAGAGCATCTCCAGCGCCCGGGTCAGGAGGGCGTCGGGATCGATCCCCAGCAGCGACGCAGGCACCAGCCCAAAGTACGTCAAGGCGGAAAAGCGGCCCCCCACGTCGTCGCCGGTCTTGGGGCCGTGGGTGAAGATGCGACGGAACTTCCACGTCATCGCCTGCGCCTCCAGCGGCGTCCCCGCATCGGTGATGGCGATGCAGTGGGTTCCCGGCTCGAGGCCGGCCTGACGAAGCGCGTCGTAGAAGGAGGCGGCTAACGCCGACACCTCCGCCGTCGCACCGGACTTGCTGGAGACGATGACAACGAGCTGATCCGATGGGCATCGTTGCTGCAGCGAGCGAATCGCCGTCGGATCGGTGGTATCCAGGACCGTCACGTCTATCCCGCGCGTGGCCGTCGAGCCGCCCCCGCCGAAGGTGTGACGGCACACCTCGGCGAACAGCCCGCTGCCACCCATGCCGAGCAGCACCGCCTGCGTGCAGCCGGCCCGGCGGATCTCCTGCGCGAAGTCGAGCAGCGAGGCGCATTGCGGCCGCATCCAGCGAGGCGCCTCGAGCCACCCAAGCCGCCGCCGAATGGCGGCCTGGAGCGCCGCGTCGGTGCCCCACAGGCTCGGGTCGTTGGCCCAGAGCCGCTCAACGAACCGCTGGGTCTTTAGCTGATCGAGCGCCGCCCGCATCAGGTCGGCGGAACGACCGAGGGAGAGGCGTTGGGTGGAGGCCATCGTTACTGGCGAGGGGGCGTGGAACGGCCTTTGGATCCGCGACCGAGCGGCCGGCGGCCGACCCGCAGCTCATCCAGATGGGCCAACGTCCGGCTGCCGGTGTTATCGCTGTCGCTCATCACTCCAATCGCGACGACGTCTGGTGGCGCTGCGCCGAAACAGCGCCGGTAATCCTCCCCGAGGTGACGTTCCACGCGCCGCCATTGGCCAAGCGCCGTGGAGCCGCTCTCGACCACGATGAGCTTCGCCGCCGGGGAGAACGGGCTGCTCAGGTGGGTGCCTGGCGGGAGCGCGGCGGACCACACATAGTCGAGGCTGCGCTTCTGCCACGGCAAGCCGCTCGTTTCAAAATAGACGTAGATCCGCGCCGCGGCATCCGCCCCTTCCTTGCGATCGAGCGCCTCCCGCTCGACGAGCCGGTCCACCCGCCACTCCCAGGAGAGCCAGGGGGAGTCGTCGGGGTCAAAGCGCACGACGCTGACCAAGAGGGAGGCAGTGCCGTCACTCTGCGCCCGGAGGCACGTCCGCCCGTCCACCTGAACCACCTGATACCGCGTATGGCCTCGGAGCACGACTTCACGCCAGCGCGCGGGGTCGAGCGTCTGAAACGGCTCCGTCCACACGGTGGAAGGACGCAGGGAGGGAAGCGGGGGGGAAAGCAACAACTCCGTCACCCGTCG
Source organism: Candidatus Omnitrophota bacterium (assembly GCA_030697665.1). Classification (GTDB taxonomy): domain Bacteria; phylum Omnitrophota; class Gorgyraeia; order Aquiviventales; family Aquiviventaceae; genus JAUYPJ01. Next base: position 19,369 of record JAUYPJ010000002.1, read on the forward strand.
GCCGGAACACCCCACGGTCAGCCCGATGAGGACGCAGCCGGTGAGCCGCCACCTCTTGAACGGACGCGCCGCGCGTTCGTGACCGTTGCCCCGCATCGGACCGCCGTTGATTTGCCCACGCGCGCCCCTGTGCCTGCGAGGCCGGGACGGTACGTAGCGGGTTGCCGCAGAGGTCTCACGACGTTACTTCAGAACTTCTGTCCCGCTCAGCTCGCTGCTGCCCGCGGAGAGATCTGCGTACGTGCGCAGCTTGGCCCACGTCGCCTTGCCGACGACCCCATCCTCTTGCAGCCCGTGGATCCGTTGAAACTCCCTGACCGCCTCGCGGGTCTGTGGCCCCATCTTGCCATCAACGGACCCCTGGTAAAACCCCGCGTTCTTCAGGGCCCGTTGGATCTCGTCGGTCTTGGGCTTCTCCGATGACCGCGCCGACGGCCTGGGGGTCTCAGGAGCGCTCCGCCCCTGAAGCGGCGCGCTGCTGATCGTCGTCGCCCCCAGATCACTCGGCGCCGCCGCGGACCCCTCGCTCAGGGGGGAACGCTCCAACTGCGTGAGTCGCTCATCCAGCAAGCCGACTTGAGATTGCAGTCGTGTCAGCTCTTGGCGATACCGGCCCCCCGCACATCCGCCGAGCAGCATTGCCATCCCCGCAAGCCAGATCACAGAACCACCCTTCATCCCTTCCCCTCCCTGTTGATAACGTTCGTGAAGCGAACTCGATGGTAGTCTAACAGAGTCCCATCCCTGGTTCAACCCAGAACAGGAGTGGGTACTGTCTTCAATTGCCTGTTCACACCACGGAAGCACGGAAGCGCCACGGAAGCACGGAAACGGCTCCTCAAGGATTTCTCCGTGTCTCTGTGGAATTCTGTGCCTCCGTGGTGTCAAGGGGAAGTTCAGGCACTACCCAGGAGCGGGTGGAGGGACGACGGCCGACGGCTTCGCGCGCCGGGTAATAATGAGGTAACCGGATGGGGTCACGTAGATTTCGTGGACCATCTGGGGTTCGACGTAGACAAACGCCGAGGAGCCGTAGGCCGCCTCCACACATGGCAGTAGCGGCGCGGCCCGATACCAGACCTGCCAGATCAGATCGAGATCGGGCGCCAGCGGGTACACCGTCGGCCGCTGCACCTGCTGTTGCGCCACACGCGAGAACTGCCCGCTGAGCCGCATGGGCTTGTGGTAGCTCTTCAGCCCCAGGGTGGTCAACCAGGGATGCCACTTCACGATGCCGCCGCTGATCGACCACTGATCCCCGCGCAACCGCACCTGGATCGGCGAAGCGTGCCCACCCCGAGCCGGCTGATAGGTCAGCTCGAACTCCTCCGGTGACAACCGCCGCGTGGTGACCTGCGCGACCAGCGTCCGCTCAGTAAAGGCGTCGCCGACGCGCAGGAGCACCAACAGCGCGCTCAGCAGCAACCCGACGCCGGCGCAGATCGCCGCAGCGACCACGCGCCGGATGGCGCGGATCAACCCTCGGGGGTTGCGCAGGACGCTCACCATCCACCAGAGGCTCATCGCCCACATCACGATCGCCGCCACGGCCACGAACGCCATCTGGAGTTTCTCCTTGTTGCCGGCAAAGACGGTGTGCTAGACTACCGTGGATGACAACGTCGGTGTTGGACCTTGATCTCGATTTCGGGCAGGAGCCGCAGACGATCGCCGTGCAGGATGAGCCGGCGCTGGAGATTGCGCTTCCGCAGGTCTTCGTCCAGCCGACGCTGACCGCGCTCCAGCGAGGGCGGCGGCCCCACGTGGAAGCCTTGGCCGTCCAGATCGCCCAGCGCGTCCAACTCAACCCGACCCAGGGGCTCGGACCGGACTACCAGGAGTTGGTCAACGAGTTCCAGCCGCTCTTTGCGTGGGCCATCGCCTGCTGGGATTACCTCCTCTCCACGGAAGGCTGCCGCTTCGTCCCCCGGAGCCCCTTGCAGAAGTCCGGCGCGCGGGGGGACTACCGGGTGGTCACCGACAAGGATTTCTCGCGGCTCGCCCACGGCGCGTTTCGTCGCTGCGTCCTCGACTTCGCCGAGACGACGCCAAGCGGCGCCGACACGAGCCCGCACCCGACGTCGCTGAGCCGCCGGCTGCGAGAGCGCTTTTGGCCGCTCCTCCTCCAGGCCTACCGGGAGCTGGAACAGCCGCCCGATCCGCGCCAGAGGATCCTCACTCCGTACAGCTACCTTCGGTGTGTCCCGTACCAGTTCCTGAACCCATTCCACCAAGACCTGGTGGACGCCGCCGTCCAGCGGCTCCCCGTTCGAGAGCGGCAGGCCCTCGACGCCTACTTCCTCCAGTTCTCTACAGAGCCTGCCGCAGCCGAGGCCCTGGGCTGTCCCGTCGAGGAGCTGCGCAGCGCGCTGCGTCAAGGACTCCTCACGCTCCTGCTCGAGCATCGGCTGGTCTATTGCCTGCTCCGCCAAATCGAGCGCTACTGACTGCTAAATATGCTGGACACCGACCTGATCTCGCTCTATAGTGTAGAGCCAAAGCGGGCAGGCCCCGCCCAGTGAGGGGGACGCCTAAGGAGGCCGGATGGCATCGTTGACGTCAAGCGGCGCAATTCCCACGAACGTGCGGATCAAGTGGGATATCATGCTCGGCATCGCAGCGATTCATGTGGGGGCGCTGCTGGCGCCCTTCACGTTTACGTGGCAAGGCTTCTGGGCGTTCTTCTGGCTGCAGTGGATTACGGGGCTCTTGGGCATCACCCTCTGCTACCACCGCCTCTTGGCCCACCGGAGCTTCCAGGTGCCGAAATGGCTGGAGTACGGTCTGACGCTGTGCGGCACCCTCGCGCTCCAAGGGGGACCGCTGAAGTGGGTGTCCACCCATCGCGTCCACCACGCCTTCTCCGACCGCCCGCAAGATCCCCACAGCCCCAGGCGGGGATTCTGGTGGGCGCACGCGGGGTGGCTCTTCGCCTGGGATGAGACGCTCGACCGGCCGGACAACTACACCCGCTTCGTGCCGGACCTGACCCGAGATCCTGTCCATCAGTTCATCGAAAAGACCGAGCTGCTCTACACCATCCTGCTCGGCGGCGCCTTGTATGCGTGGGGCGGGCTGTCGTGCCTGGTCTGGGGGGTCTTTGCCCGATTGGTCTTCGTCTATCACACGACCTGGCTGGTGAACTCCGCCGCCCACCTGTGGGGCTACCAGAGCTACCGCACCAACGAAGGCTCCAGGAACAACTGGTGGGTCGCGCTGCTCTCCTACGGCGAGGGGTGGCACAATAACCACCACGCCTACCTGCACTCGGCCGCCCACGGCCTGCGCTGGTGGGAAGTCGATCCGACGTATCTGACCATCAGGTTCCTGGGCTGGCTGAAGCTCGCCAGGCGCATTCGCCTGCCGCGCGGCAATCCTGCCCAACTGCCCCCGATCGAGTTCGTGCCAAGTCGCCGGCTGACGATCCCCGTCCCCGTCTCCGTCCCAAGCCTCTCCTCCGTGTAATCTCCACGCGCCTTCCCGGATCTCCGATCTCCGCGGATGGCTCGAGTTGGTCGGCCCCGCGGGCCGTCGCCGTCTCGAACCCTTCCTTCTCCTCGTCTGTTCTTGAGCGAGCCTTCCTCGACCCCGCAGCGTTTCATGCTGAAATTCTACAAGATCGTCCTACTTCGGCTTCGCAATTAGTACCTCTGCTGGTCGCCCAATCCTCCTGCGCCAACTTTGCCGATCTGTAAGGTGAACGATACGGTAGCCTACTTCAATTCGAGATGAAAGTCGTGCAGGATCCGAGAGACGTACCGTGTAGCCATTCCTTTCCAAGACCTCCACGAACTCTTGCCGAAAAACCTCATCCTCAATGAGCGGAAGGTGCTCCAGCGGGCCGCTATACGCCAGGAATTTCCCATCCCATTCCACCCCTTGCCAGACTCCTGACGAGCTTGCGGTTTGCCGCGCAATTCCCTCATCGAGCTGCTTCAAGCGCGATATCACGCTGCCAACTGCCGAATCAGCGACCCGACTCCCTGTACTCCCTGCAAGCTGCTGCAAGAGTGTTTGAACGTCGGCTTCCTCATCACAGTTTAGCGCCATGCGGTCTGACAGAGGGGTAGGAAGGGAATTCTTTCGTACTTCACCAAGACACAGGGGGATGATGCGTCGCCCAGGCAGAAACCAGGCGCAACCTACCTCGAACCACACCCATGTGCGCGCAAGGCCACGCTTCGTCGCGAGCAGTAAAATGATGCCGGACCGACGAAGAACGTCCTGGACCTCTTCCGGCCATTTGACGCCCGCTGGCAAATCGGTGGGATCGCTGGACAGGAACACATCAATGCCAGGAACCCGTCGCTCCAACTCAGTTTTGAGCAAGCCAGCCAAATCTTTATCCGACGTGGCATGGCTCAAGAAGACTTGCGTCGTTTTCGGACCCATCAGAGAACCTTTCCCAATCTCTTCAGCCCTGCTCCAACCTTTCGCTGTAACGGTGATCGGGTTTGACGGCCTCGAGCCGTATTCAACCCATCCCTCCTTGTGCAATTCCCGCAAGATGAACTCTCTTGCTTCATAGCTGTCTGCAAAGACCACCGGATCAAAATGAGCGTCGATCATACGCGACGTGATTGGTTCTCCGAAGTGGGGTGACAACTTTTTCAGATTTACGAGCGCCCTGTCTAATCGCTCCGGTGGCGTACCAGGAAACTGGCGCACTAGGTCATCCCACTCTATAAAGGGGATCGGGAGACTCCCATCTGGTTTCTCGCCAGCTCTATAAAGCACGAGAGGAAAGCTCGCACCATGAATCGTCAACTCTCTTAGGCGAGCCGCAGCTTTTCGGCGTTCATCATTCGGGAGTTCGGTAACGGCTCCCGCATCAATCAAAGACATGGCGAAACGTCCACACCTCGGACAATCATAAACCTCCAATATTCTCATTTCCCCGAAGTGCTCTGCCCAAGGCGTGACTTGGGCAGCCTCTCGAGTAATCGGGCAAGTCCCTGCTTTCGCGCTCATTGAACCGGCCCTTCATCGAAAATCCAGAACTCGGTGAACTCTTGGTCGTCGGCCTCAATCTTTCTTGTTTCCAGGTGCCACACGAAGTTATCAAGTGGCCGCGAGCCTGGTTTCCCAAACGTCCCAAAGAGCCCGTCAAGAGCCGTCTTGCTCAAGTTATCCAAATCAGACTGTTGGAGACGACTCCCTTGCAGATGGAAATCAACCCGGACGGAAAAACGATGCCGCTCAGGAAGTTGCTCAATCGGAGGACCTGCCTGCCGGATCTTCTGCTTATAGTGCTCAACGGCATCGCCCTTTCCCCACACTTTAATGGAAGGGGTCAGACAGGGCCCGGAAACCTTACCATGTGCGATGAGTTTCATCACTTCACATTAAGCCGCTTCAGCGCCATCCTGAGCAAATGCGAGAGCCAGTCATTTGTTCGACTTACTCCGACTTCTTTTTTTGCGCTCGATCCATCGCTTGATATCCACTTCCGCGAAACGCCAGCGGAGGGGGAGCGTGGCGCCGGGGAGCTCGCCGATGCAGTGGCCGTCCTGGCTCATGCCAAGATCTCTTCAATTCGCTCAGCCATGACCTTTCAGCGCCTCCAGGGTCAGTCGCCAAATGTAAGTAGGAGGCGTTACTGGAGAGACCAGGCTCACCATCTTCGCCGATCCAGCCCGGCACCACCAGTAACGCCCCGTTCTTCCTGCCGGCTCAATGCCGCACCTTGCCGAATGAATGTGTCCTTGCACGCGCACGACGGCTTCATGGTGAATGATCCCATTGCCCGCCGTCATCCACTGCACGTCACCTGAGCGGATGACCCCGCGGTTGCCTAATAGGACTCGCCTGCATCAGGAGCCACGCGCCCCCGGCCGGCCTTGATCTGCGTGCGGTGGTGCTTGGCCTCCAGCATCTTTTCCTTGGCGCGTCGGGACCGGCGGCGTTTCTGCCGGCGGATCTTGGCGATGCGCTGCGCCACTTCGCTCAGACGCCCCAGGCGCTGGGCTTCCAGCCGGTCCAGCAGCAGGCGGCGAGCCAAAAAACGGTTCAACCCCTGGAGCCGCTCGCGCTGGCAGCGCACCTCCAGACCGCTGGGTCGGTGGCGCAGGACCACGCACGTGGAGACCTTGTTGGCCCGTTGGCCGCCGGGGCCCGAAGACCGGAGGAATCGCTCCTCCAGATCGCCTTCGCTGACCCCCAGCCGCCGCATGCGCTCGGCCAGAGCCAACTGCTTCGCGACCGACACCGGCAAGCTTCCCATCACACTCACGGACTTATCGAACCGGGCTGAAGAAAAGGCCGATGACGCCGTAGATGAGGCGCTCCATCAGGGCCATCAACGGGTTGAGCCGTCCGGTAAACAGCAGGAGCATGAGGATCAGAAACCCGTACCGCCCAAGCCCGGCAAAGCTTCGTTGGGCGCCATCCGGAAGAAAACTCATCAGGATTTTTGACCCGTCGAGCGGTGGAATGGGGATCAAATTAAACGCCCCCAGCGCAATGTTGATTCTTGCGACAATCTGGAGCACGGCGGCGAGCATCGAATCGGCGCCGACGAGATGGCCCTGCTGCACGAAGATGGCGATGGCGGCAATGAGGATGTTCGTCGCGCATCCCGCCAGGGCCACGCAGAACACCCCCAGGCGGGCCGGCCTGAGGTTCGCGTAATTCACCGGAACCGGCCTGGCCCACCCGAAGCCCGCGAGAAACAGCATGAGCGTTCCTATGGGATCCAGGTGCCGGAGCGGGTTCAGCGTGAGCCTCCCGGCGCGCTTGGCGGTGTCATCACCAAAGAGCCCCGCGCACCAGCCGTGCGCCACCTCGTGGGCGATGACGGAATACAACAGCGGCACCGTCAAGAGGAGGAACAGTTGCGGAGCGCTCAGGAGCAGCCGTATCAATCCCATCAGGACACCATCGTGAGGAAGATCGTGTGGGACATGCCGAATGGTATCATGCCGATGGAACTGATCGGAGCGTGCGTTGTTCTTCGACGTAGGCCGTGATCTCAGCAAGAAAGACTTCGGCGAACTCCCGGAGCTTCTTTTCCCCCACACCGCTGATGCGGGAGAATGCCGGCGTGTCGCGCGGCACGTCGCTCGCCATCTGCCGCAGCGACACGTCGGAGAACACGATATAGGCCGGCACGTTGCGCTCGTCGGCCAAGCGCTTTCGCAGGCGCTTCAGGCGCTCGAACAGCGTCTCGTCGCACCGGATCGGCTCGCCGCGTGCGCGTTTGGCCGGGGACGACACGAGAGTGGCGGAGGCGGGCGGCGGCGCCATGTGCCGGCTCAGCGTGACGGGCGTGCGCTCCTTCAACACTGCCCAGCCCTCGGCCGTCAGCTCCAACACGCTGAAGTGGTCCGTCGTCTGCTTCAGCAAGCCGAGCCGAACCAGCTCCCGCCCGATCGCCGACCACTCCGGCCGCGTATGCTCCGTGCCGATGCCATACGTCGAGAGCTGCTCGTGCCTCCACCGCCGGACTTTCTCCGTGGACGCGCCCGTCAACACCTCCACCACGTGGTGGAGGCCGACGCCGAACCCGCTGCGCTCGCGGATCCGGTAGACGCACGATAAAAACTTCTGCGCGGGCACGGTGCCGTCAAACGTGCGTCTCGGCGAGATGCAATTGTCGCAGGCGGCGCAATGGCCCGCCTGGAAGCGTTCGCCGAAATATCCGAGCAGCTCCGTTCGGCGGCATCGGGCGCTTTCGGCATACTGCACGATCTCTTGGAGCTGCCGGCGCGCGACGGCCTGCTCGTTGGGATCTGATTTCTCCTCGATGAATTGGGCGTATTTGACGGTGTCGCCGGCCCCGAACAGCAACAGGCATTCGGCCGGCAGCCCGTCGCGCCCCGCGCGGCCCGTTTCCTGATAATAGCCTTCGATGTTCTTCGGCAAGTCGTAATGGATCACGAAGCGCACATTGGGCTTGTTGATCCCCATGCCGAAGGCGACCGTCGCCGCGATCACGCGGATCTCGTCGCGCAAGAACAGCTCCTGATGGCGGTTGCGCTCGTCGGCCCCGAGGCCCGCGTGATACGGCCTGGCGGGAATGTCCTCCGCACTCAGCCGCTCGGCGAGGCGTTCCGCGGTCTTTCGGCTCTGGCAGTACACGATGCCGCTCTCGGCCCCGCGCGCTTGCGCGTAGTCGCGCACCTGCTCATACGCCCGATGCTTGGCCACCACGCGATACGTCAGGTTCGGACGGTTGAACCCTGCCACATACACGGCCGGGTTCCTCAAACGAAGCTGGCGGATAATGTCGTCCCGAACGCGCTCGGTCGCCGTGGCCGTGAGCGCCAGGATCGGCGTGTCGGGAAGCACATCCCGCACGTCCGCCAGGCGGCGGTATTCCGGACGAAAATCATGCCCCCATTCGCTGATGCAGTGCGCTTCGTCCACGGCAATCAACGAGACGTGCCGGCGCCGCAAGTCCTGAAGAAACCCAGGGAGCATGAGCCGTTCGGGGGCCACGTAGAGCAGACGATACTCTCCGCGCTCAAGCCTGCTCCATCGCCGCTCGGATTCGCCGGCGTCCAGAGACGAATTCAAGCAGGTGGCGGGAATGCCCAGGACGTCCATCGCGTCCACCTGGTCCTTCATGAGGGCGATCAAGGGCGACACCACCACCGTTAACCCCGGCCGGACCAGCGCGGGCAGTTGATAGCAGAGCGACTTCCCCCCGCCCGTCGGCAAGAGCGCGAACACATCCCGCCCTGCCAGCGAATCTTCCATGATCTCCCGCTGCAAGGGCCGGAACGAGTCGAAGCCGAAGGAGCGTTTGAGGAGTTCCTGTAACTTCATAGTGGTCATCTGCGACGCGCAGGAGGGATTCGTGCAATGGAAAATCGGCACCGGAGGCGCGCCCCTCGCCCTGCGCACATCCGATCAGAGCCGGATGAAGGCGCTGGAGTAGACGACCCCCAGCACGAGGACGATCAGCAGGAGGGGGGCGAGGGCGATCACGGCGAGGAGCCGACGATCGAGCTTCAGGTGCATGTAGTACAGCGCCACCAAGACCGCTTTGACCGACGAGAGCAGCGTCACCAGGACGACGATGATCGCCGCCGGCAGCGGCAGGACGCCGGCTTCAGACAGGAACACCCCCAGCAGCATGAGGCCCGCCAACCACCCCCAGATCACCAGATAGAGCCGAACCGACTCTGCGCGGCTGGTCATCGTTTAGCAGGCTGCGGAACAACGTCCGGTCACACCACAGAGGGCACAGAACTCCACAGAGGCACAGAGACGTGCTCGTCGAGAACCGCTCTGTGTTGCTGTGCCGCTTCTGTGGTTCCGTGGTGTCATCTAGGGTGTTTCAGTACCCTGTTAGAACAGGTAGAGCAGCGGAAACAAAAAGATCCACACGATGTCCACGAAGTGCCAGTAGAGACCCGCATACTCCAGGCGGTGGCGCTGCGCGCGCCAGCGCTCCTCGCGCGCCGTCCACCCCAAGACCCAGAGGTTGAAGACGATTCCCCCGATCACGTGCAGGGCGTGAAAGCCGGTGAGGGTGAAGTAGCAGGACCAGAAGACGTTCGTGCTGGGGACGATGTGGTGAGAAAACTTTGCGGCGTACTCGAATCCCTTGATGACCAGGAAGAGCGATCCCAAGACGACGGTGGCGAGCAACCACCGTCGGACGGCGCCCAGCGCGTGCTGCGCGGAAGCCGCCAGGGCCAGGACGATCGTCGTGCTGCTGCAGATGAGGATCAGCGTGTTCAGGGTCCCCATCGGAACGCTGAGGTGCCCCTCTGAACCCGGCCACTGCGGATGGCCCATCCGGAGCACCACGTAGGCGCCGATCAGCCCGGTAAAAAACATCACCTCTGAGGCGAGAAACACCCACATCCCCAACTTGCCGTTGGGGATTCCGGTGCTGGTCGCCCCATGCGCGTGCCCGGCCACTGCGGCGCGCGCGCTGGAGCTCATGGGTCGCTACCCTGTGTGGTCATCAGCGCTCATCGGTCCGTGGCCTCCGGCGGTGCGGACGAGGACACGCCGTCCTGACGCGCCAAAGTAAGTGGCTTCTGCGCCGGCCCCCACGCAGACGAGGCGACCAGCCGGCCCGTTCGATCGTGCACCCGCACCTCCCCATCTGGACGTGTGGTGGCAATGAAGAGGAGGTTCCCTGCCGCATCCAGGCTTTCCGTCAGGCCGTCGCGCTGCTGAATGCGCAGGCTTGCTGCCGGCTGGCCCCGGTCAAACTGCTCGACGAAGAGCTCGGGGAGGCCGTCGGTCATTGTGGAGTAGGTCAGATGAGCCTCCTGGTCGCCTCGAACAAGCCGTTTGGTCTGGGACATCGCCTGACGCGTAGGAGGATCCACCGGGTTCTTGCCCGTCCAGAACTCCATCGAGTTGAAGACAATCGCATCGCCCAGCACCGCGAGGCCGTAGACCGGGGCCCAGGCCAGGAGGATGAACATGAACTCCTGCTCCCACTTGGTCCCCACCTGCTGATTCCATTGGTAGAGCCGGCGGGTCAGATTGAACGGCCCGTAACAGCCGGCAGCCGCCAGACTCAACGCGAGCAATCCCACTGAGAGACTCCGCGCCCGGTTCATCGTCCACCTCCGTTGTGCTACTCCACAGCCTGCGTGACCCCTTCGACCTCCAACGCCTTCCAGGTCCATCGACCCAGTACGGAGCGGAAGGAACTGATCCCCGCGTACAACAATCCGGCTGAAATCGGCAGCAGAAACAGGACCGCCGCATAGAGGGCGCGGGAGGCTGCGTAGCCTAAGATCACCACGGTGTACATCCCCACCCCTAATTCCCCATACCACCACCGCGTCCCGGAGGGCTGGATCTCGTAGTCCGGTGAGCGGCGCGGGACCCGACGGCCGTTGTACTTCGGCGTCCGATCGAAGCCTGAGGGCGTGCCCCGGACCGCTTCCCAGATGGCGCGGGTGTTGTTCACGGCCAGTCCGGCGGTCATGGCCATCAAGGCCGGGACATCCAACAGGAACCGTCGCCACGGCATGCCGCTCTGCCGTTGCACCGTCCCACAGAACAGGGCGGTGCTCATCAGGAGCAGACCACCGACCAGCCCGCCCAAGGAAATGGCGGGGTGCAGCGGGATGGGCGATGCCCCCATCGCCAACCGCGGCAGCAGCAGGAGCATCACCAGCAATCCCAGCGGGTAGTGGAGCCACGCCCCGAAGTGGAAGCAGGCGGCCAACTTGACCCGCAGAGGCTGCCGGCTCCGCAGGACGGCCGGCAACAGCTTGGCCGCCACTTGGATCGAGCCTTTGGTCCACCGATGGTGCTGGGTTTTCAGGCTGCCGATCTCGCGGGGCAGCTCGGCCGGCACCACGACATCGCGAAGATAGACGAACCGCCAGCCCCGCAGTTGGGCGCGATAACTGAGATCGAGGTCCTCGCTCAGCGTGTCCGGCTGCCAGCCGCCGGCCTCCACGATCGCCTGCCGCCTCCAGACGCCCGCCGAGCCGTTGAAATTGAAGAAGCAACCGCCCCGGAAACGCGCCACCTGCTCGATCAGGAAATGGCCGTCCAGCATGAGCGCCTGCGCGCGCGTCAGCAACGAGTCGGAGCGGTTCAGATGACCCCACCGGGCCTGCACCATGCCGATGCGGGGATCGGTGAAGTGTGGGAGGGTCTGCCGGAGGAAGTCCGGCGGCGGGACGAAATCGGCGTCGAAGAGCGCGATGAACTCCCCGTGGGCGACGGCCAGGCCGGCGGTGAGCGCGCCCGCCTTGAAGCCGCCGCGATGGGTCCGGTGGAGATGGACGATCCGGTAGCCCTGCGCCTGCAGCGGCTGGAGACGCTGCGCGATCAAGGAGGTCGTCTCGTCGGTCGAGTCGTCAAGGACCTGGATCTCCAGCAGCTCCCGCGGGTAGTCCAGCCGCGTCACCGCATCGAGCAGTCGCTCCACGACGTAGCGCTCGTTGAACACCGGCAACTGCACCGTCACCACTGGCAGGGGATCCACGGGGCCCAGCGGGCGTGGAGCGCGCCGACGATGCCACACGCACAGGGCCAGCAGCCACAACTGGTGGAGGCTGAACAAGCCTAACGCCATCCACCCGCACCACTCAAGGACACTGACCAGGATCTGCCACATGGACGAGCTCGACCCCTCCGGGAACCGAACCACACAACGGGAGATTATCTCGAAACAGGAGGGGAACTGTCAACCCCACCCAGGAGCTGTCCTAATTCGTTCGTTCACACCACGGAAGCACGGAAGCGCCACGGAAACACGGAGACGTCTCCTCAAAGATTTCTCCGTGTCTCCGTGGATTTCTGTGGCATCTGTGGTGTCGTCGTGCAACTTAGGACACCACCCAGGAGCTCGCGGACGCGCGCCTTGAGATCATCGCGAATGCGCCGCGCCTCTTCCAGCGACCGGCCCACCGGATCCGGAATCTCCCACTCCAGTCGATGTCGCGTCTTCACCGCGGGGCAGCGATCGCCGCAGCCCATCGTCACCACGCAGTCCCAGGTTCGCTGAGGAACGTCCTGGAGCCCCTTTGAGCGGTGGCGCCTCAGGTCGAGGCCAAGCTCCTGCATGAGCTGGACCGCGAGTGGATGGACGGCGCCGCTTGGAGAGGATCCGGCGCTGTCGATCTCCCACTCGCCCGCTCCCAGCGCCTTCGCAAAGGCTTCCGCCATCTGGGAGCGGCAGGAGTTGGCCACGCACACGAACAGCACGCTCGGCATGGACTCAGCACATCACTTGCAGGCTTGGCGCCGCCTGGCCTGCCAGGCCCACTGCATCAGCATCAGACCGACGACCAGCAGGATTCCCACCCCGAATTTCCAGATCTGCCGCGGATCGGTGAGCGATTCTCCCAGATAGACGAAGACGAAGCTGCCCGGGATCATGCCGAGGAGCGTCGCCAGCACGTAGGGACCGAATCGCGCCTGAGAAAATCCGAGGCCGTAGTTCTGCACGTCGAAGGGCAGGTTGGGAATCAACCGGATCAGGAGCACCGCGGTGAAGCTCTGCTCCCCCAGTTTCTGATCCAGCGTCGCCACGGTGCCTTTCAGGAGCCGGGCGACCACCTCGCGGCCCAACAGACGCGCCACCAAGAATTGTGTGCAGGCGCGGCCTGTCGCGCCCGTCAACGCGGCGAGCATCCCCCAGCCTCTTCCAAACGCCGCTCCGGCCAGCCCGGTCATGACGCTCGCAGGCAGGGGCACCACCGGCTGGGCGTACGCCAAGAGGTAGATCAGCGGCGCCCATGCGCCGAACGACACCACGAAGGATCGAACGCGCTCAGGGGTCAAGTGGGCGACGTCGAAGCCGATCACCTTCAGCCCCAACGCGGCGCCGCCCACGATCACCGCGAAGAGCAGCACCTTCGTCATCCCGCCACCGACGGGGCGCCGATCCACCGCAGGAGACCTCACCATGAGCCCTGATGACCCCTGAAACACGGCCTTCTTGCGCGATCCGTCACCCCACCACCTCTTTGAGACGCCCAGCTCTGCTGGACGTCTGTCCCGCCATACGAGCGGGACAGACGGTGCTGTGCATCGCACAGCACCATGTCCAAAGAGGTGGTGGGGTCAGCCACCCGATGAGGAGAGGGGAATCCGGTTGTCGTGCTCGTCATAGGTGTAGCGCGCCTGTCCATCCACTTTGTGGATGCGCACGTCGATTACGCGCAGCCCATCCTCGGCAGGCTCGACGTCAAAATCCAGGTCCAGCACCTCTCCCGATGCTTCATCGCGCATATCGGTGCAGGAGTAGTACTGCGCGCCGGTCTTGCCGACCCGCTCATGGACCGCCAGCAGTCGGAGCTGGCGCGTCGTCCCCGTCTCGGGATCCTCGATGGCAAACCGCCC
>JAUYPJ010000003.1 GCA_030697665.1 Candidatus Omnitrophota bacterium
CGCGACATCATCCTCTCGATGGAGGAGATGGGCATCGGGATCGAGTACTCCCACCACGAAGCGGCTCCATCCCAGCACGAGATCGACTTCCGCTACACCGATGCGCTCACGATGGCGGACAACGTGATGACGTACCGGCTGGTGGTCAAAGAGATCGCCTTCAAGCACGGCGTCTACGCCAGCTTCATGCCCAAGCCGCTCGCGGATCGCAACGGCTCCGGCATGCACGTGAACATGTCGCTCTTCACCGGCGAGCGCAACGCCTTCTTTGATGAGAAGGATCCGCTCCACCTGTCGAAGGTCGCCAAGCAGTTCATGGCGGGCATCCTCGCGCGCGCGCCGGAGATGACGCTCGTGCTGAACCAGTGGGTCAACTCGTACAAGCGCCTCGTGCCGGGCTACGAAGCGCCGGTCTACGTGACGTGGGCGCAGCGCAACCGCTCTGATCTGATCCGCATTCCGATGTACAAGCCGGGGAAGGAGGCCTCGGCCCGCATCGAGCTGCGTTCCCCCGATCCGGCGTGCAATCCCTACCTCGTGTTCAGCGTGATCCTGGCGGCCGGCTTAGAGGGGGTTGAGGAGCGGCTTCCGCTCCCGGAGCCTACCGAGGAGAATGCGCTGAAGCTCACAGAGGCGGAGCGGACCAGGCGCGGGATCGCGATGTTGCCGGGAAGCCTCGGCGAGGCGATTACGCTGGCGAGGGAGAGCAAGTTCCTGCGGCGGGCCTTGGGCGAGCACGTCTTCCAGTTGTTCCTCCAGAACAAGCGGATCGAGCACGAGCGCTTTCGCCGCACCCTCACCGACTACGAGATCAAGACCTACCTCCCCCTCCTCTAGCGTACAGCGTTCAGCGTAGAGCGTTCAGAAGAACCTGTTAATGCTTCCCCTGAACGCTGTACGCTATCCGCTGAACGCTAGATTCGGAGTTCTTCCAACACGACACGGGCGGCGCGCTCGTCCCTCAGCCTTCGGCTTCGGGATTCCCTCGCTGAGGGATCCCGAGCGGTAGCGAGGGAACCGCCCCTACCTGGTTAGCATGTCCAGCACCACATCAGCTGCTCGCTCAACCGCGCCAGGCGGGCCAAGCTGCTCCCGTATAGCTCGCAAGCCTCCCTTCATGGTCTCGCAACGGGCCTCGTCCCGTAGCAGGTCCACGATCGCCGCGGCGATGGCGGCGGGGGTGGCGCGGTGCTGCACGAGCTCAGGGACGACCGCGCGCCCCGCCACCACGTTGACCATGGCGATGTGCGGCGTGCGGATGACGACGCGCGCGGCCAGATAGGTCGGCCACGACGTCCGATACACCACGACCATCGGCAGCTCGCACAGGGCGGCATCAAGCGTCGCGGTGCCCGAGGCGACGACGGCCGCCTCCATGACCTGCAAAGCGTCGTAGACGGATCCGTTCGCCA
Organism: Candidatus Omnitrophota bacterium; assembly: GCA_030697665.1. GTDB lineage: Bacteria > Omnitrophota > Gorgyraeia > Aquiviventales > Aquiviventaceae > JAUYPJ01. The sequence continues at coordinate 1,413 of JAUYPJ010000003.1, forward strand.
CCCGCACCTCGACCCCGGCATGTGTCAGGAAGGAGGCGAGCGTCTCCGAGGCGATGGCCGAAGCCTTGGGGAGCAGGAACTGGACGCCCGGCATCCGCCAGGCGATGCGCCTGGCGGAGGCAAGCATCAGCGGCAGGTGGCGCGCCAGCTCCCGTTCGCGTGAGCCTGGCAGCAAACCGACCGTCCTCCTCCAGGGGTTGAGGCCGAACGCTTTTCCGGCGGCTTCCGGCTGGAGCGTGGGCTGGACCTGGTCGATGAGGGGGTGACCCACCCAGGTGACCGCAATCCCCTCTCGTTGGTAGAACGCCTCCTCAAACGGGAAGAACACGATCATCCGATCGACGTAGCGTCGGATGTAGCGAAGCCGCCATCGCCCCCACGCCCACACCTGCGGGCTGATGTAGTAGAGGACCGGGATCTGATGTCGCTTGACCAGCGGGGCGATGACCGGAAGGTTGAAGTCACCGAAGTCGACCAGGATCGCTGCATCGGGCCGGTGCGCGCTCAGGTGCTCCCTGAGCAGCCGCGCGGCCCGGGTGAGCCGGCCGAGATGGCGCGCGGCATCAAACGGCCCGATCGCCGCCGCCTTGGTGAGATCCTCCAGCAGCCTGACGCCGGCCCGAGCCATGGCGGGGCCGCCGAGGCCGGTGAAGGTCAGCGCAGGACTGCGGAGGCGGAGCGCTTCAACGAGGCGCGCCGCGTGCACATCTCCCGAGGGATCACCTGCAACGAGGCAGATGGATGCCATGTGACACTCAGGCAGCCTACACGTTCGTCCACAGTCGACAGTCCACGGTCCACAGTATAAGGAAGATCTCAATGGTGGACGGTGGACGGTGGACGGTGGACGGTTTTTCGAGAGCGGCGCATGGCCTGCTCGATCCGCAGGGCGAGCGCCAGGGCCGCGCGGCCGTCCGCTCCAGAGATGGCCGGGGGTCGCTTGCGTCTGATGGCGCGGACAAACGAGGCCAGCTCGTCTTGGAGCGGCGGGCGCTGGTTGACCGGCAACTTGACGCGGTGAACGCTCCTCTCCACCCGTCGGGCCAACTCCACGTCCTGGGTCTTAAAGTCGATGGAGAGGTAGCGGTCTTTCTGGAACACGCGGATGCGCCGCAGCATCTCATCGCTGATGCGGCTGGCCGTCACGTTGGCGACGCATCCTGAGGCGAAGACCAGCCGGGCGTTGGCGATGTCTTCGCTGGGGGACAGGACCGGAACTCCCAGCGCCTCCACGCGGGTCACGCGGGATCGCACCAGCCAGAGCAGGAGGTCCAGGTCATGGATCATGACGTCCAGGATGACGCTGACATCGGTTCCCCGGAACGGGTAGGGTGAGAGCCGGTGGACTTCGATGAAGCGCGGGTGGGTCAGGTGGTGCTTCGCCGCGCGGATCGCCGCGTTGAACCGTTCGACGTGGCCGATGTGCAAGACGCAGCCGCCTTGCGCGGCCGTGCGGATCAGCGCGTCCGCGTGGGCCAAGGAGGTCGCAATGGGCTTCTCGATCAGCAGATGGATCCCCTGGCGCAGCAGCGGCAGCCCAATGCTCGCATGGAGGCTGGTGGGCACCGCCAGGCTGACGGCCTCCACGGACCCCATGAGGTCATGGTAGTCCGTCAGGGCCTGACAGCGCAGCGTGTGAGCGAGCATCGTGGCGCGGGTGGCGTCAGCGTCGCAGACCGCCACTAGGCGCACCCCAGGCATTGAGGCGTAGATCTCGGCGTGGCGTCTGCCCAGGTGGCCAACGCCCACCACGCCCACACGAAGCGGAGCCGTCGGCATCGTCGGGGGTGAGTCTAACAGACGGCCTTGTGTGAAGTCAACTTGCGTGGTACAATATCCCGCTTATGGCGACCTATTTCCGACTCCTCCGCTACCTAAAGCCCCATCTGAGGGTCTTCTGGCTGGCCATCGGTTGCATGGCGGTCTCCGGCCTCCTCAACGGCGTCCAGCTCGGCGCGATCTTCCCCCTGGCGGACCGGATCGTGACGAATCGGGCGATCCCGGCCCCCGCGTGGCTGCCGGCGTGGTTGGAGGGCGTCGTCGGCTGGCTCAACGCCATTGAGCCGCTCTCCGTGCTGACCCTCTTCGGCCTGGCCATTCCCCTCCTCTTCTTTGTAAAAGGGCTCTTTGATATCTGGCAGTCGTTCTACATGAACGATGCGGCGCAGCGGGTCATCCGCGATCTGCGCCAGGCGCTGTTCGACCGGTTCATGGGGTTGTCGCTGGACTACCACCACAAATCCTCCACGGGCGTCATGATGTCCCGCATCCTGTACGACACCGGCATCATTCAGAACTCCATGACCGAGGGGCTCACCGATCTCGTCTTTCAGGGCTTCCAGGTGCTCATGTTCCTGTCGATCGCCCTGGCCATCAACTGGAAGCTGTCGCTCATCGTCTGCGTGATCGTGCCGCTGATCGCCTGGCCGATCGGGCGGGTCGGACGGCTGCTCAAGAAGTTCTCGCAGCAAGGCCAGACGGTGATGGGACAGCTCAATACGACGATCCTGGAGTCCCTGGCGGGGATCCCCGTCATCCAGGCGTTCCTCATCGAGCCGGTGGTCCGCAAGCAGTTTGCCGACCGCAACCTGCACGCCTACCGCATCACGCGGAAGATGCAGAAACGGATGCTCGCCCTCTCTCCCCTGACCGAGTTTATCGGGGCCTGCGGCGGGGCGTTCGTCTTCTGGTATGGGGGCCGGAAGGTCCTGTCGGATCAGATCACCCTCGGGACCTTTTTGGCGTTCCTGCTGGCTATGCTTTCGCTGCTGCGGCCGTTCAAACGGCTGGCGCGACTGCACGGCATCAACCAGCAGGCCCTCGCCTCAGCGGAGCGGGTGTTCGAGGTGCTGGATACCTCCTCCAGCGTGGTCGAGCACACCAAGGCCAGGATCCTGCCCCCATTTCACCGCGAGATTGTCTACGAGCACGTCTCGTTTCACTACGACTCCCAGCCGGCGCTGCGCGACCTCTCCCTGAGGATTCCCTTTGGGGAAACGATCGCGTTGGTGGGGCCCAGTGGAGGAGGCAAGACGACCCTCGTGAACCTCCTCCCGCGCTTTTACGATCCCAGCGCCGGACGGATCAAGATCGACGGCTTGGATCTCCGGCACGTCACGTTGGCCTCGCTGCGCGGCCAGGTGGGCCTGGTGACCCAGGAGACGTTCCTGTTCAACGACACCGTGCGGGCCAACATCGCCGTCGGCAAGCCGGCGGCTGAGCTGGCGCAGATCATCCACGCGGCCAAGATGGCCAACGCCCATGGTTTCATCAGCAAGCTCCCGAAGGGCTACGACACGGTCATCGGCGAGCGGGGCGATCGGCTCTCCGGCGGGGAACGCCAGCGGCTGGCGATTGCCCGCGCCCTCCTCAAGGACCCGCCGATCCTCATTTGTGACGAAGCCACCAGCCAGCTCGATGCGCAGTCCGAGCACCTCATTGCCGAAGTCTTCGAGCCGTTGAAGGGGAGCCGGACGGTCGTGCTGATTGCGCATCGGCTCTCCACGGTCCGACTGGCCGACCGGATCGTGTTGATTCAGGAAGGGCGCATTGTGGAGCAGGGCAGCCACGAGGAGCTCCTGGACAAGAGCCCGCTCTACAAGCGATTCTGCGAGTTGCAGCTCATGCACCCGGCGGCGGCGATCCAGCCGTCATAAGTTTCGCTTCGCAACAGATCTCAACAGAGCACGATGCGGTGATGGCGACGACACTGGTGAAGCAGTTGTTGGAGGCGGGGGTGCATTTCGGGCACCAGACCAAGCGCTGGAATCCGAAGATGAAGCGGTTCATCTTCGGCAGCCGCTCAGGCATCTACATCATCGACCTGGAGCAAACGGAGCGGTCTCTGCAGTCGGCCTGCGCCTTCCTCGAGGACCTCGCCGCCGCAGGCCGCCTGGTCTTGTTCGTCGGCACCAAGAAGCAGGCCAAGGCGATCCTCGAAGCGCAGGCCACGCGCGCGGGGATGCCGTACGTGATCAACCGCTGGTTGGGGGGCACCCTGACCAACTTCCAGACGATCAAGGGCAACATCGACCGCATGCGGGAGCTCCGCCGCCAGAAGGAGAGCGGGTTCTTTGAGCGCCTCTCGAAGAAAGACGCCAAGCGGCTCACGCGCCAGTTGGAGCGGCTGGAGGAGCACTTCAGCGGGCTGGCGACGATCGACCGGCTGCCAGGCTGTCTCTTCGTCGTGGATACCAAACGTGAAGAGATCGCCGTGCTGGAAGCCAGCCGTCTCCACATTCCCATCGTCGCCGTCTGCGACACGAACGCCGATCCCGATCTCATCGCCTACCCCATTCCGGGCAATGACGACGCCCTCCGGTCGATTCAGCTGATTGCCTCCATCGTCGCTGATCGCGTGCTGGCTGGACGACGCCGCTTTGAAGCGACCCAGCCGCTGCCGGAAGGGGTCGGTCCACCGGAGAAGGGCCCGACGAATGGACAGGCGCCGTCCGGGGTCCAGGGCGTCGAGCCGGCCACCGTCGAGGGGGACGCGAAGCCCAAGGATGGGTAAGTCCGTTCGGCTTGACGATCTCAAAACGTTGCGGGAAGAGAGCGGGGCGTCCGTCAATGACTGCCGCGTGGCGCTCGAGTCCTCCGGAGGGGACCTGGCGAAGGCGCGCGCGGCGCTGCGACAGCGTGCCGGGCAGATCGCCCAGGCCCGTCAGGGCCGCACGACCCGTCAAGGGCGTGTCGAAGCCTATGTCCACCATGATGGCCGATTGGCGGCGCTGGTCGAGGTCAACTGTGAGACGGACTACGTCGCGCGCACGCCGGAGTTCAGCCAGTTCTGTCGGGAGCTCGCGATGCACGTCGCCGCCATGAACCCCCGCTTCCTTCAGCCGGAGGACATTCCGTCTCAAGGAGGAGCGAGCGGGGAGGACGTGGCGTCCGCGTGCCTGCTGGAGCAGCCGTTTGTCAAGGATCAGGGGACGACGGTGCGGGAGCTCCTCAAGGCGTTGATCGCCAAGACGGGCGAGAACGTCGTCATCCGTCGGTTTGTGCAGTTTACGGTGGGCGAGAGCTCCTCGTCGGCGCCGTGAACCGCGAGTCGCTCTTCTCAGGCGCGTGATGGCAGATCGGGCGCGCAGGACCACGCTTCGGATGCGTTCACCCCGTACCACAGGAAACCCCGCTTCCCACACCACCCCGTTGGTGGGGGGGCGTGGCGGTGAAGCCGTGGTACGGGGTTCACGTGAGCCCGCCGCGCCGTCCTCTTTGGCGTTGACGGCGAAGTACAAACGGATCGTCCTGAAACTCAGCGGGGAAGCGCTCCAAGGGAAGCTGGGGTTCGGGATCGATCCGCACGTCCTGAACGACCTCGCGCAGCAGGTCAAAGAGGTGCGGGAGCTTGGGGTCCAGGTCACGGTCGTCGTGGGGGGCGGCAACATCTTCCGCGGCCTCCCCGCGTCGTCGACGACGGGGATGGAACGGGCCACCGCCGACTACATGGGCATGCTGGCGACCGCCATCAATGGGCTCGCCCTGCAGGATGCGCTGGAGCGTCTCGGGGTTCCCACGCGGGTGCAGACCGCCATCGAGATCGCGAAGGTGGCCGAGCCCTATATCCGCCGGCGAGCCATCCGCCACCTTGAGAAGGGGCGGGTGGTGATTTTCGTCGGGGGCATCGGCAACCCCTTCTTCACGACCGACACGACGGCGGCGTTGCGAGCGATGGAGATCGGCGCCGAGGTGGTCCTGAAGGCGACGAACGTCGACGGGGTGTATACGGCGGATCCCGCGGTCGATCGCCAGGCCAAGAAATTCTCCACGCTGAGCTTCCTCGATGTGCTGAAGAAGGGATTGAAGGTGATGGACGCCACGGCGGTCAGCCTTTGCATGAACGGCGAGATCCCCATCATCGTGTTCAACCTGCACCGACCCGGCAACATCAAACGGGTCGTCTGCGGCGAGCCGGTGGGCACGCAGGTCGTCCAGCGGAAATGATCCCACCACCTGCTGGGTTTCGCCGTTTAATCGTAGAGGCCTCTCGTAGGCGAAACGTCCCGCCGCTGGCGGGACGGCCTACGGCCAGCCAACAGGTGGTGGGATGATCCCCCTCCAGACCCTCTCGAAAGAGAGCGAAGAGAAGATGAAGCGCGTGATCACGACCGTCACGCGCGAGTTGACGGAGATCCGCGGAGGACGGGCGACCCCGTCGCTTGTGGAACACGTCGTCGTCGATTACTACGGGGCGGCGACGCCGCTGCGGCAGTTGGCGGCCATCACCGCCCCTGAGCCGCACCTGCTGATCATCCAGCCGTGGGATGGGAAGGTGGCCCCTGAGATCGACAAGGCGATCCAGAAAGCCTCCCTGGGCGTCACGCCGGTGCTGGATGGAAAGCTCATCCGGGTGCCGATCCCTCCCCTGACGGGAGAGCGGCGGGAGGAGCTGACGAAGTTGGCTCATAAGATGGCGGAGGAAGGGCGCGTCCACATCCGCACGATTCGGCGCGATGCCAACGAGGCGGTCAAACAGCTCAAGACGGGCAAGCAGGTCAGCGAGGACGACGCCTTCGCCTCCCAAGAGCAGATTCAGAAGCTGACCGACCGCTACATCGAGCAGATCAACGCGCTCGTCAAAGCCAAAGAGCACGAGCTGCAGAGCCCCTAACGGCACCGTTTGTCCTGACGCGCCCGTCGGTGTTGCCCGCAACCTGCCCGCCTCTTCCGGCGGGCGCTTTGCTATAATGGTGCCACAATCGTCCCGGAAGTCGATCGCTCTTTCACAATTGGGCCGCTAGCTCATCAGGCAGAGCAACAGCCTTTTAAGCTGTGGGTGCTGGGTTCGAGTCCCAGGCGGCCCATCGAATTTCGCCCGCGGAGGATGGGCGAAATTCGATCCCGAAGCCGACCGGGATCAGTCAGGTCGGCTGAGGGAGTGGGTGCGAGTCCTCCCTCGACCTCCGGTCTCGGGACTCCCTTCGTCGACCCCACGTGCTTCGGTTTGCTTCGCAACCCGAAGCAAACCGTGTGGGGTGCCCGGCTCGGTCGTCCCTCGTCGGCTGCGCCGCCTCGGGATTTTGCCCCGCCGATGGCGGGGCTCAACAGGCGGCCCAATACTTTATCTTCGCGCTGGCGAAGATAAAGTGATCCCGAGCCGAACCGGGATCATCAAGGTTCGGCGAGGGATAACCGACCAAGGCGTGAGTGACGCAGACGCAGACGCAGATGTGGTACCTCTACGTCGCCCGATGTTCTGACAGCTCGCTCTATACCGGAATCACAACGAATCTGAAAAACCGCATCAAACGGCACAATGCAGGCCGAGGCTCAGTTTACGTTAGAAGCAAAGGCTCTGCCTCCATCATCTATACAGAGACGTGGCCTGACGAATCCACAGCCCGTCGGCGGGAGATTGAGGTCAAAGGGTGGAGTCGAGAGAAGAAGCTTGCTTTGATCCGTTCGGCAGTCTTGTCTGATGTCTGAGCGCAAGGGGTACGAGTTCTTCGATCACACGGCCGATGTAGGCATCACGGCGACGGGGGACACGCTGTCAGAGCTCTTCGTCCATCTCGCCCAGGGGCTCACGGAGCTCATCGCCGAGGAGAGCGACTTGAGACCTCAAGAGGCGCGATCGATTCAGTTGACTGCGGAGGACGTCGAGTCGCTCCTTTTGATCTGGCTTCAGGAGCTGCTCTTTTGGTTTTCGACGGATCGGTTCTTACCGGTCCGCTACGAGTTGGACGAAACGACCCACACCGCTCTCCGGGGTACCGTGCGAGGAGACACGTTTGATCCGACGCGACATGCGCAGGGACGGGAAGTCAAGGCCATCACGCGTCATCTGCTTGAGGTGAAGCAGCGAGACGGCGTGTGGCATAGCCAGGTCATCGTTGATATCTGAGCAGCGGTGAGGGGGAGCGATCAGGAAGACCCTCTATGAGAAAAACTGCGGTCTATGAGCAGACGTTATTTCCGGACATCACGGCTGAATTTCCTTCGACACGCTACCAAGGGAGTAAAGCCAAGCTCGTTGAGCGGATTTGGGAACACATCGCTCACTTAGATTTTTCCACTTGTTTAGATGCGTTCGGTGGGACTGGTTCTATTTCCTTTCGGTTAAAGAAAGCGGGAAAGCAAGTGACGTACAACGACGTACTCCGCTTCAACTATTACATCGGATTGGCCCTCATCGAAAATGCGCACGTTCGTCTCAACCACACCGAGGTCGATTGGCTCCTTCAGAGACATCCGAAGACGGTGTATCCATGTGTTGTACAGGACCATTTCCACGACATCTACTTTACCGACGAGGAAAACGCCTGGATCGACCAAACCGTGACGAACATTCGGCAGTTGGCCGATCCGTACAAGCTCGCCTTGGCTCTGTTTTCGTTGTGTCAAGCGTGCATGGTGAAGCGACCGTATAATCTCTTTCATCGGAAAAATCTCTACTTACGGTTGTCAGAAGTCGAGCGTTCTTTCGGAAACAAGACCACGTGGGACAAACCGTTTGATGAGTGGTTTCGCCTCTTTGTCCAAGAGGCCAATCACGCCGTATTTGATAATGGCCGGATCAATCGTGCACTGAATCTTGATGCTTGCGAGGTGCCGGGGGAGTACGACTTAGTCTATGTCGATACGCCATACATCTCCAAGCACGGCGCCGCCGTTGACTACCTGGATTTTTATCACTTCTTGGAAGGGTTAACGATCTATGAGACATGGGACGCGTGCATTGATCGCAGCTCAAAACACCGCCGTCTGAAGCCGCGTCCCAGCGAATGGAGCGATAGGCGACGGATCTACGACGCATTTGAACGTCTGTTCCGACGCTATCGGGACAGCATTCTGGTGATCTCATATCGTGGTGATGGAATCCCTTCAGAGCCGGAGTTAGTAAGTTTGCTCAAGCGATATAAGCGTACGGTACACGTTGAGCACTTCGGCCAGTACAAGTACGTGTTGTCGACGAATCCCGAGGCGAATGAAATCCTTCTCATTGGCACGTGACACTACCGAGTGGCACGTCACATGACCATGGAGCGTTTTAGGGAAGATCTCCTGCAGGATTTCGACGAATTCCGTCGGACTCTTGCAACGGATGCGGGCGAGTGGGTTGTAAAGGGATTTATCGATGTCTACAGGAACATTTACACGATCTCCGTTGATACCAAAGTGGTCTCCAAGATCATTGAGCTGATGCTCTTTCCGGTCATTTCACGGTTTGCCGAAACACACGGTTATCGCATGGTGCTCAGCGAGCACCAGAATCACTATCCGGACATCAGCTTCATTGCTACGGATGGCACCAAGATGGCTCTCGACCTTAAGAGCACCTATCGAATCGATGCAGAAACGGTGAACGGTTTTACACTGGGCGCCTTCACCGGCTATTTTCGACAACGGCAATCGAGGAAGAACGCCACCTTTCCATATGCTCACTACGCTGCGCATTTTGTGCTGGGCATTGTCTATGGGAGGAGTGATCGCGCCATCGATGAGCGACGCATCTACGCCTTAGAGGATCTCATGAACATCGTGTCGGTGGTGAAGGACTTCGACTTCCTCCTTCATGAAAAGTGGCGCATAGCTGGCACCCGACCGGGAAGTGGAAATACGAAAAACATTGGCTCAGTCACCAACCTTCAAGCGCTCATTGAGGGAAAGGGTTCCTTTGCTGCCCATGGCGAAGAGGTGTTTGATGATTACTGGATGAATTACCTGACTGAGGATATGGCAAGGGCGATTGATTCAAGGGTACCTTATCAGAGCCTTGAGCAATATTGGAAGTGGCGTGATCGTGCGAAGCGTCAACTATCTCGATCGGCAGGCAAGTCCACAAGAAAATGAACGCGCGCGCGTGGCAGGGGCCGCTGGAGAAGCTGGACGACTACCGCTGGCGCATTCCGCAGTCGTATGACCGGGGCATGCGCGTGCCGGGGCTCATCTTCGCCGACGAGAAGCTGCTCAAAGACATTACCCGCGACGAATCGCTCCAGCAGGTCGCCAACGTCGCCCACCTGCCGGGGATCGTCACGGCCTCGATGGCGATGCCAGACATTCATTGGGGCTATGGAGCACCGATTGGCGGCGTGGCCGCTATGGATCCGGAAGCTGAAGGCGTCATCTCGCCGGGTATGGTAGGGTACGACATCAACTGCGGCGTCCGATTGATGCGCACCGACCTGACGGAAGAGGAGGTCAGGCCGAAGCTGCGCACGCTGATCGCCGCCCTCTTCAACACGATCCCCTGCGGGGTAGGCATGAGCGGGGACATCCGCTTCACGGTCAAGGAAGCGCCACAGGTCATGACACAGGGCGCGCACTGGGCGGTGGCGCGGGGCTATGGCGTGGTGGCGGACCTTGAGCATACGGAATCGCAGGGGGCGCTGGAAGGCGCCGATCCGGAGATGGTGTCCGAGCGCGCCGTGCAGCGCGGCAAGGACCAACTGGGCACGCTCGGCTCCGGCAACCATTTCCTGGAGGTGCAGGTCGTCGAGACCGTGTTCGATCCGGACGTCGCCGAGGTCTTCGGCCTGCGGCCGGGCGACGTGACCGTGATGATGCATTCAGGCTCCCGCGGATTTGGCTACCAGGTCTGCGACGATTATCTCGACGTGATGGAGCGGGCCATGCGGGAGTATGGGATTGCCGTGCCCGACCGACAACTCGCCTGCGTGCCCATCACGTCCGAGGAGGGCCAGCGTTACCTGGGCGCGATTCGCTGCGCGGCCAACTTCGCCTGGGCCAACCGGCAGTGCCTGATGCACCTGGTGCGGCGGGCGTTCGAGCAGGTCTTTGGCAAAAGCTGGCAGCAGCTCGGCCTGCAGCTCATCTACGACGTGGCCCACAACATCGCCAAGTTTGAGCGCTATCCCGTGGACGGCAAGGAACGGCTGCTGTGCGTGCACCGTAAGGGCGCGACACGGGCCTTCCCTCCTGGCCATCCGGAGATCCCGGAGGATTACCGCTCGGTAGGTCAACCGGTCATCATCCCAGGGGACATGGGGCGTTACTCGTATCTCCTCGTTGGGGCCCAGGGCGCGATGGAGGAAACGTTCGGGACTGTGTGTCATGGCGCAGGGCGGACGATGTCGCGCACGGCGGCGGTCCGCGAGGCGGCAGGGCGGTCCATTGAGCAGGAACTGGCAGGCCAGGGTATCGTCGTGATGGGACGCGGCCGGAAGGGCATTGCGGAGGAGCAGCCCAAGGCCTACAAGGATGTCAACGACGTGGTGCACGTGGTCCACGCGGCCGGCCTGGCCAAGCGCGTCGTTCGGATGCGGCCGCTCGGGGTGATCAAAGGATAAGGCAGTCCATAGTCGATAGTCCATAGACAAATGGTTGACCCCAAACTCCTACGAGATCACCCAGAGGTCATTCGGGAAGCGCTCAAGAAACGTGGCATAGATCCGGAGAAGCTACAGTTAGGGTTAGACGCGCCCCATACAAACCCAACGACATTTGAGGCGCTTGTTCAGGGAGAGCGGAATCGTCGTGCAAAGATAGTAGATTTTGATAATGTCCGTCGCCAACTTAAAGAACAATCAGAGTCTTTTGGGAGAGAGAAGGCTGCTGGCAAACGCACAGCCCCACCAACAGAGCTCAAAGAGTTATCGGATCAGGCCGCAAGGCTCGAGCAACAAGTAAAAACAGAAGAAGCGGAATTCTCAAAGCTCGTTTCGTGGCTCCCGAACATCCCGCACGAGTCGGTGCCGGTCGGGGATGCGACCAAGAACGGGATTGGGCAGCCGATTGGCGAACAACCGACCTTCTCTTTCACCCCAAAGACACACATGGAGTTGGCTGAGCAGCTTGGCCTGATCGATTTTGCCAGGGCCGCAAAGATCACCGGCTCGCACTTTCCGCTCTTCACGGGTCAAGGGGCGCGTTTGGAGCGGGCACTGATCAACTGGATGCTGGATGTCCATACCAAGGAGCACGGCTATACGGAGGTCTCACCACCGTTCCTGGTCAACCGGTCCTCCATGTTTGGGACCGGGCAACTGCCGAAGTTCAAGGAGGACATGTATCACCTCAAGGACGACGACCTCTTCCTCGTGCCGACTGCCGAGGTGCCGGTGACGAACCTCCATCGGGATGAGATCCTCGAGGAGGGCCGATTGCCTCTGAGGTATACGGCGTACACCCCCTGTTTCAGACGCGAAGCCGGCTCCTATGGCAAGGAGACCAAGGGGCTGATCCGCGTCCATCAGTTTGACAAGGTGGAGCTCGTCAAGTTCACGACCCCCGAAACGTCCTACGGTGAGTTGGACCAATTGGTCAAGAATGCAGAGACCATCCTCCAGCGGTTGGGGTTGCACTATCGCGTGGTGTGCTTGTCCACCGGTGAGTTAGGGTTTGCGGCGGCCAAGTGCTATGACCTGGAGGCCTGGGCACCGGGGCTGAATCAGTTTCTTGAAGTGTCGAGCTGCAGCAACTTCGAAGCCTTTCAGTCCCGTCGGGCGAACATCCGCTACCGTCAGGCCTCGACGAAGAAGGTGGCGCACGTGCATACTTTGAACGGTTCCGGGGTGGCGCTGGCGAGGACGCTGATCTGTTTGTTGGAGACCTACCAGCAAGCGGACGGTCGCGTGGGAGTGCCCGAGCCGCTCCGACCCTACCTCGATGGGCAAACACACCTTTAACTTCTCCGCGCTTCTCGGTCGGTTCCTCAAGGTCGTCATGGTGGCGGTGGTCATGCCGCTGGCGATCGGGCTGTTCACGGGCATTCGTGAGCAGCTCGCGCTCGTGAGCGCCTCAGGTGAGGCGGCGTTTCAGCAGTGGGTGACGTGGGGCTTTGTGAGCTACGTGGGGTTTCACACGCTGCTCTATCGTCCTGTGACGCTCTTTCGGGCAAGCCGCCGACTCTTCTCCACGCTGGCGCTCTGGCTCTTTGGCGGTCAGGTCTCCAGCGTGGACCGCTCCGCCGGAGGCAACGGCAGAGACACTGCGCGCAAGGCGGCAGGGCAGGGCTCAACGCTGGTGGCCTTCAGCCCCTATGTCGTGCCGCTCTCCACGGTGCTGGTCTGCGTCGTCGGATGGCTCGTGGGCCGGTGGGTCGAGCGGCGGTTTGTGGACGGCCCCGTCGGCGTGCTCATTGGAGCGACGATCGCCTTTCACTGGCTCATGACCGCCGATGAGCTGCAACAGCAGCGACAGCGATGGCGCGTCGAAACCTACCTCCTGGCCATTGGCCTGGTCTTCGTGGTGACGCTGCTCATTGGCGCCGCCTGTTTGCCGCTGGCGGTGCCGGGGTTCTCCGTTGGGCAGGCGGTCGCCGACGGCGTTGCGCGCGCGCAGGCCGTCTACACGACGCTGCTCCAGCGGTTGTTCTTTTAATCACTTCGTTAGGAGGAGTGGCTGAGTGGCCGAAAGCAGCGGTCTTGAAAACCGCCGTCCACGCAAGTGGACCGTAGGTTCGAATCCTACCTCCTCCGCGTTCTTTCTCCTGCATGAGGTAGGATTCGAAGGGAGCGGCGAGCCCCAGCTGGACGCGACGACAGGAGCGTCGCGACCGTCGAGCCGCGGGCGGCCACCGCAGTTGCGAGCATCAGCGAGCAACGGAGGGGCCGAATCCTACCTCCTCCGTCGAGTTTCCTGACACCGAGTAGCCGTTGGCTGGAGAGGTATCCAAGTGGTTGACGGAGCCGCTCTCGAAAAGCGGTAGGGCCGCAAGGCCCTCGTGGGTTCGAATCCCACCCTCTCCGTTCTGTCTCAGCTCAGGTGAATTCGAAGGAGAGGTCGCGTAGTGGCCGAGCGCACGCGCCTGGAAAGCGTGTAGGCCCCCACAAGGGGTCTCGTGGGTTCGAATCCCACCCTCTCCGTTTGTTCTCACGCATTGGTGGGATTCGAGGCGGGCGGTGACCGGCGACTCGGCCCTAGCTGGAGTTAAGCCGAGGAGTCCCGAGCGAAGCGAGGGAAGCGAGCGTCCCTCGACCTGCGGTCTCGGGATCGTCGCCCAGGATGGTGAGGGCGACGAGAGGCACCGACGACTGAGCCGGACACCACGCCGTAGGCGAGGTCGGCGAAGGAGTCCCGAAGGCGCAGCCGGAGGGAATCCCACCCTCTCCATCGACGTCATTGTGGTAAGATACAAGATTCGCGCCCATAGCTCAATTGGATAGAGCGTCGGCCTGCGGAGCCGAAGGTTGGTGGTTCGATCCCACCTGGGCGCACCACATACGAGGCACCACACAGGCGCGATTGTTGAACGATGGCGACGAAGGTTGACGAGCAGTACATGCGGGAGGCGCTCAAGGAGGCCGAGCAGGCGTTGGCTTCCTCCAAGGATCAACCGATCGGCGCGGTCATCGTCCACAGCGGGCGCGTGATCGCCCGCGCCCATCACCAGGTGAGGCTCCTGCGGGACCCGACGGCGCACGCCACGGTCATCGCCATCACCCAAGCCGCGAATGCCCTGCAATCGGACCAGCTCTCCGAGGCGATCGTGTACGTCACCCAGGAGCCCTGTGCCATGTGTGTCGGGGCGCTCTTCTTGAGCGGGGTGTCTCGTGTGGTCCTTGGCGCCCCTGACCCCAAGCGGGGGGCGTGCGGGTCGGTGGTCGATCTCACGGGTCATGAGCGCTTGAACCGTCGGCTGGTCGTGGTGAAAGAGGTGCTCGCCGGAGAGTGTCACGCGCTCCTGCGCAAAGCCGTGGCGAGAGCTGAGGCGTAGTCGTCTTTCACGGAGTGGAGAGGTGGCAGAGCATGGCCGATTGCAGCTTCCTGCTAAGAAGCTAGCCTGCCAAAAGCGGGCTCCTGGGTTCGAATCCCAGCCTCTCCGTTCTTTCTCGTCGAAGCTGGGATTCGAAGGGAGCCGAGCCTCCAGGTGATTCACGAGCCGCGAGGAAGACGAGCGGCGACTTCCTCTGGGCAAGGCGGGCGGTGACCGGCGACTCGGCCCTAGCTGGAGTTAAGCCGAGGAGTCCCGAGCGAAGCGAGGGAAGCGAGCGTCCCTCGACCTGCGGTCTCGGGATCGTCGCCCAGGATGGTGAGGGCGACGAGAGGCGCAGAATCCCAGCCTCTCCGTACATTCGCTACACGAACGCGGTCCAAGAAACAAAGTTGATGGAGCCTCTCTCTGGGAAATCCAGGCTCGTCGCCCTCCTGCTGTGCTTCTTCGTGGGGTGGTTCGGCGCCCATCGCTTTTATGTCGGAAAGATCGGAACAGGCGTCTTGATGCCGTTGACGCTTGGCGGATTCTTGGGGATCTGGGTCGTGATCGATCTCATTTTCCTCGCGTGCGGGATCTTTCGCGACAAGAAGGGAAGAAGGGTCTTCCGGTGGTTTGAGGAAGGCTCGATGTGATGGAGAGGTCGATGAGTGACCTGCCGATTGCGAGGAAATACCGTCCACAGACGTTCGGCGAGATCGTCGGACAGCCCCACGTCGCCTCGACGCTCTCCCGGGCCCTGGAGAGCCGGCGCATCGCCCAGGCCTACCTCTTTACGGGACAACGGGGGGTGGGCAAGACCTCTGCCGCGCGCATCCTGGCCAAGAGCCTCAACTGTGCTGCAGGCCCGACCGCGACGCCGTGCGGCCGCTGCCCAAGCTGTGAGCAGATCACCCAGGGGACCAGCCTGGATGTCCTCGAAATCGACGGCGCGTCCAACCGTGGGATCGACGAAATCCGTGACCTTAGAGCCTCAGTGCCCTTTGCGCCCGTCACCGGGCCGTTCCGGATCTACATCATTGATGAGGTCCATATGCTCACCACGGAAGCGTTCAATGCGTTGCTCAAGACGCTGGAGGAACCGCCCGCGCACGTGAAGTTCATCTTCGCCACCACCGCAGCCCACAAGGTGCCCGCGACGATCCTGTCGCGTTGCCAGCGGTTTGACTTCCGTCGGATCGAGGTGGCGACCATCGTCGAGGCCCTGAGGCGGATCGCCCACGCCGAACAGATCCAGCTCGATGAGCCTGCCCTCTATGCGGTGGCGCGCGCTTCGGAGGGGAGCCTGCGGGATGCCGAGGTGGTCCTCGAGCAGCTCGCGACGTTCGCCACGGGAACGGTCACCGAAGCGACGGTGACGGAGCTGCTGGGGGCGATTGAATCAGAGGCGCTCACAGGGCTCATGCAAGCGATCGTCGAGCGCAATCCAATCCAGGCCCTCCAGGTTCTCACGGCGCAGTTCGATCAGGGTAAGGACGTCTCGCTCCTCATCACCGGGATGCTGCGATACCTGCGCAACCTCCTCATCCTCTCCAGCACGAAGGAGGCCCCCGAGCGAACACGGCTCCTGGCCCGTCTGATCGATGAGCCCGCGGACCGCCTCGCGCGACTCGAGGAGCAGGCCGGCCGTTCCACGCCGCAAGAGCTCTTGCTGTGGCTGCAGATGGCGACGGGCGCCTATGAGTTGGTCCGGCGAACACCGCTGGGGCAGACCATCGCGGAGCTGTTGGTCATCAAGCTGGCAACGCGAGAGCAGTGGCAGTCGCTGGATCAGATCAGCCGCCGACTGGAAGGGCTGAGGGGACCGGCCGTGCTGCACGACAGGGTGGAACCCCAACATCGCCCCGCGTTCGCGCCCCAAGACGCCGAAGGGCAGGGATCCTTCCCGCGTCCCGATACGCCGAGCCCTTCGCCGTTGCAGGCCGCTGTTCCCTCAGGAGACCGTGAGGCGGGCGGAACGGTTTCGGAGATGATGCCATCCGACGCGCTCCTGACGATGTGGCCGGCGTTCCTTGAACGGTTAGGGGCGCAGAAGATGTCGCTCGCGGCGTACCTGGCTGACGCAAAGCCTCTGGACGTCAACGGGGGTGTCTTGACGATCGGTCTCCCTGGATTTGCTCTGCACCATGAGGTGTTGAGTGTGGCGGAGAACCGCCGCCTCATCGATCGGCTGCTCAGTGAGGTGTACCAGACGCCTCTCCACGTCCAGTACGCCACACTGCCAGAACCGGCCGCGCCACAGGCGACGGCAGCCCCCTCACTGGGTGGTCAGCCGACGGTCTCGCCGGTCGTCCAGGAGATCGTGAATCTGTTCAACGCGACGATCCTGGATCGTCCCCGTCCGGCCTGATGGGCCACGGCCTGCGGATACCGTGAGGGGAGGGAGGAGGTGGCATGGCAGCTGCCAGACCGCTCATGCGGTTGCTCGAGGCGCTTGAGAAGCTGCCGGGGGTGGGTCCTCGCTCGGCGGAGCGGATGGCGTTCTATCTCTTGCGGACGTCACGAGGGGAAGCGCAACAACTCGCCCAGGCGATCCTTGATGCGAAGGACCATCTGCGATTCTGCAGCGTCTGCTTTAACCTGAGTGAGGCGGAGCGCTGCGAGATCTGCAACGATCCTGCACGGGATCCTGCGGTCCTCTGCGTAGTCGAGGAGCCAAAAGACGTCCTCGCGATCGAGAAGACCGGCGCGTACCGCGGACTCTATCACGTGCTCCTGGGCGCCATTGCGCCGCTCGATGGGATCGGACCGGAACTGTTGAAGATCGACGAGCTGGTGCGTCGGTTGTCGTCGGACGGCCTGATCCAGGAAGTCATCCTCGCGACGGATGCCGACAAGGAGGGCGAGACGACCGCCGCCCACCTCTCGAAGGTGCTTCGCCCGACCGGTCTGCGGGTGAGCCGAATCGCTTCCGGTATCCCCGTGGGCAGCCATCTGGAATACGCTGACCAGGCGACCCTGGCTCGCGCCCTCGAAGGTCGCCGCGAGCTTACTTAACGTTCCTGTAACGCCCTCACCTTCAACGGAACGCCCAGTTAGCGGGCGCCCCCCTTGCGCTTTGCAAAGCACTCCTTGCAGTAGACCGGACGATCTCCGCTGGGCTTGAAGGGGACCTCGCACTCCTTGTTGCAGTCCCCGCAGGTCGCCTTGTGCATCTCCCGGGGCCGCCCGCCGAACCCCCCGCTGCCTCCACCAAATCCACCACTACCTTGCTGGAACGACATCGCTCCTCCTCGTTCACTCACTTCCACCGATTGCACACGATCCCACGATCTCCTGACCTTCCGTCGAACCGTTCCCCCTCACCAGGACCGTTCTCCGTGGTCCCATCACCTCCCTGTTTGCAGGATCCTCAACTAGGATACGCCATTTCCACCCGCAGCGCAAGCTCTAAAGCCGTTCCGCGTTGACTCACATTACATGTTACCGAACGAGATCAGCCCCAACGTAAGTGGGAATGCTCGTTATGCGCTTTTGTCCAGGCACCACATCACCCCGCCGCGGCACGCGATGAAGAGAAACACGAAACAGTAGAGGGCCGCCAGCTCGCCCTTGTTGATGGCCGGGAAAAACTCCTGGCCGAATTGGAACTTCCAGTGAAACTGGAAATACGCCACGGCCATGGTGCCACTCGCCAGGAAAGCCGCCCAGCGGGTCTGGAAGCCCGCCAGCACAAGCCCGCCGCCGATCAGCTCGACGAGCCCGCCAAACCACAGTTGAGATCCCACCGCGGGCTGGAACTCGCTCAGGATGCCCAAGATCTTCTGGGCTCCGTGAAACGCGAACATCGATCCCGCGACGATGCGCAGGAACGCGTAGGCCTGGTCGGTGTACTTGGCCAGTTGATTCATCCATCGCCTCCTTTGTTGCTGTGAAGGAAAAATCGAAGAAAAAGCGGGACGGTTCTCTTTTCAAAATGAGAACCGTCCCTAGCCTGACTGTCGAAAGGGCGATCGCTCGACGGCCGCGTGAATCAGAGTCCTCCCCCGGGATCGCCGGACCCGCATGCCCCCAGCTGATCACCGTGCCCCAAATGTCCGCTGACTGCGGGAGATGGAACCAACAACTCCTTTTCGTCTTCCGTCCCAGGCTTGTGACATATCCTGACCTTTTCCACCCCCCCAGACCCGTTGGGGGACTCCGCATGAGCAGCCGGGAACCAGTAGGCAAGGGTCATTCCGAGCAATCCAGTGGCCACACCCACTGTTTTGAGCGCTCGTTTCATCTGATGCCTCCTCTTATGGAATCACCACACGTGAGCCTGTTCCACCAATCACCGGAGTCCAACTCAGAAGTCAGTATGGGTATGGCCATGGGATTTGTCAACGTCTACTACATATGAGCGGATCCTATAGCGTGGGCGGTCCTTCCGCTTCCAGGTCAGGAGGAATTCGGTGTCCTGAGCTAGCCCCGAATTCCCCATCAGGTCGAGGCCACGTCCATCGTCTTCGGTGAGGCGAACGCTCCTGAAGCGGCTGCCATCGAGGCAGCCGCGGAATGGCCGACCGCCAACGCGTTCGGCATTCCGCAGCCACACCGACTGTGGCTGCTGCACCGAGCGCAGCGGGCGCTCGGCCTTCTCGTCCTCTCCAGGGAGAAAAAGTAAATACCAGGGGCTTACGCCCCTGGCGATAAAAATAGATGAACTCCGCTCCAAGTAGGCCGATCCTCGGCCAATCTCTGGAGCGAATGCGGCTTTATCCTAGCACCCTATCCTGCTACAGGACAAGGAGGCGCTTCCTCTGAGAGGCGCGCCTAGCCGCCAGTTCCACCGCATGGCGGGAAGCTTCTACGGCTTACTTGCTGGCCAAATCTCTGGACGTTTTGTCCCGTTTGTCCAGTATATCTTCCACCATATCGACGTAACAAGCAATGAGGCAAAGAGATGGGCTTGTCCATCTCAACTTAACGGACAAGCCCACAGCTACCGGACCGAGAAGCGGACGAGGGGAGAAGAGGCTGTCTTCTTGGGCTTCCAGTGTTCCTCGATGTTGGGTGAGTAGCGGAGCATGCCGTCATGACCTTCCCCCGTTTATTGGGCCACAGTGACGGGGTCCGTCGTGATCGGCGGAAGGGCGGCCAGGAAAACGCAACCTACCACGACGTGTTTACCCATCGCTTATAGTGAGCAACTGTGTTCCGATTTTCCACCAAAGTGATGACGGTTTTTTGCGATCCATGTATAGACGGGAACCCCGAGCAGGGAAACGCCGGGAACATACAGGATCAGCGCCGGCACGAACGTCAGCGGTAAGTGGACCATGATATCGCGGACGGCAAAAAAGCCACCGTAGGCCTTCCCGTCCTGCCGTATGGACACCATTCGTCGTTGTGTCTCTTCGTCAGAGAGCTGAGGAAATGTCTCCTGCAGACCAGGCTCTGATCGAGCTCGCCAACCCATCCGGTGCAGCCAATCCAACCGCTTCCCCAGCTTGATGGCGCGCTGACAGAAGCCGCATTCCCCATCAAAAATCACGGTGCGGGAGCAGGGTTTCACGGTCATGTGAGCCTCATGCACCTGCCAGGCTTCATCACCCCATCACCCCATTGCCCTTCCCCACGACAACTGGGCCAGTCGGGTCGTGTCGCCCATCTCCGCCAGGAACAGCGTGGTACACGTCGTCGGGAGAACGCGCGGATCCATCAATCATTCCCTCTTGCTGTTGACGGTTTTTTCAGGTCACGCGCACAATGGTTCAATGCCCACGCATGGCTTCCTGCTTTGCCACGGCGCTTTCTGGATGCATGTAGGCACTCAATGCGTCCCAGGTCTTCGCTCCCACAACCCCATCCGGCTCCAGGCTGTGGGCGTTCTGGAATTCGATCAGCGCGGTATGGGTGCGGTGGCCAATGAGACCATCAAGTGGCCCGGGGTCGAAACCGGCTTGTTTGAGTGCCCGCTGGACCTGCTTCACCCGCTTGGCCGAGCGCAGGCGGTACTCCTGAATCGCTTCGTGGATGTCCTCGCCCTCTCCTGTCCGAGGGCTCTCTGCGGCGCGGGGTGTCGCCGGCTGCGAAGTGCTCCGAACCGACGTTGCTGAGCGTGGCTGGTTCTTCAGATCCGTCTTTTGGATCGCATCAGAACGAGTGAGGAACCAACCAATCCCTTCTCGGAACGGGCCAACGAGAAAGAGCAATAACCCGACACAGGTTGAGAGGATGAGGAACCGCTTCATTCAACACGACATCCTTGGCGACGTGTCTCCCCCACGGCATGCGCAAGTCACCTCACACCCCCCTCAATGACGTGGTCACGGAGTATGCGGCTCCAACGAAGCTTTGGACAGTTGGCGGGCCTGGCCTGCGGCGGCTATCGCGAGTCCACAGGGGGGTGCCCCTTGCGGTCTAGCCACTCGATGATGCCCCGGATGCTCCCGGTGGCCAGGGCGATGCTGGTATCGGCCGCGCCGTAGTAAAGCCGCAGGGTGTCGCCGTCGGGCTCGACGGTGTAGCCGCAGGGGAAGACGACTTTGCCCACGTCGCCGTGGCGCTCGTAGTCTGCCTCTGGACCGAAGAGCCACTCGTCGCAGCGCAGCAGGCAGCGCTCGGGACTCTTGAGGTCCATGAGCGCCGCGCCCAGGCGGTAGATGCACCCCGCCGCGGTCATCCGCACGCCGTGATACAGCAGCAGCCAGCCGCGGTCCGTCTCGATGGGCGGGGGGGAGATCCCCACCTTGCCGGCATCCCACCAGCCACCCCGGCGCGCCGGGAGGATCAGCTTGTGGCTGCCCCAGTGGCGCAGGTCCGGCGAGTAGGAGATCCAGATGTGCGCGCCGGTGTGGCTGACCGGCCGGTGGATCAGCGCCCAGCTGTCGCCGATGCGGTGAGGGAAGAGCGCGGCGTCCTTGTCCTCCGGCGGCACAATCATGCCGAAGTGCTCGAACGCGCGGAAGTCCGCAGTCAGCGCCAGCGACACGCCGGGACCGCCCTCCGCGTAGGATGTGTAGAGCACCGCGTAGCGGCCGAGTTCCTGAACGTAGGTGATGCGGGGGTCCTCGATGCCCCAGAGCTCCTCGGGGCGCTTCTTTGGGTCGGGGGCCAGGGTCGGCTCCGGGTCGATGAGCCAGCCGTCGATGCCGTTGGCCGAGCGCGCCGCGCACAGGTGCGAGTGCCCGCGGTGATCCTCCACGCGGCAGAGCAGCAGCGTGGTCCCGTCCGGCAGAAGCACCGCGCCGGGGTTGAAGACGGTGTTGACGGGATAGGGCCAGTCCCGGGCTGTGAGGATGGGATTGCGCTGGTGGCGGACCAACAGGGCGGCGTTCGCGTCAGCGCTCATGGGACCTCCGTCTTCTGGATGATGTTCTCGGTCAGGCGCATCTCGACAAGCGAGAGCAGGAAGGCCAGTGTCGACTCGGCCCCCTGGTTCTGGTTGACTCGGTCGGGATGCAGGCCATCGCGGCAGCCGCCGGTGACGGGATCGTAGAGCGGTTGCTTCAGGTCGTTGCGGCCCAGAAACCAGTCGAAGGCCACCTGGGCCTCATGCCGCCAGCGCACGTCGCCAGTCAGTCGGTGCGCCTCGAGGCAGGCAGACACCATGGCGTACGCCTCCAGCGGCTGCTGGTCGAACCGGGCGTGGGGTCCGCCGCGGTGGTAGAAGCCGTTGGAACCCACCGGCACAAAGTGCTCGCCATCCGGCCGCTGCAGCTTGACCAGCCAGTCAAGGGTCCTGAGCCCCACCTCGGTCATGTCCGGCCGGCTCATCCCTTGGCCGCAGAGCAGCATGGCGTGGGGCAGCTGGCCGTTGGAATAGCTCACCACCTCCTCGAACCAGAGCCAGTCGGGGGCGCTGGCCCGGCGGTAGATGTCGAGCAACCGGTCGGCGAGCGTCTCGCGGGCCACTTGGGCGTTGCGATCTCCGGTGAAGCTCCGCAGGTACTCGTGAATGGCCAGCAGGGAGAAGGCCCACGCGCGGGGGGAGGTCGCGTCCAGGGCGCTGCGCAACACGCGGTCAAAGAGGTTGCCGGCCAGCCCACGGAGCTTCTCGTCCTTGGAGCGGCCCAGCACGGTTCCCAGCGCCCACACCGCCCGGGCGTGGCTGTCCTCGGAAAACTTCCCGTCGCTCCATGTGCGATCGTAGGACAGGAGGTTGCGGAACCGGCACGAGAGGGGGTCGAAGGCGTACCACAGGAAGGCCAGGTAGCGAGGGGCCAGGTCCACGACATGGGAAGAGGCTTCGTCCTCGACTTCCTCGAGGAGCACGGCGAGGATCAGCGCCCGGGCGTTGTCGTCGGTGGTGTAGCCCCCGCTGAAGTCGGGTACGGCGAAGACCGCGTGCTGGAAGATGCCGGTTCCATCGCTCAACCGGCGGAGGTGGTCGAGCTTCATGGGCGGCAGTTCGCGGGGCCGCTGGTTCATGGTCACGAAGACGCCCGCCGGGCCCACCGGGCGCTTGTGCCAGGCCCGGGCCCGCTCGAAGCTCCTTGCGTAGAGCCCGGCGACCTGCGGCCAGATCATCTCTCGGCCGCGCAGGTAGGCCCGTTTGCGCATGGCGTGACGGGCGGGCTCGTTGTGAAGCAGTTCCACCACTTGATCGGCGATGGCCGCCGGATCGTTGAAGGGCACGAGGACACCGCAGCTCTCATCCAGTAGCTCCTGGGCGTACGAGTAGGGCGTGGAGATCGTCGCCTTGCCGGCGCCCACGGCGTAGGCCAGGGTTCCCGATACGATCTGGGCCTCGTTGATGTAGGGGGTGATGTAGATATCGGCGGCCCCCAGGAATTCGACCAGCTCCTGAAGGCTCACAAAGCGATTATGGAATACCACGCTGCCCGCAACACCGCAATCCTGGACCAGCCGCTCGATATCGAGCCGGTAGGACTCTCCCTCGCGGCGCAACACATGCGGGTGGGTGGCGCCGACCACCAGGTACACCACGTTGGGGTTCTTGGCCAGGATGGCCGGCAGCGCCTTGATCACGCTGGCGATGCCCTTGTTGGGCGAGAGCAGGCCGGAGGTCAGCATCACCATCTTGCCCTCGACCTCGAACTTGCCCTTGTAGAAGTTGGGGTCAACGAAGGGCACGTCGGGGATGCCGTGGGGGATGACGTCGATCTTTTCGGATGGGACGCGGTAGACCTCGCGCAGGTACTGCTCGCCGCGGCGGCTCATCACCACCAGCCGGCTGGACAGGGCGGTCAGCTCCGCCATGACCTTGCGCTGGGTCGCGTCGGGGCTGTTCAGGATGGTGTGCAGGGTGGTGATCACCGGCATGCGCAGGCCTCGTACCAGCGCCAGGACATGGCTGCCAGCCTCCCCGCCGAAAAGGCCGAACTCGTGCTGCAGGTTCACCACCTCGACGCCGTTGAGGTTCAAGAAGTCGGCCGCGCGCCGGTAGGCCACGACCTCCTTCTCGGCGATCTCAAAGCGCGCTCGCGGCCCGTAGGCGTAGCCCAGCTCCGCGTCGGTCACGGCCACCTGGAAGAACTCCACCGCCCGGTCCAGCGCCTCCAGCGCGTCGCAAAGGTCTGCCGTGTAGGTCGCGATGCCGCACTTGCGCGGCAGGCTGCTGCCAACGAACGCGACGCGCCTCGGCCGTGGCTTCATGACGTCCGTCATCAGTGTTCACTTTCCATCAAAACGCTTGTCAACGCTTTGCTTGCCAAGATTGACAAAGAGCGCTCTAAGGCAGCAGTGCGGGGGAAGGTCATTGCCTACCTAGGATTCTCAGAAGTATAATATCAATCAAGCCGAAAGGAGGTGATGAGTGACCCTGTGTCCAATCGCTCTCGTTGTCGGTTGCAAGAAATGTCCGTTGGTTAAGGTGTGTCCTGTCAAAGAGATTATTGGAGATTATAAAAAGGAAGACACAAAAGAGAAAAAATAAAGGTGTTTGTCCCTTGGCGTTACGCCCAGTGCCAGGCTAATTTGCTAACACTTCTGCTAACACCAAGACGTCTATGATACACCTGGCCGGGGGCTGGAGGCTAGGTTGAGGGGGTCGGGTGAGAGCCTGCTTCGTTCTAGCTGTGGAATGCCTCCGGTGTGTTTAATGGCAAGAGCCGCCGCAGCAGGAACTGCCTTCGTCCTTGATCGCTACGCGGATCTTCGCCTGCACGTCGGGCGTCATCTGGACGTTGTGATGACAGTCCTTGGCGTGCTCGGCTGCCTGGCGCAGCACATCCGCCTCATCCTTACCCTTGATCACGAAGTCGCAATCCACCCCGACGTCTTTGCATGCGAGTACCTTGCCCATGCCCTCTCCCTCCGTGTTGGCTTGCCATCACGATCCCGATCTGAACTGTATAAGCGGTCCGGCTTGGCCGTCGACGCCGTCAGCCGTTCGCACCGAACTGTATGAGATCCTTCAAGATTTCGTCCGTGTGCTCTTCCGGCTTCACCTTGGGGTAGATCTTCGCGATCTTCCCCGCCGGATCGATGAGGAACGAGGTGCGGGCGATCCCCATGTACGTCTTGCCCACGAACTGCTTCTCGCCCCACACCCCGTAGGCCTGCACGACTTGCTTCTGGGTGTCGGCTAGCAGTGGAAATGGCAACTTGAACTTGTCGGAAAATTTCTTGTGGCTCTCCACCGAATCGACGCTAATGCCCAACACGACCGCCTTGAGCTTCTGGAACTCCGCGAAGCGATCCCGGAGGCCGCAGGCCTCCGTCGTGCAGCCGGGCGTATCATCCTTGGGATAGCAGTAGACCAGGACCCACTGCCCCCGGTAGGCGGCCAGGTGATGCGAAGTGCCGGATTGATCCGAGAGGGTAAAATCAGGAGCTAGTTGGCCGACCTGCAACCCGGTGGATTCCTGTTCGCTTGCGTGTGCCGTGCTCATCGCAGACCCTCCCGGGAGGATGCCGTTGCACCACGTCAGATACACGCCCAACACCGTCCAGCGCCACGGCCTCGAGGCCCCAACCGCCATGCGCGGCTGATTGACGTTCGCGCTCCCTGTACGTGCGCTGAGCCGTTGCATGGGATCACTATAGCACATCCCTTTTGAAGGAGAACGCCCGAGTCCTCAGGTCTCAGGCGCGAGATGCTATAATCTACGCATGGAGCCCCATGCGCTTGCGTATTATCTCACGCTTATCCCCAGTATCGTCCTAGCGATCACCGTCCACGAGTGCGCCCATGCGTGGACCGCCCTACAGTACGGCGATACCACCGCGTACTACGCCGGGCGCGTAACGCTCAACCCCCTGGCCCACTTGGATCCGCTGGGGACGCTGCTGTTTTTCCTGGCAGGGTTTGGCTGGGGCAAGCCGACACCGGTGAACGTCAACGCGCTGCGCCACCCGCGGGCCAACCTGGTCGTCTCCCTCGCCGGCCCCCTGTCGAATCTCTTCCTGGCCGCCCTGGCGGGCTTCGTCCTCCGGGTGCCTGGTGTCATGGCCTGGCTGGACGCGCTGGGGGCTGGGATGGGGGCGCGGCTCTTCGTGTCGGTCTTCGTCTCCATGAACCTGATCCTCGCATTCTTTAACCTGCTCCCGATCTGGCCGCTGGATGGCTCACACGTTGTCGAGAATCTCCTTCCAGCCATCCAGGCGCTCCAGTTCAAGCGGTTCGGCATGGCCTACGGGACCTTCATTCTCCTGGGCATCATCCTCCTCGGCCGGCTCACAGGGTTCTCGATCCTAGGTATTGTGCTCGGCCCGCCGATCGACTTTTTCAGCTCGCTCTTCCTCGGCGCCTAACCGCCCCTCTTCCCCACATCAGGAAAGACGGAGGCGCTCCTCCTAGTGTCGCCTCACCATGCTGAGGCGGTTCTGGGAGGCACGCCTCCGGAGCTACTCCTCCACCTCGAACTGGATGCGGCACAACTCGCATTCATGCACCGGAACGGAACGGTGCCAGGCACCGGTGTGGCTGGCACCAGCGGGACAGGCATATTGTACGCCTGAAGGAGCGAAACACGAAGCGGCCCGGCCGGGGAAGGTACCCCAGCCGGGCCAAAACTCCCCGGGGAGGTCTTGGAGTCGAGGTGAGACCGGGCCACCGGGGAGATGTCGGGCTCCACGACCTCGCGCTTGGCAAGGTCGATGCCGAGCCTGATCTTCTCGCCTGACAATTCCACTCTCCTGAGGACCTTGTAGACAAGTTCCCTGCGCTTGTAGGGTTTTATCGAGTCGGAGAAGGCGGCCTCGAACTGCGCCACCAGGGTCCGGACGTCGTCCGGGCTGAGGGCGCGGTCGGTGATCTCCGATTCGCAGGCCCCGACCATGGCCAGACGGCCTTCGAGCTCGCGGCGCCGTGCCGCCAGCTGATCAAGCGTCTCCTTCAGGAACACCCCTCCGCCGTTGGCCTCGCCGGCGTACTGATCCAACAGCCGTCCTGCTTTACGGTTGACGTCTTGGAGCTCTTCCTGGCAGCCCAGGCGCTGGGCCGAGAGTTTTGGCAGGCGCTGTTGGAGCCTGGCGTTGAGGCGCTCCACCACCTTCGCCAGGAGGGGCGATTTGGACGCAACGTACCGCACCAGCTCGAGGACGGCGCGCTCGACCTCCATCTCGGGTAGCTTGAAGCGGCAGGCGGCGTTGGCGCAGACGTAGTAGTAATACGCCTTCGTGCCGCGCTTGCCGTAGGCGTTGCGGCCCTCCATGCGGGTGCCGCAGCGGCTACAGTGCAGGAGGCCGCCGTTGAACAGGTAGAAATGCTTCGTGGGGACCGCGCCGTTCCACTTGTGTTTGAGGTTGACCTGCATGAGCTTCTGGGCGGCGAGGAACTTCTCCGCCGGCACGATGGCCGGCCAGACCGCGTCCACCAGGCGGTAGCGCAGCTCCTCCGGCAGCTTGTCCTGGGGCTGGTGGCGGATCTTTTTGTTGATCTCTTTCCTCCCGATGTAGGCGTGGTTGGTCAGAATCTGCTGGGTGGCGCTGTAGCAGAAGGGCTCCTCAGAGTGGTGGACGCCGCGGCGGCCGGTGTAGGCCCTCGTCCGGTAGCCCTGGGCGTTGATCCGCTTGGCCGTCTCGAGGATCGAGCCGCACGCCAAGTACGTGTCGAAGATGCGGCTGACGATCTCCGCTTCTTTGGGGTGGGGGATGAGGGAGCCCTTGCGCTGGGGATCCAGGTCGTAGCCGATGATCTGCCCGCCGTTCCACAGGCCGCGCTCCGCCCGGGCCAGGAACGCGGCCCGGGTGCGCTCGCTCGTCTGCTCGCGCTCGAACTCGTTGAGGGCGCCCATGATGGTGACGAAGCACTTGCCTTGGGCGGTGGTGGTGTCGAAGTCCTCCTTGAGGCAGATGAAGTCCACCTCGTGCTGCTTGAAGAAGTCGATCATGTCCAGAAGGTCGCGGGTGGAACGGCTGATGCGGGAGAGGGAGGTGCAGATGATGGTATCGATTCGGCCTCGCTTGATATCCTCAACCATGCGCAGGTAGGCCGGCCGGCCTTTGATGTCCTTGGCGGATTTGCCCTCATCGACGTAGCGGTCCACGATGACCCACGGCTCAGAGCCGATCTTGCTCTTGATCTCGACGTGCTGGGTCAGGAGCTGATCTTGGTTCTTGAGGGAGCCCTCCTCGACCTTCGCCTGCCGATCCGTCGAAACTCTGATATACAGCCCACAGCGTTTCATGGCAGTTCACATGTGCCCAACGACGATCTCAGACACGCAACATTGCACTCGCTCATTTGGCAGCCGTAGGATGTCACAAACAGACGCTTGTTTGGCCTGATTCAATACCAGTCCTCATCGCCCACTACTGAGCCGCCGCTCAAGCTCCTTGATGAGCCGCTCGGCTTTGGCCATCAGGTCAGGATACTGGCGGGCCTGCTTTTGCTGCAGGAACTCGGTGAAAGCGTCTTTGGCTTGCGCCCAGCGCCCAAGATCATAGTTGGCGAATCCGAGATTGTAGTACGCTTCGGCGTAGGCGGGATATAGTTCAGCCGCCGACTGATAGTGAGCGGCGGCTGACTCGATCTTGCCTTGCTCATAGAACACTTGCGCAAGCTCATAGTGCACCACCGAATCCGTCGGATCAGCCTCAAGCGCTTGCTCGAACGCAGCCACCGCGCGACCCAAGTCTCGCTGTTGCCAGTAGACCCTGGCCAGCTCCGCGAGCAGGCTGGCCCGATCCTCAGGGCTTAACCGGATCGCTTCTTCCAGTTGTGCAGCCGCCACCTCCCACTTCCGGCAGTAGCGCGCAATGCCTGCAGACATGACGAGCACATCCTTCGATGCGGGAAAGTCGCGGCTCAGCTGCTTCGATACCCCCTCCGCTTCCTGGCATGCCGTCGGAAGGTCGAGAAAGACGAGTTCTCGCTCTCGGAACTTTTTGTCGCTTAGGTAGTGGAAGTACGCTTCGAGCATGACCATCGGCAGGATCGACCCCTCCGGTGCCTCAGCGGTGGTCTTGCGCGCAAAGTCGAAGACTTGATCCCAGCTGCCATGCCATTTGGGAGTCAGGTACGCCAATTTCTTTTCGTAAGCCACGAAATCCAGCGGATCGGCACGGATGGCGCGTTGGAACTGCCGTTCCATCTGCTCGTGCGTCCATCCCAGCGCCATTGCCACATCGATGAGCACGGCCGGGGTGTATGAGCCACCTGGATCAAGTTCGTAGGCCCGCTCAAGGTCGCGTCGGGCCAGTTCCATACGCTCCTCGAATATCGCCCACTCCTCTGGGTTGACGGTTGCCGAGAACCCTGACCCTCGGGCCTTCCATGCATACCGGGCATAGAACACCCCGCGCTGTGTGAAGGCGTACGAGGACATCGGGAACCGCTCGCACCAGGCGTTGAGCAACGGGAGCCACTCCTCCTCGCCTGGAACTTGCCGGTAGAGCACGGTCAGCGGCCTCAGCCCTGCTTCCGTGAAGCCTCCAGCGTGATGGAGTGCGGTGTAGTGCGCTTCGACGGCCTCGAACTGCCCAGTGCGCAGTGCCTGCAAGAGCCGCTCACGGTTGAATCCTTGTTCCTCAGCTGAGGCTGCCGCAGCTAAGAGACTCAGTGCGATGCCATGCATGGCATGCGCGATACCGCGAGATTTGCAATCTGAATTCCAACGCCACATTACCGTCTCCTGTTACGCACTGAGGCGCTTATTCTTATCCGTTCAGCTTCCTCAACAACCCCAGCGCCATCTTGCGCCAGTGTCACATACGGTCAGCCGTAGGTTGCGCTTACACCGATCCATTGGCTACTTGCTTTGACAGTTCTTCTTGCGCTCGATCCATTGAAGAATATCCGTTTTTCCGAAGCGCCAGCGGCGGACGATCTTGGCTCCGGGGAGCTCGCAGATGCAGTGGCCGTCCTGACTCATGCCAAGACCTCTTCGATGCGCAGGACGAAGGTTTTGGCTTCCTCCAAGAGCCATTCAGCGTCGTCGTTGGTGACTTCCTCAATGCCGTACTGGACGACGATGCGATTCTCGCGGGCGGCTTCCAGGGTCTCGGCGTAGCGCTTCTTGAGCTGCTCGGCCCGTTTGAGGAACTGGACATACTCCGGCGGGACGCGCTTGCGCTCGACGTAGAACTTCCGGAAGGCCGCCAGGGCGCAGGGGTGTGAAAGCCCGCGCAATCCGATGTGCGCCAGGGCGCCCAGCACCGCATGGTACATGGCGTAGTAGCCGCAGACGACCGTCCAGTCAAAGAGCTCTTCTCGGTACATCAGCGCCATGGCCCGCAGGTTGACCCGTGCCTTCTCGAGATGGGCTCGGGCAGTCTTCTCATCCGGGCTTACCCGCACCAGTCCTGGCTTGCCGCGGGTGGGATGAAGGCAGTCGTGAAGCAGTTGGCCAATCCGCTCAGCCATGGCTTTTCAGCGCCTCCAAGGTGAGTTGCCAGAACAGGAACTCATTGTAGAGGACGATGCGATCCCGCCAGAGTTCATCATAGAAGGCGGTGCGTTTCCGGAGGCCCTCGGTGAACTGCTGGACGGTGGTGTTGACCGGGGCCAAGTCGAGCAGCGGCTCCACATGGCGGCGCACGGCAGCAAACCACTTGGCGGTCGCCTTCGTCTCGCGGGGGGTGACGGTCAACAGATCGATGTCGCTGCCGCGCTTCCACGATCCACGAGCCACCGAGCCAAATAAGGCGACGAGCTGGATTTCACGCTGGGAGACCTCAAGGAGTTGACCGGTCAGCTCGCCCAGCAACCGGGCGATGGCCTTGCGCTGCTGGAGAAAGGCTTCCCGGCGCTTCACCTCAAAGCCCTCGAAGATCTTGCCAAGCTCGGGGTTGCCGAGATTGGCCTTGAAGAAGGTCATCTGGCCGGTTTTCCGCCGGAGGAGCCAGCCGGCTTCGACGAAGGCCTTGGTGAACTTGTAGACGTTGTCCGGCACCAGGTCGGTTTGGCGGCAGATCGCCAGCTGGTGGAGCTCCAACAGGGGGTCCTCGAAATACAGGTGGAGGATGCGCTCTTTGCCGGGCGAGAGGTACATCGGGTCGCGGCTCTTTGCTGTAGAAAGAATTTTCTCTAACGTAGTATATTCACGGATTGTTGACAACGGAATTCACCGTATCCCAAGTCGGTATGTACAGGCCATGCTTGAGCATATTGTCTAACAACGCCTCGGCGATCAGGGCGTAGATCTAGTAATCAAGTGACTCAAGGCTAGGA
>JAUYPJ010000013.1 GCA_030697665.1 Candidatus Omnitrophota bacterium
GGCGTCCCAAATGCGATAGCCCCCGCGGTATTGATTTGGCCCCACAGGCCAAATCAGCGTGGGGCGATAGCCCCCGCGGCTTGTTTTGCCCTGAGAAATCGCGGAGCGATTTCCAGGACTGAGTCCCGGAAATGCTTCGCATTTCACGGGGCGCAACAAACCATTGCTACATCCGCTGGCGGAAGTAGCACAGAATTTCCATCATGACCCGGCAGTCTACCTCGTTGTACTTTGCGATCTCTTTCATCAGCGGCAGTGTGGCCATAGATACACCCTGTGTGGCGGCTTCCACCTCACAGGACCAAGCTCCCACCATCGCCCCAAGGCCATCGGTCGGCCCGTCGCCCCATGTCGTCTCGATCAAATTGTGCTGCTTCAAGGCCTTCGCGATCGGTTTTAGCCCAAAGCCAAAAGCCCCACGAACCGTGACTGGTTCCTCCCTGACCACCCGGTTGAGGAGATCAATCCATGGTAGAGCCGGCCATGCGCTGTCCTGCTGATGGCGCGTGCGAGCAGAGTTGTAGGCCGTTTCCAGTTGGCTCACCTCAGCAGCCGACCAGTGAAACATCCGAGTCGTAGCCGACTCGAGACCGCTTCCTTTCGACGCAGCGATTTCACGCATGTGCGATACCCATTCATCGATGATGCGTCGTTCCTCAACCACTGTCATATGGTTTGTCGTAAACACCCGAAATTGCCACTGAGGTTGGTCGGTGGTTCCAGCATTATATCCGCAGCCGATCATGAAGATCAGGGCTGTACCACCCTTCTCTGGGAACATCGAGAAATCGTCATTGAGAGCACTCACAGTTTCGAAATCCACGAAGAACTCAACCGCCGCAGGCTCCCGCCACAGGTCCTCTTTGGCGGTGATACGCTCTGGAAACACGACTTTGCCTTCATTCGCGTCTCTATTCGCCGCCAACATGCGATCGAACACTGGCGCGAGCTTTGGGCCGTTCACGCCAAGCACAGCCGCCTGACACCGAACATCTTTCCAGGTGGTGATGCCTTGGGCTATCGCAGCGGCACGAGCCTGGACCGACACTCGTGGAAGAATCGTCAGATCCTGCAGTTGCTCCGCGATGTCCCGCTTAGCCACATGCCAGGGTTGATCATCGCTGTTGCGCATATTGGGCCGCAACTCCGTTACAGAAGGCGCTGGGAGCACCCGCCACACGCCACCCTCTGCGCGCATCCGGCGCATCCAACAGCAAGCACCAAGCGCGATCTCGCCAAGCGGTTGCTTCCAGGTCGAGATCACACGTCCACGCTCAACCCGTCCGAGACGCCCTAGCGCGTTATTGCCCCGCTGCTCCAGTTGCTTCCATCCGCGCCCCAGCAGATAGCCAACCTCGGGCACGTAACCCTGTAGCCTCCCAAGGGCTTCGTTGTATAGCCATACCTGTGCCATGTAGCCCAATTGGTCTGTCCCGAGTCCGCCGTCCTTCAGCAGATCCAGCGTGGTAAATTTGATATCGATGACCCGGTAGTGCCATCGTGCACCAGGCAAATCCGTGGCAGACTTATTCGCCTGATCCCGTGAAATCGTCCCAGGAAAGAGCCGTTCCAGGACATCGCTACGCATGAGAAGATCCGCCGCACCATAGGTCTGGCTCTCAGGGTTCCAGAGCACGGCCTGAGAGATAATCTCCATCCCGCCAACCATAGCTTCCCAGGTGGCTTTGGCTCCCTCGAGGCTTCGCACTTGCGTGTAATCGCCGGCAATAACTTTTAACTGTGCTTTGCTGTTGAGATAGCGCACGACGACGGCCTCGAACGCCTGTCCTTTCGCGAACAGAAACTTCAGGAAGTCAGTCCTGGGATCATAGCCTGGCTGTTTGTCATCCGGCATAAATCCCCTCGCTTCGCCAAATATAGAAAGCCAGTCGAGGATCGGGTCCTGGACACAGTAGTTGCGTACACGGCTAGCGCTGACCCACGCTTCCCATGAACTCGCCTCACCTGGAACGCACAGTGAGCCATCGTCGTTGTGTGTGATCGCGTGTTCGCTCATTACGGTCGGGGTTCGCTCAATTCAGGTTCTCAAGATTGCTTAACGTCAGGCTCGGCAAGCAAACGAGGTGTTTGATCGATTGGCTCCAACTCGTCAACATCTCGCTTTCCGCCTGCACCAAGCGCTTTAAATTTTCTGGCGGATGGAAGCAGACGGGTTTCGAACGATCCGACTGCAGCGTTGTACGAGTCCACAGCAGCGCTCAGTCCTGCTCCTACCTTGATCAGATGTTCAACGAACGTGCTCATGCGATCTGACAGTTCCTGCCCCAAGGCGCTGATACGTTGGGCATTCTCTGTGAGTTGCTCTTGTCGCCAACCGTAGGCAATCGCACGGAGTAACGCGATGAATGTCGATGGGGTCGCGATCACCACCTTGCGAGCAATGGCGGATTCAACAAGGTTGGGGTCCCTTTCAGCAGCCGCTGCAAGGAATGAATCGTTTGGGATGAAGAGCACCACAAACTCTGGGGAGGATGAGAACTGGTCCCAGTATTCCTTTTCGGCGAGCTTTGCCACATGCTGACTGATCTGGGCCGCGTGCCGTACAAGAGCCGCTTCGCGCTCTGGATCAGTCTTGGCTTCCAACGCTTGCATGAAGCCTTCCAACGAAACTTTTGAATCCACCACAACCTGGCGTCCTGCCGGAAGTTTGACGATCATATCGGGCCGCAGACGCCCGCTTTCTGCCGTCACGCTCTCCTGCTCTACAAAATCGCAATGCGCGGACATCCCCGCTAGCTCTGCCGTCTTACGCAACGCAATCTCACCCCACCGGCCACGAACCTGAGGCGATTTGAGCGCATTGACAAGCTTGGCTGTCTCCTGCTGTAACGTCGTTTGGGCTATTGCCAACGAACGAAGTTGTTCACCAACCGTGCCGAGCTCTTGAAGCCGTTTGTCCTCAAGCACCTTCGACTCCTTCTGGTAGGTCGAGAGCGCTTCGCTCAGCGGTTCCACAAGCAGCTCAATAGCCTGCTGACGGGCGTCCAGGTCCGCTTGCGTATCATTCTTCAGTGCCTTGAACTTCTCTTCAGCCAGTGTCAGAAAGCCTGTGTTGTTCTTCGCCAGCGCCTCTGCCGCAAGGGATGTAAACGCATCCGACAGTGTGGCCTTGGCATCCTCCAAGAGCGTTTTCTGCTCCGCGAGATGCTTTTCGATTTCAACGACTCGCGTCTCAGCAGTGACTCTTGCAGTGTCTGCTTGTTCGAGCTTCGTCCTCAGAGTCGCAAAATCCGCTCGATCAGTAGCCAGTTGTTCCCGAATTTCCTGAACCCGAGCTTCTGCAGCGGCGACACTCGCTTTCCCTCGACTGCTACACCAAAGCCATGCGGCGAAAGCACCCAGCACGAGACACAAGATACCAATGACTACTGTCACTATGAATGGGTTCATGGCAACCTCTAGGTTCAATCAATACGAGTTCAGGAGGCGTTCCAAATGCGATAGCCCCCGCGGTATTGATTTGGCCCAACAGGCCAAATCAGCGTGGGGCGATAGCCCAGATCAGCACCGGGGCGCCAACTCCGCAAAAGTCCTCTGCGTGGCTTTCCCGCTGGCGTTGTGATCCTGTGCTGGCCTTCAACGCGTCCTTTCGGTACGGGTTCTCACAGGTTTATGTCATCTCCCACAGGGCCCGGATCGGCACGGCGTAGAGCCCCTCGCCAAATCCCGCGCTGGTCTCGCCGTCGTAGAGCACAACACCGCCCGCGAAGCGCTGACCGGTGGCGTCCTTGAGTTTGCGCAGGCCACGGAAGTCGGCCAGCGTGACCGTCGCGGCGGCTTTGACTTCCACGCCGGCCACCTGGTGCCCGCCGCGCTCCAGCACGATGTCCACCTCCGTGCCGTCCTTGTCGCGAAAGTGATGAAACGCGATCGCGTCATCCTGCCAGCTCGCCTGGCGCCGCAGCTCCTGGTACACGAACGTCTCGAGTAATGGTCCCAAGGTCGCCCGGTCCTTCATGAGGGCTTGCGCGTCGTGGCCGTGCAGCGCCGCGGCCAGCCCGGTGTCGCCCAGATGCAGCTTGGGGGTCTTGACGAGTCGGCTCAAGCGGTTGCTGTGCCAGGGCGGGAGCCGCTCCAGCAGGAAGATCCGCTCAAGCAGCGTCACGTAATCGCGGATGGTCGGCCGGCTCAACTGGAATGGCGCGGCCAGATCTGCCACGTTCAAGAGGCGCGCGGTCTGCCCGGCCGCGAACTGCAGCAGTCTGGGAAGCGCGTCGAGCGCGCTGATCTTCGCCAAGTCGCGCACATCGCGCTGGATCAACGTCTCCACGTAGTCGCGATACCAGGCCGCGCGGCGCTTGGCGGAGGCGCGCGCCAGCGCCGCAGGGTAGCCCCCGGCGACGAGGCGTTCGGCGAGTTCCGCGCCCAGGCGCTCCGCGCGCCGCACCGTGAACGTCGCACCGAAGAGGGCCTCGAGGAAGCGGGGCGCTGTGCGCGCCAGCTCGCTCTGCGCCAGCGGGTGCAGCCGCAGGATCTCCAGCCGGCCGGCCAGTGAGTCGGCGAGCCTGGGGACGAGCAGCACGTTAGCCGAGCCGGTCAGGATAAAGCGGCCCGGTGCGCGATGCCGGTCCACGGCCGTCTTGATCGCGGTAAAGAGACCGGGTGCCCGCTGCACCTCATCAAGCACGGTGTGCTCCGGCAGGTCAGCCACAAAGCCCACCGGGTCAGCCTGGGCTGCCGCTAAGGTCACATCGTCATCAAAGCTGACGTACGTGTAGCCCGCCGCATCTCCCACCTGGCGCGCGAGGGTGGTCTTGCCGCACTGGCGCGGCCCATGGACGAGCACGACGGGGGTGTCGGCCAGCGCTGCCTTCAGGCGGGGGAGCGCACCGCGCGGGTAGAGCACAGCGTTCGTCATCCCGGCACAGTATACACCAGGGTGCCGGCCACATGAAAGGTTGGTGATCGGCTATATGAAACCCTGCTCATCGGCTGTGCGAAAGTTGACTCGGTGGTGGCGCTGTATGCGCGAGCTGACGTTGGTACAGCTTACTAAGAAGTCGAAGATTTCCCCGTCGGTGCTCAGCCGCATCGAGCGTGGGCCGACGAGGGGGACGCCGGAGTCGCCCCACCTGACGTGTGCCGGCACAACGACAAGGCCGTGCAGCGCATCCTGACAACCGGCTTCCTGCAGAAGAAGATCTTCCCCTGCCTCATCGAGATCGCTCCGGGCGGCAAGACGACACTGTCGCCGGCCAAGCCGGACGTGGAGCAGTGCTGCGACATGGTCAGCGGGCGGGTGCGGTGCTTTGATCCTTCAACGTGTCCCTTCGGAACCCGGTACGGGTTTTCCCCAGCGGTGCCGCACAGCGCCGTCCGCTGCAACCGGTTGTTAGGCGCTCAGCGCAGACATCGTGATCTTGGAATACGTAGAAGAACTGCTCCGTACGACATCGACGAGGTGTTTCCGCCCACACCTACCGCTCCTGACTGCGCCAGCGTTTGACGATCTCATCCACCTTCAAGTCCGCAGGCCCGTCCCTCCACTTCGCGTAGAAGTCCACATCATCGCTGTTGGGGGCGGGACTCGGCCGATCGAACTGAACCCGAGTCGGTAGCGGGACCGCCTCCCCGAGCACGAGCGCCTCGCCCCGACCCAAGCCCGCCAGAACGTTGATTAAATCACCCTCGCTTTCTGGCACGAGGCTCCGGACATAGCCCTGGTCATCGGGGTTGGTGATCCGCAGACAGATGAATGTCCCACACTGTGCAAGTACGGTCTCGGAGACTTCGTGGGGCCGCTGACTGACGATGGCAAGTCCGACGCCATACTTCCGGCCTTCCTTGGCGATCCGTTCCATCGACCGCCGCGAGCCTGCGAACTGGCCCTCAGCAGCGCGGGGGATATACGCGTGTGCTTCCTCGCAAATGAGCAGAATCGGGAACTCGCGGTACAGCGGGTTCCAGTAGTTGAACTCAAACGCCAGGCGCCCGATCTGCGCAGCGACCGTGGGCCGCACGTCGAAGGGTACTGAACTGAGGTCGATGACTGTAACCGCGGCCTTCTTGGTGCCAAGCCCCACGAAGTCTCGGAGAAGGTCAGACAGCGAAGCCGATGTGGTCCGAATCTTAGGCTTGAATAAGAAGTCGTATCGCGCGTCGTTTAGCTTGCTTTCGATGCGCATCAGAAAGCGATCGAAGTCGCCGAACATGGGCCCCTGCTTGTTTCCGACCCGCTCCACATTCTTTTCGTGCACCTTGGTCAAGATGTCATCAAGAGAGAAGTAGATCGGCGTGTCCACGGTGACTCTTGCCAAGCCAAGTGTGGGCGTGGCGGTGGTGTTCTCTTGCCGCCGTCCCTCCAGCAGACAGTCACGAAAGAACGCCGTCTGGTTTGTGGCCTCCCTCTCGCTGTGCTCAATGAGAAGGTCGCAGAGCTCCGCGTAGGTCATCAACCAGTAGGGCATCTCCAGCTCACGAGCATCGACGTGCCGGACAATGGCGTCGTCAAACGCGTAGGAGTGCAGCCCATCGGGTCGTTTCCAGCAATACTCGCCATGCAAGTCGAGGATGATGATATGGGCTCTGGGCATCAGCGCAACTGTCTTCTGCACAAGGGAAGCCACCGTCCATGATTTTCCCGACCCGGTCTGCCCCAAGATCGCGGAGTGCCGCCCGAATAGGTTCGTGGGATCGAGACAGACTTTGAGCGAGGGGTGCGATGCGAGCGTGCCGACCGCGAGGCCTTTCGACTGGAAGCGGTCGAACATCTTGGCGACGTCGGTTGACCCGATTGCGTGGACTTCCGCCCCTGTGGTCGGATACCTCGCTACACCGCGCTCGAACTGGCCATCCGCGAGTACAGAGCCAACTGGCGTCAGGCGAGCGACTCGCTTGGCGAAAGACAATCTCGCGGCATCGTCGCCGGGTGTCTCGATGGTCTGCGCGGCGAGCGCTTCCTGTTCGGTCATGCGAGTCACAATGGCGATCAGGTGAACTTTATTCTGCTTGATCGCAACGTATGATCCGAGCTGCCCGACCAATATGTCCTCATCACCGATGGTAACCGTCGGCGTGTGCCCCTGTTCGTCCTCGATCAAGGTCGCCATGAGGAGGTTTCCCTGAACATCGATGACGTGGCCAATCACAGTGTTCGGGGTATCGGGCATCGATCAGATCTCCTTGCAGAGTTTCTCAAAGCGCCAAAGGTCGGCATGGCCGGGACCGATCGTCCCCTTCAGGGAGCAACGTGCTTCCGTCACCACCACCGTGTTCGTCTTCACGCTCCAACGATTCCACGCCGTGTCGGACAGCGCCTTCGTGAAGATGAGCAATGTGAAGTCCGTCCGCGCCAGTGCGGTCTCAATGACGGTATTCACGTGCTCATCGGTGAGGCCGTAGCCGAAGCAGGCTAAGCGATTGACCGGATTATTCGCGTTGAGACCCAAGCACCCGCGGAACGTGGACCATAGTGCCGCATACGGAGGGAGCATGGTGTCAGTCGCCTTCCGTCGCTGCGGAGGCACCATCAATCGCTTTGTGTTGCCCGGCAGTGCGGACCCGTACGCACAGCGCCGCACTCCGCGTTGAGGGCATTCGTACCACCCGAGGGAGCCGTGAAGCTTCAACAGGTGAATCGGCTTCACAGTCTCGTCGAACTGGCGCCCCTTGTGGGTACCGCGAATTCGGCCGACACGCTCCTCGAACACGGCTGGATCGAAGAAGGCGTACTCCACACCGAGGAATCCGTCCGCCACCCGGACCCTGGCGGCCTCAGCCGCGCGTTCAAGCAGCGGGTCGTAGTTTAGGTTAAACACCTTTACGCACGGGTCCTCGCGTTGGGATAACCGACGCACGAATTCAATATGCACGTCGAGACTTGGGCTCTTAGGGAGAAATAGGTCCGCGATGGCCGCGGTGACCAGATGCCGATACGGCGTATCCATCGCCCCGCCATCGTCGAGCAGGTCGAGGGCATGTTCGATCCCCGTCGCCCCGCCGTCGAGTTTAGCTTGGATCTCGGCCCGCTTCTGTGCGTCTGTAATCCGATTCTTTATGAGATCCCAAAGCTCGAAGGCGAGCGGATACCCGGCCGCGTCCAAGTATGACGAACCGGCCCCGAGAAGGTAGCCGACGCGCTGAGCCTTCAGCTGCTCTGCGACCTTCGCCTCAAGGCTGCTTATGAAGTCAGGTGCTGCGGTCATGTGCTTGTGCGCCTAACGCTTAGTATCAGCTGCGGCGCGCAGCGCCATCAGCTGCATGCTGCTGTTAGGCACCCCTGCTGATATGCAAGAACTGCTGGAGACACTCCTTCAACTCCCATCGCTTCGGTTCTCCCTCGAGCTTGACGTAGCGACGGGAATTGGGGTTCCGATGGAACGGCTTGGTTCGCCGCCGAAAGAAAATGGCGTGGAAAAGCGAGTTCCACGCGATGGTCATGAGGACGATGTACGCCCCGGAGCGGAAAGTAGCCGTAGGTCGATTATAGGTCTCGACGGCAAGTAAGGCGAATTCGCGCGCCTTCTGAATAAGCGTCCTAACCTCGTAAGGCAAACCTTTCATCTTGACCAACCCTCCACAGCGCGTCTCCCTGCCGCCGTCAACCGGTACTTCTGCAGACGGCTGTTCGGCTTGCCGGGCAGCGTGTATTCGACGAGACCCTGAGCCACGACATCGCGCACGGCGGCATGCAATTGACCGTCGATCTTCTTCTTGCCGACGGCTATGGCGAGCTGGGCCTTGGACAGCGGCCCGGACTGGAGAGCGGCCAACACCCTGCTCTGGAGATCCCCGGCCGACTCTACCTTTGACTCTACCTTCGACCCTACCTCGGGCCGGGCCGTCTCGCCCACGTGCACCCGGAAGGTCACGACCGCCGCGCCGGTGATTTCTTCGAACTTCGGCGGAGCGATGCCCGCCTCCCGGCACATGGTGACCACCCGGTTCGTCCCGCGACCCCATTTTTCGATGAGGCCGGTACGGTGGAAGACGTCCGCAATCATCGGGTTGCGCTGGACGGACTGATGGTTCTGCGTCAGGGCTTCCGGCGTGATGCCTTTAGGGAAGCCTCCTGCGCTCCAGACCTCCACGTGGTCGTCAAAGATCGCCAGCGACACCGCGCCCCCGGCAATCGAGTAGTCTCTGTGGATGAGGGCGTTCACGAGGATTTCCCGCATGGCGTCCGGCGGGATGAGCAGCTTCTCCACGCGCCGCATCTGGCCGGGGACGATCTTCGCGGGCATCGGGAAGTGGCGCTGGCAGAACACTTCCGCTTCCTCCAAGAGCTTGAACGCAGGGCCGCGAACCTGGCGTTGGTCGAGGAACTCCGTCTTGTCCGTACCCAGGAAGCGGGCCATGCGAAGTTCGCACTGCGGGTAGTCCGGCAAGAAGGTCTTACCGAAGAGGACCACGGCAGCGCGGAGGATGTGGCCATCCTTGCGGAGGCCCAGTCGGTCCAGCACGTCGGGAAGGCTCCGGCCCACAGGCCCGACCAGACGCCCGACCGAGCGGGCGATGTCCACAATACGGAAGACCTCGTCGCGGTCGATGTCCTTGAGGGTAATCTCGTCGGCGGGCTGATTCTCCCAGCGCCGCTTGCTGTGGGCGCGGTCGAAGAGGAGCTTCTCGTACTGCTCCTGTGACATCTTGCGGGTGGTGCTGCCGACCCGCTCATAGGGACGGCTCTCGAAGGTGAAGGGAATCGAATCCGAGGTCCCCTCGACGCGAAGAATGAGAATCTCCCGTCCCTTATCCACCGAGAGCCGTTCGACCGGAAGATTGACGGGCGGCTCGAACCGGTCGAGCGCCTGGGCGATGTCGCGGAGGGTCTGGTCGGAAACCTGAGGAGACGGGCGAGATCTTTTTCGTTGGCGGGGGTTTTCGGAATCATGCCAACCTCCACCAGAACGTGAACACCGGGTTGAGCGTGTGGCGCTGGCTCAGTTGCTTCTCGATCCGCCCCGCCACAAAGATTGGCGTCCTCCACATTGCTTTGTCTGTTGCGGACATGGAGCTACTGGACGGTCACTGAGCCGGTGGTGCCGGTGACGCGGATCGTGTGGGACTTGCCGCGGTCGCTCAACACCAGCGAGACGGTGCGGCTGCTCAGCGCGCCGGTAGGGCGAAAGACCACTTGCTGCTCCAGCGAGGGCTTGCCGGCCACCTCCAGCTCGATGGTCATGGAGGAGGGGATGCGCAGCATCCGCTCAAGCGGCTCTCCTGAGACGTCGTTCACGATGCGGATCTCCTGACGCTCAGGGTCGATGACAAGGGCATGGTCCTCGTGGGAGCTGATCGCGAGGCTCCTCGTCAGGGAGAGCATCCCGACCAGTTGCCGCGTCGTCGTCTTCAGGCGGACGCTCCTGGTATAGCCGACCAGCCCCGGCACGCTGATACCCAGGAGCAGGCCGATGACGCCCAGGACCACCAGCAACTCCACCAGGGTAAACGCCCTGTTCCAGGGTGAAAGGTGAAAGGTGAAAGGTGAAAGGTGAAGACCACTGACCTTTAACCTTTGACCTTTAACCTTTGACCTTTGCTCACCAGTTGACGACATCATCCCCGGCGCCGCTGTCATCGGCCCCATTGGGTCCGAGCGAGAACAGGTCATAGGAGCGTTGCCGGTGTTGGGGGGAGCCTCCGTTGACCGAGACGTACTCATAGGGCCGGCCCCACGGATCAAGGAGCTCGCCGTCCTTGAGCTCATCCTGTTTGAACTCCATATACGGTCCGTCCCAGTCCACGTCCCCTGGATCGTCCTGGAGGGCGCTGGCGAGGTTCTCGTTGCCGCTGGAGGGGTAGTCGCCCATGTCGCCGTGGTACATGGCAATGGCCGTCTCCAGGGCTGAGACGGTCGTCTTGGCTTTCGTGACCGCGCCTCGCCGCCTGGCCGTCTGGGCCCCTG
The DNA here is from genome assembly GCA_030697665.1 of Candidatus Omnitrophota bacterium. Taxonomy (GTDB): domain Bacteria; phylum Omnitrophota; class Gorgyraeia; order Aquiviventales; family Aquiviventaceae; genus JAUYPJ01. The sequence continues at coordinate 10,865 of JAUYPJ010000013.1, forward strand.
CGGTGACCAGGCTCATGAGGATGCCGAGGATGGCGATGACCACCAGGAGTTCCACCAGGGTAAACGCCCTGTACCAGGGTGAAAGGTGAAAGGTGAAAGGTGAAAGGTGAAGACCACTGACCTTTAACCTTTGACCTTTAACCTTTGACCTTTGCTCACCAGTTGACGACATGATCCCCGTTGCCATGTGGTCTGTCCTCCTCTTAGCCATAGTCCTGCGTCTCACGGATCATCTCCTCGACCGTCGTAACGCCTGAGACCGCCTTGGCGATCCCATCTTCCCGGAGCGAGCGCATGCCATCGGCGCGCGCCTGGCGCCGGAGCTCCTCGATGCTGGAGCGCGCAATCACGAGCGGGCGCAGCGGTTCCGTCATGGCCAGCAACTCGAAGACGCCGACGCGTCCCTTGAACCCGATGCCCTGGCAGGCCTCGCAGCCGACCGCCTTCATGAGCGGCTGTTGCAGCGCTCCCGCACAGAGATGGAGCGCGGCCAGATCTTGCGGCGACGCCTCGTAGGGCGCCCGGCACGCGGGACACAGCTTGCGCAACAGCCGCTGGGCGAGCACCCCGGTCACGGTAGAGGTCACGAGGAACGGCTCAAGGCCCATGTCCAGGAGCCGCGTCACCGCCCCGGGCGCATCGTTGGTGTGCAGGGTGGACAGCACCAGGTGCCCGGTCAGCGCGGCCTGAATGGCGATCTGCGCAGTTTCCTGGTCGCGGATCTCGCCGACCATGATGATGTCCGGGTCATGGCGGAGGATGGCCCGGAGACATTTCCCGAAGCTGAGCTCGATCTTCGGGTTGATCGCCACCTGGACGAGCCCGGAAATGTCATACTCCACCGGATCCTCGGTGGTGATCAGCTTGGCTTCTGGGGTGTTGAGCTTGCTCAGGCAGGCGTAGAGGGTGGTCGTTTTGCCGGCGCCCGTCGGCCCGGTCACCAGCAGCAGGCCGTGCGGCTGCCTGATGAGGCGCTCGATCGTCTCCTCCATCGGCGCATCCATGCCCAGATCCACGAGCGTCTTATTGAGCGCGCCTTTATCGAGGACCCGCATGACGATGCTTTCCCCGTGCATGGTGGGCAGCGTCGAGACGCGCAGGTCGATCTGCCGGTCGTTCGTGGCCAGCAGGATGCGGCCGTCCTGCGGCAGGCGCGATTCCGAAACATCGAGATTCGCCAGGACCTTGATCCGGGAAGCGATGGCCAGCGCCAGGCTCTTCGGCGGCTGCGCCACCTCGTAGCAGCGTCCGTCGATGCGGTAGCGGATGAGGACGTCCTGCTCGAACGCTTCGATGTGGACATCGGAGGCGCGCCGGGTGACCGCTTCCTGCAGGACGACGTCGACCAGGCGCACGACGGGGGCTTGATTCGCCAGCTCAACGAGGGTGGAGCGGTCCTTGGCCGCCTCGGCCGTGGCTGCCAAGGCACCGGCCTGCGCAAACGCCTCGGCCAGCGTCTCGACCTTGAGCTGCGCTGGGCTCTCAGCCATCTGAGACGACCCGCAGGACTTCCGCCATGGTGGTGAGGCCCTCGCGGATCTTGGCGCAGCCGTCGTCCCGGAGCCGCCGCATGCCCTCCCGGAGCGCCACGGCCTGAATGGCTGAGGCGGTGGCTTTGGTCACGATCAGTTGGCGGATCGCGTCGCTGATGGGGAGGATCTCAAAGATGCCGATGCGGCCGACAAATCCCGAATTGTGGCACGCGTCGCAGCCCGTACTGCGCACGACCTGCAGGACCTCCGGCTCACCCAGGAACGCCCGCTCTTCGGGCGTGGCGTTGTCCGTGATGCGGCAGGAGGGGCAGATCCGGCGCACGAGCCGCTGGGCCAGGATCCCCTGCACGGTGGAGGCGACGAGGAACGGCGCGATCCCCATATCGATGAGCCGGGTGATGGCGGATGGCGCATCGTTCGTGTGCAGGGTGGACAGCACCAGGTGCCCGGTCAGCGCGGCCTGAATGGCGACCTGCGCGGTTTCCTGGTCGCGGATCTCGCCGACCATGATGACGTCCGGCGCCTGGCGGAGCATCGCGCGCAGGCCGGCGGAGAACGTCAATCCGATCGAGGACTTTACCGCCACCTGGTTGACCCCTCGGAGCTGGTACTCGACGGGATCCTCGACGGTGATGAGCTTCCGGTCGGGGCGATTGAGCATCGCCAGCGCCCCATAGAGCGTGGTCGTTTTGCCCGAGCCGGTTGGCCCGGTCACGAGCACCATCCCATGGGGACGATGGATCAGCTCTTCCCAGCGCGCCTGGTCCTCCGGGAGGATCCCCATCTCCGGCAACCCGCGGATCGGCTGGCTGCGATCCAGCAGGCGCATGACGATGGACTCCCCATGGGAGGCGGGGAGGGCGGAGATCCGCACATCCAGCGGGCGCCCTTCGACGGACATCTGGAGCCGGCCGTCCTGGGGGAGCCGTTTTTCCGCGATGTTCAGCCCGCCGAGGATCTTGATGCGGCTCGTGACGGGCCCCTGCAGCGCTTTAGGGGGGCTGTTCACATCGTGGAGGACGCCGTCGATGCGATACCGCACGCGGAGCTGTTCCCGCCCTGGTTCAACGTGGACGTCGCTTGCGCGCATCCGGACCGCTTCAGCCAGCATGGAATCGACCAGCTTGATGATCGGCTCATCGCCGACGTCGTGCGACGGCGCGGGCCCGTCAGGGCCGTCGTGGCGCGATGGCGTTGCTGCGCTCTGTGCGGTGGGCGGCTTGGGGACGGTGGGGCGCTCGGCGGCGGGTGGAGGGGCCGGCGACGGACCGGCGACTGCTTGAGGGGCGCTTGCAACCGCCCCGAACTGTTCCAGCAACGGGCCGAACTCCTGCTCTCTGATCAGGACCGCATCGAGCGGGCAGCCGCATTGATCCTTCAAGAAGTCCAGCGCAAACACCGAGAGCGGATCGTCCGTGGCGAGGAGCACCGTGCCTTCCAGCACTTGGAACGGCACCAGCCGATGGGTGGACCACGTCGTCAGAGGAATCTGCGTGACCGCCGCGACGGTGATCGGCGAGGCCTCCACGCGCTGGGGGATGGCTCCCAGTTGGCTCGCCAGCCGTTTGCCCGCCTCCGCATCCCGCAGGACGCCGTGGCGCACGAGGATGGCGCTGAAGCGTTCCTGGCGCTGGAGCAGCTCCTGCTTGGCCTGGTCAAGTTGCTGGGGGGTGGCCACCCCCAGCTCCCGGAGTCGCGTCGTGAGCGTCTCAGCCCGCAGCCGCACCATCCCCATCAAAAAGTGGCGCGACAGGCAACAAGCGACAGGCAACAGGCTAACAGATGCCCATGTTGTGCTGGTATTCCCTGTCGCATGTCATCTGTCACGTGTCACCCAGGAGTTTTTCCGCACCCTGCTGACGGGGGCGGTCACGTAAATGTAGGCCGCCTCAGCCAACGACCGGTTGAGGACGCGATGCCGCGTCTGCGGCGGCAGCCATGCGCACTCACCGGCCGTCAGGCGCGATCGATGGCGGCGCGCTCGGCTGTCCTGCACTTCCACCGAGACCCAGCCGCGGAGGACGATGAGCAGCTCTTCGCGGGCCAGGGTCGAGTGCCAGTCCATGACGTCTCCCGGGGCGAGCCTGACCGCTCCCGCGCGCAAGCCCCTGCCCCGCTGCGGTACCAACCGCCCTTGCCGAAGGTAGGAGGCGATCCACAGGCCGCTGCGCGTGCGCATTCACCCCGTACCACAGGAAACCCCGTGCGTGAATACGGGCCCCGTTCCAACTCGTTGGAACGGGGCGGGGAGGAATGTGCCTAGAGCGCGAAGCGTATTGCCGGATGCCATAGCTATCAAACCGTGGTACGGGGTTCACGAACTACTCCGTGGCGCCTCGCTGGTTGATGAGGTGCGCGAGGTAGCCTGCGCCGAAGCCGTTGTCGATGTTGACGACGCCGATCCCCGGCGCGCAGCTATTCAGCATCGTGAGGAGCGGCGCGATCCCTTGGAAGTGCGCGCCGTAGCCGACGCTGGTGGGGACCGCGATGACCGGGCAGCCCACCAGGCCCGCGACGACGCTGGCCAGCGCGCCTTCCATGCCGGCGATGACGACGATGACGCGGGCCCGCCGCAGGAGCGGCCACTGGGCGAGGAGCCGATGGAGGCCCGCGACCCCGACGTCGTAGAGCCGGGCCGCGCGGCTGCCCAACAGCTCGAGGGTCACCGCCGCTTCCTGGGCGATCGGAAGATCCGAGGTGCCACCCGTCACGATCAGGACGCATCCGCGCAGCGATCGGCGGGAGCGCGGCGGGTGGTAGGCCAGACGCGCCAGCGGATCATAGCGGAGTCCGAGCCGCGGCAACGCCTCTTGAATGGCCTCGAACGCCGGCGGCTCCAGCCGCGTCAGAAGCACCAGCTCGCGGGCGTGGGTCAGGCGGCGCACGATGGCGATGAGCTGCTGCGGGCTTTTGCCGTGGCCGAAGATGATCTCCGGCAGCCCCCGGCGGAGCCGACGGTGGGTGTCGAGCCGCGCAAAGCCGAGGTTCTCAAACGGCAGGCGCTTGAGCTCGCGCAGCAGCGCCCCCGGCGCGAGGCGCCCCGCTTGCACCTCCCTCAGCCACCGTCTGAGCCGCCGCTCATCCACCATCTACCCGGTGGACATCAAGAGGTACAGGGTGACGATCATGAGCAGGGCGGCGGAGGCGAGGTAGAAGTCGTAGAAGTAGAGGGTATCGCGCATCCGCGACCACCGGGACTCCGCGGGAGGGCGGCTCGTGGTCCGCCCTGTGCTCGACTCCACCTGGAGGGTGCCGGCTCGCATCTCACGTTTCAACGCCTCCACCTGATCCGGGCGAAACCGCAGGAACTGTCCTCCGAGCTTGTAACCCGTCAGCGTTCCCTGACGGACCAACTGTTCCACCTCGGGTTCCTGCAGCCCGAGGCACTGAGCCACTTCAGCCGTCGTCCACAGTTTTTCCATCACTCACCGCTTGAAACTCGCCACTCACCACTGTTTTCGCCACTTATCACTCGCCACTCGTCACTCGACTACCGGATCTTTTCCTGCGCTACCCAGGCCTCGATCTGCTTTCGATCAAACCGCCACTGATCTCCCTCCCGCTGGGCCGGGACACGCCCCTCCTGGGCCCACTGCGAGATGGTGGAGACGTCCACCTCCAAGAAGCGAGCCAACTCCTCCACGCTCATCTGGGGAGTCTCAGGGAGACGGCCGATCATGTCCAGGGTGCCATGAAGGATCGCCCCCTCATGGACGATGAGCCGCGGGCCGGCCACCTTCCCCATGACCTTGGCCGTCGCCAGCAGCTCCACGAGGGTGGTGGCGCTCACCTGCCCCGTGACCGTTCCTCCAATGACGATCCGCTCACCTCGGATGGTCGCGGTGATCTGCGCCTTCTCGCCGATCGACAGGTTCCCTTTGGTATCGAGCGTGCCGTCAAACTGGCCGTTGATCTGCAGGTTGACAGGATCCTTGAACGTCAAGCTCCCGGTCATGCTGGCGGTCACCTCAAGCCACTTGCCCGCATCGGACGCCTCTTCTCGTTGCCGTCGCAGTCTCATCCGCTCCCTCCTCTTTAGGCCCAGTGGGCCTTCGCGGTGTGCTCCAGGCGCAACAGTTGGCTCGTGATCTCTTCCCGGGGAGTATCCGGCAGCAGCTTGACCTGGAATTCCAGTTGCACCGTGTCGGGTTGGCGCCCCGCTTTGATGTCGAGGTCGCGGATTTCCAAGTCATACGTTGCCAGCAGGCTTCGGATGCGGATGAGGTTTTCTCCGGAGCCCGACGTCTCGACGATCAGGGTCTGATACCAGTCCTTGCGCATCGCGCGTTCCACTCGCGAGAAGCCGAAGAGCGCCACCAGGACGATGAGCCCGGTGGCAACGGCGCCCCAGAGAAAGCCGGCGCCGATGGCCAAGCCGACGCCGCCGGTGGCCCAGAGGCTGGCGGCGGTCGTGAGGCCTCTGACCGAGGCCCGGAAGCGGAGGATCGTGCCGGCCCCAAGGAACCCGATGCCGCTGACGACCTGGGCGGCCATCCGGGTCGGATCGATGGCGGCCCGGCCGGAGAAGGCGTCCATCATGTGGAGACCGGTCAGCATGATGAGGCAGGAGCCGATGCCGACGAGGATGTGGGTCCGGAACCCGGCGGCCCGTCCGTGGCGCTCGCGTTCGTACCCGATGACGCCGGCGATGAGCGCGGTCAGCACGAGGCGCTGGAAGACGATGGCGTCAGTCATGCCGCGAGACACAGGTTGGGATCGCTGGCCAGGGTCAGCGGCGCCACGCGGCCCTGTTGCAGGAGCGGGTACGCAAGGCCCGCGACCATGGCGCCGTTGTCCACGCAGAGCTCCGGCGGCGGGAAGACGACGTGGAGCTTCTTCTGCGCCGCTTCCTCGCCGAAACGCGCCCGCAGCCGGCGGTTCGACGCCACCCCTCCGCCCACCACGATCGTGGTGAGGCCGGTGCGATGGCAGGCCTTGACCGTTTTCGAGATCAAGATGTCAACGGCGGCTTCCTGGAAGCTCGCCGCGACGTCGACGACCTGTTGTCGGTCGAGGGTCGAGGGTCGAGGGTCGAGGGTGTCCCCTTCACCCTTCACCCTTAACCCTTCACCCTGTTTCGTGACGTACTGAGCGACGGCGGTCTTCAGGCCGCTGAAGCTGAAATCGAAGGGGCTTCGGGCAGTGCTTCGGGGGAATGGGATGGCGTCGGCCCTGCCCTCCTCCGACAAGCGGTCGATGACCGGCCCGCCGGGATAGCCCAGCCCTAAGAGCCTGGCGACCTTGTCAAACGCTTCACCCACCGCATCATCGCGCGTTTCCCCCAACAGCTCAAAGCGACAGTCGGCATGCACGACGCACAACAGCGTATGCCCGCCGGACACGACGAGCCCGATGTAGGGGGGCGCAAGCTCCGGCCAGCTCATCTGCCCGGCATACAGATGCGCGGCGAGGTGGTCCACAGGGATCAGGGGGCGATCGAGGCTGAGGGCCAGGCCTTTGGCAAACGCCAGGCCGACGTGGAGCGCGCCCGGCAACCCGGGTCCCTGGGTTACCGCAACGGCATCGAGCGTCTCCGGCGTCAGATGCGCCTCCTCCAACGCGCGGGCCATGACGTGCCAGACCGTCTCGACGTGGGCGCGGGCGGCGATCTCGGGGATCACCCCGCCATAGGGTCCATGGAGCGCGAGGCTGGAGGCCACCGCGTTGCTGAGGAGGCGCCGGCCGTTTTCCACGATGCCGATCGCCGTTTCGTCGCAGGA
>JAUYPJ010000016.1 GCA_030697665.1 Candidatus Omnitrophota bacterium
GCACCTCGCCAGGTGCGCAGCTCCACACGTTGCTGGGAGCAGGATACGCCCGTTGCCTTTACAAACTCGTGAATTTACACACTTGATCGTACACTACCATCTGAGCGCCACATCTTGACGGTGGCGAGGTCTTGAGGTATACTTTTTCTGGTAACAAGATAAGATTGTTGTAACTGGCGAAAATGGCAAACCCGTCGCAAGGCGGGGACGCAAAGCTACGGGTCTCAAGGTTAGACAGCCGAGCTGCCGAACCAGAAGAGATAGCCGAGCTACCGAACCAGGTGCTCGGCTTTTTTATATGGCGCGGGGGAATAGATGGTTGAGCGAAGACACAACGAGCGCGGCGTGGTCTTAGGGGTGGTCATCTTGAGCTCAATCGCGTTTTCCGTGGCTGCGTTCGCGATGCTGACGATGGCCATGAGCGGTCACTTTCGGAGCGAGCAACATCACCGAAAGCGTCTGGAAGCTCGCTATGCGGCGGAAGCCGGCGTCGTCTGGGCGATGCAGCAGATCTGGACGGATCCGGACATCTTGGCGAACCCCCTCAAGTGCTTTGCCGCGAACCCGGATGTCACCATCGAGGCGTTCGACGTCGATATCATCGCGGAGCCCTGCCCAGGGGAAGACGTGTCGCTCGAGGCAAACGTGCAGTTCTCCTCCTTATGAAGCTCATGCAACGCCATCCAGTTCGCGTGACGGGGTTTACGCTGCTGGAGGTGTTGGTGACCGTGGTCATCGTGGGCATCTTGGCGTCTGTCGCCATCCCGAACTACACCAAAACCGTCGAGCAGGGCTATCGGCGGGAGGCCCAGGACCTGCTGCTGACGATCTTCTATGGGGAGCGGGCATATCTGGCTGAGAACGGAGGCTACTTTTTGGTCGGCAATCCAGACGACACCGGGCAATGGCGCACCCTCTTCATGGAGAACCCCAACCTGGCCTCCATCCCCGTGACGTTCACCTTCACCTCCGTCTGCAATAAGCCGGGTTGTGACCCTCCGGAGTTCACAGCGGAAGCTGAGAGAAAAGATGATCCGTGTGCCACCGATCGGTCGCTCACCATCGACCAGGACCGCACGATCGATGGGGAGTGGCCGGCCAACGGAACATGTCCATAACCCTTGCTTCGCAACCCCGCCATTGCGCCACGGCCTTCGGCCGTGGGCGGCATGGTGGTGCAGCACCCAATGGGTGGGCGGGATGTCGCCCCCATCGGGGCGGGGTCACAGGTGCCACCCCCCTGCTTTCTTGCGAAAGCAAGATGGGGGGTGGGGCTCCACATGTCTGCGCGGGGAACGCGCGAAGGGGATTCACGCTGATCGAGGTCGTCATGGCCTCCCTGATCGGGGGGGTGTTGGCCGGAGGCACCATGATCGCGTTTCTGAGGGCCTCGAGGCTCGCGCAGGGCTCCTCAAACACCGTGGAGGCGACCAGCCTGGCCCAGCAGACGGTGGAGCGGTTTCGCAACAAGGTCGCCTGCCTTCAAACAGGGGAGGCCGCATCAGACACCTGGTTCGATGCCTCCTGCGCGCCGGCTGTCCCGTCTGGTCCGCAGGACGACGAGCTACCTGAGGGGGCTCTGGGGGGACGCGGCACACGCACGTATGAAGTGATCTCAGGCCCAGACTTCATCACGGTGAAGACGAAGGTCGAGTGGGAAGAACCCCAATGAATCGTGCAGGATCTGCTTCGAAGGCATGGGGACGGGGCATGACGCTGACGGAGGTGCTGATCGCCTCGACGGCCTCGCTGGTCGTCATCCTGGCCATCGGACAGGTCGATGTCACGCGCATCCTCCTGTCCAACCGGACGCGCAGCATCTCGACGCACCAGTCAGAGGCCGGCCTGTCGCTGTTCCAGATGGCCACGTCCCTGACACAAGCTGACCGGATCAACCTGCTCGACACCGGCGACTGTCCACCGGAGGACCTCCCGTGTCCAGCGAACATCCAATTTCGCGTTCCGATCGGAACGAACTTCGAGCAGGACGACAACTACAACTGGATCCAGTACCTCCATGCCGATACCAACGACGATCAGATCCCTGACACGCTCCTGTTCTTCGACAACACGAACGGCGTCCCTCCAGGCAACTGCACGCCGGACGGGCGGTTTCTGGAGATCGGCACGCTGACCATCCAGTACCGCGATGAGGCGCCGCTCCCTCCTGGGGGCGAGCCGGCGGTGCAGGATAACAACGTCCTTGAGGTGGCGATTGCTCCAAGTGAGCCCACCTTCACGTATCGCACCCAGATCACGGCCCGGGGGACGGCCTACACGAAGGACCTGTGCGGTCTGGCCGCATGTGCGGTGAGTCCGCCACCTGTGCCATGCGAGCCGTCGTAGGAAGGGGGAATCCGATGCCGGTGCAGAAACTCGTGATGTGGCTCTGTGGCATGGCTTTCGCCGGGTGGCCTCCCATGGTGGGCGAGGCAGCCGCTCCCACGGTGGATGTGGCGGTCTCGGAGATCATCCCTTCCGCGACGGAGCCGCCGAAGGTGCTGGTGATCATCCGCAACCTCGGCAGTCAACCGCTGAAGCGCACCGTGGAAGTCGAGCTGTGGCTGGATGATCAACTGCTGGGGCGGCAAGGCCTGGAGGAGACGCTCAAGCCCCGGGAGCCGGTGTACGTGGAGTTTGCGCGACCCGTC
>JAUYPJ010000017.1 GCA_030697665.1 Candidatus Omnitrophota bacterium
AACCCCTCCACCTCCCCGACCCGCTCCACGTGGCGTGGAGGATGAGCTCCTCGTGGCGGGCGGCTCTCAAGGCTGGCATCCCACTTGAGGCTGCCCAGCACCGTCACCCGGGAGGCCGGGGCGCCCAGCGCGATGAAGCGCTCGGCGTCCGCCTCCGTCTGGACGAGGATGCGCTGGATCGAGGCCAGCATCGGCCGCGTCCACCGTCTCACCCAGCGGTAGCGGCGAAAGGCCCGCGCGGAGAGGCGCCCATTCACGACGGCGACCGGGACGCGCGCGCGCGCCGCCGCGCGGATCAGGTTCGGCCACAGCTCAGACTCCACCAGGAGGAGGAGCCGGGGACGGATGAGGCGGAGGGCGCGCGCGACCGCCACGCGAAGATCGAGTGGGTTGTAGATCGCCACGCCGCGCTCACCCAGACACCGCGAGGCCACGTCGTATCCGCTCGGCGTCGTCGTCGAGAGGACGAGCGGCGCGCGCGGAGCGCAGTCCACGAGTTGACGGATGAGCGGTTGCACCGCCACGACCTCGCCGACGCTGACCGCGTGAATCCAGAGGCTGCCCTGGGCGCCAAGACGCCGCCGGAGGGCGACGGGGTAGCCTCCCAGCCGCATCATCCAGCCTCGATGCGGCAGCCGCCTGCGCCACAGCGCCTTCGGAATGTAGAGCAGCACACCCAGGCACAAGACCAATTCGTACAGCGTCCACATCATGGATCACTTTCTACAGTCATTTACTTGCTCGTCGTCCTTCGTGATGCTATCCTTTTGCCAGAGGAGATTTCGATGCCTGTTCCGGTTAAATTGACTCGATCTCATCAGGTGACGCTCCCCAAGCGTCTCCTCGAACGAGCCGGTTGGGTGAATCAAGAGTTCTTTGTCGCTGATCTCAAAGGCGGTTGTTTGATCCTCAAACCGCTGACGATGGACCTACACTCTACCCTGGCAAGCTTTGCGGATTTACGGCGGCACTTTGCCCGGATCGGCATCACTCAACGTGATGTGCGCAACGCCGTGACGTGGGCCCGTGGCCAAGAGCACCCAAGAGTTCGGCAACGCCGGGCAACGCATTGACCCGCATCGTCCTGGACACCAATGTCCTGATTTCGGTTGCGCTCCCGGCAAGTCGTCTGCAAGAGCTCTTACCGAAAGCGGAAGGACATTTACTGGCAATGCTAGTAGGCTAAGTGGGCCCACATCGACTTGCGATATGGAAAGATGCGAGTTACTTGGTTCAGCTTGGTCCTCTTGGCTTATTGAGTAACGTAAAAACAATGGATACTCTTGACCCCGTGCGCTATGCTATGAGCCATGAGACCCCCCGGCAGCCCCAGTCAGCTGGAGCGGCGTCGCCGACGCGCCCTCGAGCTGCACAAGAGGGGCCTGACTCAGTCGGCCATCGCGGAGCAGCTGGGCTGCGCCCAGAGCTCGGTGTCCCGGTGGGGGGATACCTACCAGCGGGCGGGGCCCAACGGCTTGGCGCCCAAGCCGATTCCGGGCCGACCGCCCAAGCGCTCCCCACCCCAACAACGACGCCTCGTGCGCTTACTGCTGCAGGGTCCCCTGGCCGCTGGGTATCGCACCGACCTGTGGACCACCCAGCGGGTCGCCGAGGTGATTCGCCGGCGGTTAGCGGTGTCCTAGCATCCCCACTCCATCTGGGGGGTGCTGCGCGGTCTGGGCTGGAGCTGTCAGAAGCCCGAGCGCCGAGCCCTCCAGCGCAACGAGCGGGCCATCGCCTACTGGCGGCGGGCCGTCTGGCCCCATATAAAAAAAGGCTGAACGGCTGGGCGCCCACCTCGTCTTCCTCGACGAGAGCGGGTTCTCGCTCACCCCGACCGTCAAACGGACCTGGGCCCCGAAGGGGCACACGCCGCCGCGCTCCCATTGGTTCAAGCGCGATAAGCTCTCGGCCATCAGCGCCCTTACGGTCTCTCCCCAGCACCGCCACCTGGCACTCTATCTCTGCCTGGCTACCAACCGGGCCTTTAACGGCCTGGATGTCCGGGCCTTCCTCCAGGCCCTGCTGCGCCATCTCCGAGGCGCGGTGGTGCTGCTCTGGGATCGAGGAACGATCCACACCCGCCGCGAGGTGCAGGCGTATCTGGCCGATCGGGCGCGGGTCCATCCCTACGACTTCCCACCCTACGCGCCGGAACTCAACCCGGCAGAGCATATCTGGAACCGAGCGGATGCCGCGCTGGCCAATGGGGCGCCGCAGGATGTGGACCAGCTCCGGGGCCGGCTCCACCAGGCGATCCGCAAGCTGCGCGGTTCCCAACGACGGCTGTGGTCCTGCCTCTATGCCTCCCAGCTGCCCTGGGAGCGGTGAGGATGTCCATTGTTTATGCAAAACTCAATAATACTGGATCAGCGAAATGACCGGATGCGGCGTGAGCCGCTCCCGTCCCTTGAGGGCGGTCAGCTCGATGAGGAACGCCAGCTCCACGATCCGGCCCCCGCACTGCTCGATCAAGTGAATCGTCGCGCCCATCGTCCCGCCGGTCGCCAGCAGGTCATCCACCAGCAACACGCGGGCGCCTTTGATGAGGCCGTCCTGATGGATTTCGAGCGTGTCCTGTCCGTACTCCAGGGTATAGCTCGCGCGGTAGGTCTTGTGCGGCAGCTTGCCTTGCTTGCGCACCGGCACGACCCCGACGCCCAGCTCATAGGCCAGCGCCGAGCCGACGATGAGCCCGCGGGATTCGATGGCGACCACCGCATCAGGCCGCTGCCCGTGATGCCGAGCGGCCAGCAACCGAATCGCCTGCCCGAACGCCGCGCCGTCCTGCAGCAACGGGGTGATGTCCCGGAACAGGATGCCCTTTGTCGGAAAGTCCGGGATGTCGCGGATGTGCCGCTTCAGATCCAGGGGGTGGTCCTGCGCGGCTTCAGGGCGCGTGACGCTCGCTTGCATCTCGTTTCCCTCCTCTTGGACTCGCCGTTCCATCTTCCCTTCCCCCATGTCACCTGTCACGTGTCACCTGTCACAGTCTTTAGGAATACGCCCACCAGACCGCAGCGGCCAATCCCAACCGGTACCAGCCAAAGGGCGCCAACCCCCAACGCACCAACGCCTGCAGCAGCCCGCGAATCGCCACCGCCGCCGTCAGGGCGGCGGCGACAAACCCCGCCGCGAGCGACCACCCGCCGACCTCTTGGAAGAGCGCGCGACCGCCGACGGCCGCATCGAACAGCGTCGCCAACCCCAATGTCGGCATCGCCAAGAGGAAGCTGTACTCGGCGGCCGACGTCGTCGACAGACCGCAGAGCAGCCCCGCGACGATCGTCACCATGGCGCGCGAGGTGCCCGGCCACAGGGCCAGGCACTGGGCGCAGCCGATCAGGAACGCCTCGCGCAGGGTGATCGCCTCCACCGTCTTGGCGCCTCCGCTCCCCGCGCGACGTCGCCAGGCCTCGATCCCGATCATGAGCAGGCCGCCCAGCGCCAGCGCCACCGTCACCGGCCAGACGCCAAACAGCCGCGCCTTGATCACCCGGTGCAGCAGCAATCCCACCGCCGCTGATGGCAGGACGCTGACCACCAGGCACGCCAGCAACCGGCGGCCGGCCGCCTCACGCCCCCAGAGCCCTCGCCAGAGTCCGAGGAGCCGACGGCGGTAGAGCGCCGCCACCGCCGCGAGCGACCCCGCCTGGATGACGACGTCGAAGGTGTCGATCGCCTCCCCGCGAAGGCGCAAGGCCCGCGAGGCAAGGATCAGGTGTCCGGTGGAGGAAACCGGCAAGAACTCCGTCGCGCCCTCCACGATCCCCAGCAGCGCGGCCTCCAGCGGACGAACCATCATGGATGCGTTCGATATTGTGGGATGGTTCGCGAGCGGGTGGCGAACCGAATGCGAGCCAGGCCCCGCTCGCCGATCCCAGAAGATGGCATGCCTACCGTTCTCATCGGAGCTTGGAGATGATGCCGGTCAGCAACGCGGTGAGCTTAGGCTCCGCCTCCGCCGCGATGCGCAGGAGCTCCTCGATGACCGCCGGCTTCAGTTGCTCGGGAATGCAGGCGTCGGACACCACGACGATCGCCAGGACCCGCAAGCCCCCATGGCGGGCGGTGATCACCTCAGGCACCATCGACATCCCCACCACATCCGCCCCGATCTGCCGGAGCAACCGATACTCCGCGCGCGTTTCGAGATTTGGGCCGGCGACCCCGACGTAGACCCCCTCGCGCAGCGGCAGATCAAGCTCCGAGGCCGCCTCCAACGCCACCCGCCGCAGCTCAGGATCGTAGGGGACCGACATGTCGGGAAAGCGGGGGCCCAACGCCTCATCGTTCGGTCCGAGGAGCGGGTTATCCCCCATCAAGTTGATGTGATCCTCCAGCAGCACGAGCGAGCCGGGCGGCATCTGGGGATTCATGCTGCCGACGATGCTCGTCAACATGAGCGTGTCGGCCCCAAGGGCCTGGAGCAGGCGCACCGGGTAGCTCACCTGCTGCATGGTATACCCTTCGTAGTAGTGAAAGCGACCGGCCATCACCGCCAGGCGCGAGCTGCCGAGCGTCCCGAGCGCGAGCTTCCCTTCGTGGCCCGGTGCGGTGGAGCGCGGCATGTGCGGGAGATCCGCGTAGCCCACTTCAGCCTCCAACCGCAAGGCGTTCGTCACGCCCCCCAGCCCGGAGCCGAGGATCACCCCGATCTGTGGACGGAACGCGGTCCGCCCGGCAATCGCCTGGACCGTTTCGCTCAGTTGTTGGCGTAGCCTCGAGCCGGCGTCCAGCGTCGGCATCGACATCTCATTTCCTCCCTGTGTCATGGGCTGGGGGGCATGGCGCGCGTTGAAGCGCTGCGCGCCATCGGCAGCCGCACGATAAATCGGCTGCCCTGCCCCACGTGGCTTTCGACCCACAGCCGGCCCTGGTGGAGCTCCACGATGTCCCGCGCAATCGGCAGCCCCAACCCTGAGCCTTCCTCATCCTGGCTGCCCACGCGCTCAAACTTGTCGAAGATCCGCTCGAGGTCGTCCTCGGGAATCCCCGGGCCGGTATCGATCACCTCGACCTGGAAGGCGTCGCCCGCTTGAAACAGCCGCACGCGGATGCCGCCCCGCTTCGTGAACTTCGCCGCGTTGGCGAAGAGGTTGAGGAACACCTGCTTGAGCCGATCCGCGTCCCCGATCAACGTGGCCGGCTGCTCCGGCAGGTCCATGGCAAGGCTGAGCCCTCGCGTGTGGAGTTGCGGGCCGAGCAGGCGGGCCACGGACTGCAACACCTCCTGGAGCACCACCTCCGCCTCGAGGAGCCGGATCTTGCCCGCTTCGATGCGCGCGACGTCGAGGAGATCCCCCACCAGCCGTTTCAGGCGATCGATCTCCTTGCGCGACATGGCGACCGGCTCCACCTGATCGCTCGTCAGCACGCCGTGCAGGCCGTCGGCGAGGTTATCCAACGCCCCTTTCACAATCGCCAGCGGGGTGCGGACCTCATGCGCGACGTTATGGACGAAGGTCGCCTGCCGGTCATGCGCCAGCGCGAGCTGCCGGTTCGCCTCCACCAACTGCTGGATCACGTTCCGGAGCACCTGGCGCCCCCGCCACAGACCCAGGAGCGCGAAGAGGATCGCCAAGAGGAAGTAGATCCCGTTCATCCCCGCCAGGATCTCGATCGAGAAGAACTTCACGGTGATCAGGTAACAGCAGATGAGCAACGGGATGACGCTCATGAGGCTGAAGGCCAGATTGAACTGCGAGAGCAGATCGGTCGGATCCGGCGTGGCCGCCACGCGAGGAAGAGACGGTTCTTCCGACCGTGGCGTGGCGCGCGCGTGTGCCATGGGCGTATTATAACGGATTTTGGATTTTGGATTTTGGATTTTGGATTGGACGCCGTCAATCTGACCAGGCGAACTCAAGCTGGGGGCCTCGTGCCTCGACGATGCTCGGCACGAGTCCCGAGCAAACTCGAGGGACTCGCTCGGGCGGGCGGCGGAAGGTCGATCCGGCGGGCGCTTTCTCCTCGGCCGGCCGGTCGAAGTCCAGGCGGCGGACCCAGAGCGTCCAGAGCTGCTCGATCGTCTCCCAGTACTGGCCCTGCCCGTGGTGACGGGAGCCGAACCGGCTGTCGGAGAGCGGTCCGCCTCGCGCCGCACGAATCCGGTGCTCGACGCGCGCCGCGGCCAGCGGCATGGCCTGCTGCAGCCGGTGGAAGAAGACGCCCTTGACGCTGCCGGGCAGGCGCAGCAGCGTCCGGAAGGCGAACTGCGCCCCGCAACGCTTCGCCTCCTGCAACAGGGCCGGGATGTCGGCGTCGTTGAGGCCGGGGATGATCGGCGCCACCCCGATCCCCACGGGTACGCCGGCCTCGGCAAGGAGGCGCATCGTCTCAAACCGTCGGCGGATGGTGGGGGCCCCAGGCTCGATGAGCCGGGCGGCCTGCTCATCAAGAAACGGGATGCTGAACGCAACGCTCACATCGGCTTCGCGCCTGAGCGCGACGAGCAGCTCGACGTCGCGCCGGATCAGCAGCGACTTGGTGATGATCGCCGCAGGGTTGCGGAAGGCCAGGCATACCTCCAGGCACCCCCGGGTCAGCTTCCAGGCCGCTTCGAGGGGTTGGTAGCAATCGGTGACGCCGGAGAAAACGACGCGCTCCCCCTTCCAGGTGGGACGGCGAAAGGCCCGCTCGAGCAGCGCCGGGGCCTGGCGCTTGATGACAATCCGGGTTTCAAAGTCGCTCCCCGCGCCGAAGCCCAGGTACTCATGCGTGGGCCGGGCATAGCAGTTGTGGCTCACGACGCCGTTCGCGATGAAGTCGCCCGTGCCGGTCGTGATGTCGAACATGGGAAGTTCGAGACCGAGCGGCTGCACATCGAGGACGCGTAGCGGCGCGTCGCTCTTGAGCGCCCGCCCCTCGATGTCCCGCTTACGACTAATGACCGGGTCAACGCAGTGGAAGAAACGAAGGGCTTCCCTCAGACCGCCGCGCAAGCGCACATACTGGACCGATCTCTGATCGGAAGCGTCGAGCGCACAATCGAAACCGCAGCGGCGAAGCGAGGACGAGGCGTGATCAATGATCTCTGGATCCGTGTTCGCAATCCGGAGAACGCCACAACTATAGCTCCCCTCCGCATCAAAGATGCCAGCGAGAAATCCCTTGGACCACTCGGGGCTTTGTACAGCAGGCCACTCGATCAGCTCGCGGATACGCTCGACGTTCGCTCGCGCATGCGTGCGGATTGCTCGCATCGGCTTACGGCTGACAACGGCCTGCTTGAACTCGCACAGGTGGGTAGCGACTTCGAAGTCCGACAGGTATTGGCGGGCACGCTGGAGCGCCTCAAAGTCAGTGAGGGCTAGGCGGAAGTGATGCTGAATGTCTCTCGCCCGTCGACGACCATCATACGAGTACGTCCCGATCATTCCGTCGCCGCGAATCAGACCCGCGAGGTACCCCCTTCGGTACCCGGCGTCGGCAGGCGGTGACTCCGCAAAGCGACCTGTCCCCATGAGCTCAATGTGTGGTGTGAGGTGCGGTCGGCGCGCGCGGCCCTGCTCGGAGCCAGTGACATGCTTCCATCCGCGGTTGGTCAGGAATCGATGGTCCGCGCTCGCAATAAGCTCCGTCCCGTCTTCGAGCAGGACACGGTATGCCAGCTTCCTTGTTGACCAATGCGCGAGCACGCGCGTTCGCGTGTAGCGGCGGTAGTCGCCGCGGCGCACGGTGCCGTAGATCTCGTCACCGATGCGCAGATCCTGAAGGCGCTTCGTGGTGCCGTCCGCCATGAGGACCGACGTGTCGCCAGACAGGCAGTACGCGCAGGCATGAAAACAGCCTCGGTAGGGATTGACGCTCCAGCGAAACCCAAGATCCGGGCTGTCGTTGCGCGAGAGGATGGACTGCGACTCATCCTCGTAGACCTGCAGCTGGGCCGCCGGCGGCTCGCCCAGCCACTCGCGGTGCTCCGTCAGGTAGGGGTTCGGGGGATTCCAGATCCGTCGCGGG
>JAUYPJ010000020.1 GCA_030697665.1 Candidatus Omnitrophota bacterium
GCCGGTGCGGCACACGCAGAAGCAGGGCGACGTGGAGGTGACCGTCAACCACGCCTCCCGCGACTATCTGAACAATTTTTTTAAGAATAAGAACCTCTTCGGAGAATATGCTGGCCGCAATCCCTATTACCTGGAGAACCTGGTGTTCTATGTCCAGATCGCCAACCGCAGCACCAAGAAGGTGTTCGTCGATCCTGGCGCGTTTGCCGTGGTGGATGACCACGGCAACCAGTACAGTGTCGTTGGGATCGACTATGTGACTGCCCTGAGCGAGGCCCGAGCGCCTTTTGCAACGGCCACCCGGGGGGCGATCGAGGGGGCCAGTCCCGGCTACTTCGGCCTGAGCCTGCCGGTCGGGAAGATGGTCTCAGCCAAACCGCAGGGTCAATTTGCGCTCATTAAGCAGTCAGCACTCCAGGCCGGCTACTACTATCCCGGGGTGAGCCACGACGGGCTCATCGCATTCTGGAACCCTTCCACCAACGCGACGAAGATCCAGCTCTTCCTCGGCGACCTGAGAACGGACATCGGGCCCGAGAACCTCGCCAGGAAGGCGCTCGATTTCGTGTTTGAATTTACGGTGAACACACCGTAGGAATCCCTACCCCCGTTTCATGGCCACATCGCTTGCCACGTCGCACGAGCCGCTCCTTGATGACCTGACCGACGCGCAGCGAGAGGCGGTTTTCCACGAAACCGGTCCCCTCTTGATCATCGCCGGGGCCGGGACCGGCAAAACCACGGTGATCACGCGGCGCATCGCCTGGCTCATCAGCACCAAACGCGCCCGCGCGCATGAAATCCTCGCCCTCACCTTCACGGACAAGGCCGCCCAGGAAATGCAGGAACGGGTGGACCTGCTCGTCCCGTACGGCTATGCCGAGATCAGCCTGCGGACGTTCCATGCCTTCGGCGATGAGCTGATCCGCGAGCACGCCTTCCGGTTAGGGCTCTCTCCGGACGCGCGCGTCCTCTCCAAGGCCGAGCAGCTGGTGTTTCTGCGGCAGCACGCCTTTGATCTCGAGCTGGAGCAGCTGCGGCCGCTGGCGGATCCCACCCGCTACCTCGACGCGCTCGCCACGGTCTTTGCGCGCGCCAAGGATGAAGCGGTGCCCCCGGAGGAGTTTCTTGCCTGTTCGGCGAATGAGCCCCGCTGGCAGGAGCTAGCACATGCCTACGCGGCGTATCAACGCTTGCTGCGGCAGGCCCAGGCCATCGACTTCGGCGACCAGGTGCTGCTCGCCGCTCAATTGCTGGAACAGCACCCCGACGTCGCCGCATCCGTATACGAGCGGTTCCGGTACATCCTCGTCGATGAGTTCCAAGACACCAACTACGCGCAGTTCCGGCTCCTGCAGCTGCTCGCCCCCCGGACCATGAATGTGACCGTCGTGGCTGATGACGACCAGAGCATCTACAAGTGGCGGGGGGCGGCGATCAGCAACGTCCTGAAGTTCCTGGAGCACTACCCCTCGATCCACACCGTGGTGCTGACGGAAAACTTCCGGTCGCATCAGGCGATCCTCGATTGCGCGTACCGGCTCATCCGCTTCAATGATCCGGACCGCCTGGAGGTGCGCCAGGGGATCAACAAGCGGTTGGTTGCCCGCGCCTCCATTCCCATCACAGAGCCGAAGCTGCAGGTGTTCGACACCGCCTCTAGCGAGTCCGACTGGGTGGCGCGGACGATCCGCAGCGCGGTGGATGCCGGCGCGCGGCGGCCCAGCGAGTTCGCGATCTTAGTACGATCGAACCGCGAGGCGGACCTGTTTCTCCGGGCGTTGAACGTCGCCGGCCTGCCCTGGCAGTTCAGCGGGGCCAGCGGCCTCTTCAGCCGCGAGGAGAGCAAGATGCTCGTCTCCTGCCTGAAGTCGCTCGCCGATCCCCAGGAGAGCTTGAGCTGGTACCATGTGGCCAGCTCGCCCCTGTACCGGATACCCATGAAGGATCTGGTCCGCGTGTTGTCCCAGGCCGCCAAGACGAACACCAGCGTGCGCGCGGTGCTCGAGCGGGTACCCGAGGACGCCGAGCTCTCGGCGGCCCTCAGCGAGGAAGGGAAGTTGCGGGCGGCGGAATTTCTTCAGGACGTCGACCGGCTCTTGGAGCTCTCCCGGACCCGTTCGGCCGGACAGCTGCTCTATCAGTGGCTGTCAGACCGAGGGTTTTTGGCGACGCTTGGGCGCAGCGATGATCCCGCAGAGGGCGCGCGCCTCAAAACGGTGAGCCGGTTTTTTGATCAGCTACGGAGGGTCGAGGAGCTTATCGGTGGACGATTGCCGGATCTCATGAGCCACCTGGAGCTGTTCCTGGCGATGGGCAATGAGCCAATCGAGGTCGATGATGCGTGGGCGGATTGTGTCAACGTGCTCACGATTCATAAGGCCAAGGGGCTCGAATTTCCGGTGGTCTTCCTGGTCGGCCTGGTCCAGGGACGGTTCCCAACCCACCGGCGGCGCGATCCCATCGAGCTGCCTGAGGCTCTGATCAAGGACATCCTGCCTTCGGGGGACTACCATTTGCAAGAAGAGCGGCGCCTCTTTTACGTCGGCATGACACGCGCCAAGGAGGAGCTCTATCTGACCTCGGCGTATGACTACGGCGGCAAGACGGTGCGCAAGGTCAGCCAGTTCATCCTCGAGGCCCTGGATCTTAGTAGCCCCTCGCCCAAGGCAAAAATCAGCACCGCGCGCGAGCTCATTGAACGCTCAAGACCCGAGACGCCGCTGCCCATGGCGGTCCATCCACGCATGACGAAGGTGCTCCGCCTTGACCCGCACGGAGCCGATGACTACCTGACCTGCCCCCTGAAATACCGTTACAGCCATGTGCTCAAGCTGCCGGTCATGCGGCATCACCTCGTGGTGTATGGCGCTGCGCTCCACAAGGCGGTCGAGGTGTTCTACAAACGGCAGCTGCAGGG
>JAUYPJ010000027.1 GCA_030697665.1 Candidatus Omnitrophota bacterium
AGAAGGCGAAGATCGAGCTCTCCAACGTGCTTGAGACGGACCTGAACCTGCCCTTCATCACCGCCGATGCCTCGGGGCCGAAGCATCTGACCATGAAACTGACGCGCGCCACCCTCGAGCGGCTGATCGAGCCGCTCATCAACCGCTGCCGAGCACCCGTTGAGAACGCCATACGGGATAGCAAGCTCCAGCCGTCCCAGATTGACCGCATCATCCTCGTCGGCGGCCCCACCCGCATGCCCATCGTCCAGCGGTTCGTCGAAGAGATGGTCGGCAAGAAGGTGGAGCGTGGCGTGGATCCGATGGAGTGCGTCGCCATGGGGGCGGCGATCCAGGTCGGGATCATCAAAGGCGACGTCAAGGATGTCTTGCTGCTCGATGTGACCCCGCTGTCGCTGGGCATCGAGACGCTGGGCGGCGTGTTCACCAAGCTCATCGAGCGCAATACCACGGTGCCGACGCGCAAGAGCCAGATCTTCTCGACCGCGGCGGACAACCAGCCGGCGGTGACGGTGCGCGTCCTGCAGGGTGAGCGTCAGATGGCGGCGGATAACACGGAGCTTGGGCGGTTCGACCTTGTGGGCATTCCTCCGGCTCCGCGGGGGGTGCCTCAGATCGAGGTGACGTTCGACATCGATGCCAACGGCATCGTCCACGTCTCCGCCAAGGACCTGGGGACCGGCAAGGAGCAGTCCATCAAGATCACCGCACCCGAAAAACTCTCCAAAGAAGAGATCGAGAAGATGGTAAGACAGGCCGAGCAGTTTTCGCAGGCGGATACGCAGCGCAAGGAGCTGGTGGAAGCCAAGAATCACGCGGATCAGCTCATCTACTCGACGGAGAAGACCTTGAAGGATCTCGGCGACAAGGTCAGCCAGTCGGATCGCTTGGCGAGCGAGCAGGCGACGAGGGATCTGCAGGATGCGGTTAAGTCCGAAGATGCCGCCAGGATCAAGCGGGGTGTTGAGGCGCTGACCCAGGTGTCCCACAAACTGGCGGAGGAGATTTATAAGAAGCAACAAGCAACAAGCGACAAGCAACCCTTCGACGCCGCTCAGGGCAAGCACGCGACGCGTGAAGAGACGGCCGAGAAGGGCAAAGACGATAAAGTCGTGGATGCGGAGTTCAAGGTGCAGGACGACAAGGCGTCGTGAAGTCGTGAAGCGGACGGCAACACGGGAGACCAGATGGACCTGAAGCGGTGGCTGTTGGCGACAGTCGGGGCGTTTGCTGTGATCCTGCTTGGCGATGTGGCGATCCACCAGGTTTGGCTCGGCGACTTCTATCGCGCGAACGCGCAGTGGTGGCGTCCGGCGGCGGGAATGGAAGCGATGCGCGGTCTCATGTTCACCAGCCAGGCGTTCCTGGCGGCACTGCTGACCTTCATCTACATGAAGGGGTATGAGCCAGCCAAGGGCAGCTTGGGGCAAGGCTTCCGCTTCGGGGTGCTCATGGGACTGTTGTTGGCCGTGCCGTCCAACCTCATGCATCTCGTGGTGTATCCCTATCCGGTGACACTCGTGTTGAGTTGGCTGGTCGGCACGCTGGTCGAAGTGACCCTCGCCGGGATGATGATCGGGTATATCTATAAGCCTTCGAAGTAATTTTCGTTAGCCAGTTAGCCGGTTAGCGAGTTAGCCAGTTCAGGTCGTCGAACCGGCCAACCGGCACACTCGCAAACCGGCGAACTCAGACATATGCCTACAACTAAACGGGATTACTACGAAATTCTCGGTGTCGCCAAGGGGGCGTCCACCGATGAGATCAAGCGCGCTTACCGAGGGCTTGCCCTCAAGCATCACCCGGACCGGGTGAGCGCTGAGCACAAAAAAGAGGCGGAGGAGAAGTTCAAGGAGATCTCCGAAGCCTACGCCGTCCTCTCCGATCCGCAGAAGCGGTCGGTCTACGATCAGTACGGTCACACTGGATTTGACCAGCGCTATTCGACCGAGGATATCTTCCGCGGGGCGGATTTCTCCAGCATCTTTTCCGATTTAGGCGTCGGCGGCTCCGTCTTTGAGGATCTCTTCGGTCTCTTCGGTGGTGCGGGAGGCGCTCGCCGCGGAGGCCGCGGGGCGGATCTTGAGCTTGAGCTGCCGTTATCGTTTGAGGAGGCCGCCCGCGGGATCACGAAGGGGGTGAGCGTCACGCGCCATGAGCTCTGCTCGGAATGCCGCGGGGAGGGTGGTGAGCGCGCCAATTGCGCCACTTGCCAAGGGAGTGGGCAGGTGCGTCAGTCGGCGGGCTTCATGGTCATCGCGCGGACCTGTCACCGTTGCGGTGGGCAGGGTAGCACCGTGAAAAGAGCGTGCCCCAAATGCCGCGGCGAGGGCCGGTTGACCTTGGACCGGAAGCTGGAGGTGAAAGTTCCGGCCGGCGTGGAATCAGGGATGCGCCTTCGGCTCTCCGGAGAGGGCGACGGCGGCTCGCGAGGACGGGGCGACCTGTACGTGCATCTGACGGTCAGCGCGCATCCGCTGTTCCGGCGGGAGGGACCGCATCTGCTCGTGGAGTATCCGGTGAGCATCGCGCAGGCGGCCTTGGGGACGCAGGTCGACATCCCGACGATGAACGGGCGCGTCTCGATGAAAATCCCCTCCGGGACGCAGAGCGGCACGGTGTTTCGTGTTCGCGGCAAGGGGCTGCCGGATGTGCATGAGCACGGCACCGGCGATGTGCTGGTGCGCGTGATCGTGGAGACCCCGACGAATATGACCAGCGCCCAACGCCGGCTGCTTGAGGAAATTGGCAAGTCGCTGGGGACGGAGGCTCACCCATCGCAGCGATCGTTCCTTGCGAAGATGAGAGACCTACTCAAGAAATCATGAGTTGTGTTATGTGTCATGTGTTATGTGTTACGGGGTGGAACGTGACACATGGCACGTTGCACATGACACAAGCGGTTGTTTAGCCTCACGATGCCAACATACGAATATCAATGCCGTAAGTGCAAACGGCGCCACGAGGCTTCCCAGTCGATCACCGCGAGGCCACTGACCACATGCGCCAAGTGCGGCGGACGGTTGAAACGACTCCTGGGCAGCGGCTCAGGCTTTTTGTTTAAGGGCAGCGGTTTTTACATCACGGACTACCGGAGCAAAAGTTATCAGGACGCCAAGAAGAAAGACCAGCCCAGCGCCGGCTCACCCAGCGCTTCCCCCAGCACTCCTAAGAAAACGTAAGTGGTGGTGGAGGGGTGTCGCCGCGTACGCGGTGTTGGTCTTGATCGTGTCGATCATTCCTGAAGGACCGAGTCTCTCCGTGGGGCGCCTTGACAAGGCGGCTCATCTTTGCGAGTATCTCCTCTTCGCCTGGCTGCTCGTCCAGGCGATCCGCGCGACGGGGGGACGGGAGCCGCAGTCACGCCTCTGGGCGTGGATGTATGCCACGAGCTACGGGTTGTTGATCGAACTGCTTCAGCTGATGGTGCCCTGGCGGTCGGCTGAGTGGGGTGATGTGGCCGCGAATGCGATCGGTGCCGCCTGCGGTGCCTGGATCATCAGGGGGACGCGAACGGATGCGTGAACGCTGGAATCTCATTACCGCCGAGTTGGCGCATCATCTGCCGTATACCATCGTCAGCACGCTGATCGCGATGATGGGGGTCTGGTGGTTCGGCACGCAGCTGATCAACGCAGGGCACGTGGACCAGCTGCTCACCCAGGCCCGCGCCTCCTTCCATATGTTCCATCCCCTGCACATCTGCCTCAGCGCCATCGCGACCACGTCGCTGTTCTGGCGCTACGAGCGCCACATCGCTGGTGCGGTGTGGGTCGGGGCATGGGGCACGATTGTCCCCTGCGGGCTGAGCGATTACATCTTTCCGTACATTGGCGGGCGTCTCCTGGGGCAGTCGATGGAGCTCCATATGTGTATCGTGCAGGAGCCACAGCTCTTCTTCTCCTTTCTTGGACTCGGGATTCTCGGAGGGTTTTGGGCGGAGAACCGGCTGCGCGGCAGCCACCTCTTCTCGCACGGCGCCCATGTCTTCGTCAGCAGCGCGGCCTCCCTCCTGTACCTGATTTCGTTCGGCTTCACGTCGTGGATGAGCAACGTGCAAGACATCTTCCCGGTGTTCGCCATCATTGTGCTCGCCGTGTGGGTCCCCTGCTGCATCAGCGACATCGTCGTCCCCATCGCCACTGCCCATAAAGGCCATCACCACGCGCATTGATGGTGGCGGTCAGCCCCTTTCGCG
>JAUYPJ010000028.1 GCA_030697665.1 Candidatus Omnitrophota bacterium
GACACGGTGGAGCTCGTCATGGCGCTGGAGGAAGAGTTTGGGATCGAGATTCCCGATGAGGATGCCGAGAAGATGACCAGCGTCGGGGATTCCATCAAGTACATCGATTCCAAGACCGCCGGCGCCAAATAGCCTGGCCAACAATCCGTTCGATCAGTGAGGACGTCCCCGCAGGCAGCGGGGACGTTCGTATTTTTAAGGAGACCGATGAAGCGAGTTGTGGTCACAGGGTTGGGGGCGGTGACGCCGGTCGGCAACGACGTGCCGGCGATGTGGGCGTCGTTACTAGCCGGTCACAGCGGGGTCGGGCGCATCAGCGCGTTTGATCCAAGCAGCCTTGATTCGCAGATCGCGGCCGAGGTGAAGGGGTTTGATCCCTTGGCTTACCTGAGCCCCAAAGAGGTCAAGCGGACCGAGCGGTTCACGCAGTTTGCCGTGGCGGCGTCCAAGCAGGCGGTGGCGGATGCCGGGATCCGGGTGGAGCAGGAGGATCCGTTTCGCTGCGGGGTCATCATCGGCTGCGGGATGGGCAGCATGCAGCTCATCGAGAACCAGCACCAGACCCTCATGCAGAAGGGGCCCAAGAAGATCACGCCGTTTCTCATTCCCATGATCATCGCGAACATGGGGGCTGGGCAGACGGCGATCAGCCTGGGGTTCAAGGGGCCCAATAGCTGCACGACGACCGCCTGCGCCTCTGGCGCGCACGGGGTGGGGGAGGCGTTTCGCCTGATCCAGCGCGGCGACGCCGATGTGATGCTCGGCGGCGGCACGGAGAGCTGCATCACGCCGCTGGCCGTGGGCGGCTTCTGCGCGCTACAGGCGCTTTCGCGGCGCAACAGCGATCCGCCCCGGGCCTCGCGCCCGTTTGACAAGGAGCGTGACGGCTTCGTCATGGGGGAGGGCGCCGGGGTGCTGGTATTAGAGGAAGCCGAGCATGCCAAAAAGCGCGGCGCGCGGATCTACGCCGAGATGGTCGGCTACGCGATGACGGCGGATGCGTTCCACATGACCGCACCGGATGAGCAGGGCGAGGGGGCGGCGCACGCCATGGCCCGGGCGCTGGAGGATGCCGGCCTGCGGCCGGAGCAGGTCACCTACATCAACGCGCACGGGACCTCGACGGAACTGAACGATAAAGTCGAGACGCTGGCGATCAAAAAGGCCTTCAAGGAGGCGGCCAAACACGTGGCGGTGTCGTCCACGAAATCCATGACCGGCCACCTCATCGGGGGGGCCGGCGGGGTGGAGGCGGTGATTTCAGTGCTGGCCATCGTCCACGGCGTCATGCCGCCGACCATCAACTATGAGCACCCGGATCCTGCATGCGACCTGGACTATGTGCCCAACACTGCCCGCAAAGCCGCTGTTGACGTTGCCCTCTCCAACTCCCTTGGGTTTGGGGGTCATAACGCCACCGTGATCTTCCGCCGCTTCTTTAGCTAATATTCTTCCCTCCAGAAATAGAAACGTCCCCATTTTTGAGGGGGGCGCGGCTTGACAAGGATTGCGCGGTTCAGGTTAACTTGAAGTGACAATCTAGGTCACAGGGATCCGAGAAAGGCAAACCCGTCGTGAGGCGGGGGCGCAAAGCTACAAGTCCTGCGGAGTGGTAGGACAGTTGGGCTGCCGAACCCATTCGACTTCGCTCAGGGTTCGAGACCTGAGCGTATCGCCGGGTTTCCAAAGCGGCCCGCAGGCTTTGGCAACGCGGCGTTTTTTGTTGGTTCGATGTGGAGGATGACCATGCGGACGATTGGCAAGACGATCTGGATGACTGTCGGGGTGGCAGGATTCGGGGTGATCGCTGGGATTGGCCTCATGATGGCTGGCGACTGGCTTGGCCGACGCGATGGAGGCGCCTTGCGGATGGCGGTCCACGCACCCGCATCCGCGACACTTCCCATCACGCAACCTGCTCCAGATGCGGGGGCGGCTTCCGCGGTGAGTCCGGCATTTGCATTGGCCGCCCCGGAAGCCCTGCCGGCCATCAAGCTCATGGGCACCATGCCGGCTGATGATCCCAGTAACTCAACGGCGCTCTTTGAGGACATCGAGCGGCAGACGCAAACGACCATGCGCCGCGGCGAACGTGTCGGCTCATGGGAACTGACCACCATTGAACGCGCCTGGGTCCTCTTGGTTGCGATCGACCATACCGATTCCGTCAGATTGGAGCTTGAGGGGCCGACGCTCCGGGACGTTGCCACACTCCACCGCGAGCGCGTGTCTTTGCTGCTTGCCAAATTCCAGGGGCGGACCCCCAAAGCCCTTCCCGCGCTCTCTGACGAGGCGCGGATCGCGGACCGCCAACCGGGGCTCGATACCTTCCAGGGCAACGCGCTGCAGATGCTCTCGCAAGGTCACGTCGTGCCGGAGGTGACGGGTGATCAGGCGGGGCTGCGGGTGGCCCGGCTCACCGACTCCCCCTGGGCGGCGAAGGTGGGCCTGCGCGCGGGCGACCTGGTGACGGCCATTAATGGCAAGCCGGTGCTCGACCCGACCAAGATTGATGAGGTGATGCGCGATTTCTACGCCGCGCCGACGCTGGACTTCACCATCCAACGGGATGGACGTGAGGTGACGCTTCAATACCACATGGCGCCGACCCCGCAAGCACCCATCAGTCAGGGGAGCCCTTGACACGCGTGCAAACGATCAGGTATGGTTAATTAGTTGGTTCGTTGACAGGGTAGCACTCCCGAGAAAGGCACACCTACCGTGAGGTAGGGTCGCAAAACCTCCGAGCCTGCGAGGAGCGCAGGACAGCGGGGTTACCGAAGGAGACGAATGAAGGCAAGCCCTCAGATCAGGCGTCATTACACAATAATGGCGCCATTTTTATTGTCCATATTGTCCATCCTTAACGATCTCTCCTCCATCTGTTCCTTACTCGTCATCGGTCTTGTCGGGGTTGGCGCCTGCCAGCCTTGCCCAATCACTCAGGAACACTATATTTGGGAGGATCTTCGATGAGGACTTGCGCGCGGTGGATGGCGATCGTGGTTGCGGCGGTTGTGCTAGGGGTCAGTCCCGTTGTGCTGGCGGCCGTGGGGAATCCGAACGACACCCACGCACAACCAGTTGGGACCAGCAATCAAGAATACCTCCGGACCATGACCCACACCTTCGAGGCGGAGAATGTGGCCGTCGCAGGGTCCCAGGGGACCTACAACGGCGCCAGCGCCGAGCCGGTCATCATCGCGATCATCGGTGATGGGGTGGATTTCACTCACACCGATCTCGATGCGAAGAAGGTGGGGACGGGGACCGGCAGCGGCCTCCTCGCAACCGCGATGGCTGGCATCGCCGCTGCGGAAACGGACAGCCCCACAGCGCAGGGGATTGCCGGCGTCTGCCGCGGATGCAAGATCTTGAGTGTGCAGGCCAATATGAACGACGCGCTATTGGTCAAGGCTGCCATCGAGACGGCAATTGCTGGCATCAAGAGCGCCCACCAGGCCGCGGGCAACGTTGGGAACGCCCAGGGCGTTATCCTTCTTGCGTACAACGAATCTCTGGGCGATGACCTGAATCTGACCAATCTTCTCACCGAGATCTTTCATCAGACCGGTGTGGCTGCAGGCACGTCGCTGACCGTTGTGGCGCCGGCTGGCAGCGGGGTGGTGATCGACACGGTGAATTCGGCTGATACAGCGTTTCACTATCCCAGCGATGCCCCCAGCTACCCCTGCTCGGCCAAAAATG
>JAUYPJ010000029.1 GCA_030697665.1 Candidatus Omnitrophota bacterium
AGGCAGTAGGCAGTAGGCAGCCACCCGGATCTTCTGCTTTCTGCTGTCTGCTTTCCACCTTCTGTCCCCCCCCTAGAGCCTTAAGCCTAGAGCCTGGAGCGAAGTTATTGCGCAATCTTCGCAGCGGCTGCATTGACAAAATCTTGCAGAGAGTTCTTGATGTCATCATCGAAGCTGGTGATCCCAATGACCGTCACCAGGGCCACGACGGCGAACAGGATGAAGTATTCAACGGTGACCTGTGCAACCGCAGAAGACGCTGAACGCTTGATGCACGCCAGGCTCGCAGAGAGCGCAGAGGTACCCTTTTCTCTGCGGTCTCTGCGGACCTCATGTTTTTCGTCACGTTCTGCGTCCTCTGCGTTCATGTTCTGCGTTCTCTGCGGTTGCCCTCTGCGTCCTCTGCGGTTGCAAAAAAAGCCGGGTTGCCTTTTCGGCAACCCGGCCACCCCTCTTTCCTGGGCCCGTAGTTTTGCCCATGAGCCTTGCCCCGCTCATGGCCCTCTTACCGCTCCGGGCTACGACGACAATCCAGCCTAGAACGCTTAGAAGGGTCCCCATCTTTCGATGGGTTTGCGTTTGTCAACCGGCTCTTTTACCTTCCCAGAACCTCATGCCAAAGAGCAACAGTTGTATATAATATAATTTGTAAATGTCTTTAACATTACACCCATAAAAACGCCGGTCTGCTTCTTTCGGCAGCCCGGCTTTCCCCCTGCTCTCGCAAGAAAGCACGCAGGGGGACTCGTCGCTTTGCGCCCTCACGTTACCGTGCCCCGCCCTTCACGTTTTCGCATGGCGGGGTCCCCGCCATAGTACGTTGGCGGGGAAGTTTGCCTTTTCGAAGAATGCGCCTAGCGTCACTGCGCTTTTGTCAAATAGCGTCGTGCTCTATTGCAAGTCTACTTGAGCCCGCAGAAGTTGTCAAGGCCTGTCACAGGAAAGAGCCGTCTCAGGCAATGTCAAGCCGCGCTCCGGCGTGCGTGTCGGTTCTCGCCAGGATGCCCGCCGGAAGCTCCACCACCGTCTCGGATCCAGGGATCCAGACCACCCGACAGGGGCGCAGATGCCGGATCGCTTTGATCACCACGCCCTGCTTGAGGAAGAGCACGTCAATGGGAAATCGCATCCCGCACGTATGGATGGCGCTGCAGCGGGGCAACACGAGCGCTTCACCCGCCTGGAGCGAGGCGCGGGTGAGGAGCCCCACCAGCCGCTTCAGCATTCCGTGAGCCAGCTCCGCGCGATCCGCCAGCACGCGCCGGCTCGTCACATTCGTGACGCGCACCTGAGGCATCATCCCACAACCTGTTGCTGGGTCTGCCGAAGGCAGACCCGGTGCCAGACCCTCCACGTACCTATCCGCTTCGTCATGGCACACCCCGCCCACAGGCGGGGTGCGGCAGATTGTGGGATCACATGGA
Source organism: Candidatus Omnitrophota bacterium (assembly GCA_030697665.1). Taxonomy (GTDB): domain Bacteria; phylum Omnitrophota; class Gorgyraeia; order Aquiviventales; family Aquiviventaceae; genus JAUYPJ01. The sequence continues at coordinate 1,425 of JAUYPJ010000029.1, forward strand.
AGACGTCACGGGATCTTGCGCGTCCTCGAGCGCAATCCCCCGGGCCTTGAGCTCCTCGCGGAACGAGGGGGAGGCCCCCGTCGGGACAAACGCTCCTCGGACCTCTCCCCCCGGCCCCACCCCGAGCTGCCGGAAGACAAAGAGGTCCTGAAAGGTGACGCCCGCCTGCGCATCGAGACCGGTGATCTCGGTGATGCACGTGATCTTCCGCGAGCCGTCGGAGAGCCGGGCGGTGTGCACGATGAGGGCGATCGCGGAGGCGATCTGCTCGCGGACCGCCCGCACCGGCAGGTCGACGTTGCTCATGAGCACCAGCGAGTCGAGGCGCGCGATGACGTCCTGCGGGGAGTTCGCATGGAGGGTCGTCAACGAGCCGTCGTGCCCGGTGTTCATGGCCTGGAGCATGTCAAGCGTCTCATCCCCCCGGCACTCCCCGATGATGATGCGGTCCGGGCGCATCCGCAGGACATTCCGGAACAGGTGATGGATGGTGACCTGTCCCCGGCCTTCGATGTTGGGTGGGCGGGCCTCCAGGGGCACCCAGTGCCGCTGGCGCAATTGCAGCTCGGCGGCATCCTCGATCGTGATGATCCGCTCGTCGTCAGGGATGGAGGCGGACAGGACGTTCAGCAGGGTCGTCTTCCCTGACCCGGTCCCCCCGGAGACGATCAGGTTCTTCCGGGCCGTCACGCAGGCCCGCAAGAAGGAGGCCATCGGGGGCGTCAGGGTGCCGAACCGGATCAGATCCTCCATCGTGTAGCGCTCCCGGCTGAACTTGCGGATGGAGAGCGTGGGGCCACAGATCGACAGGGGCGGGATGATCGCGTTGACCCGCGAGCCATCCGGCAGGCGGGCGTCGACCATCGGGTTCGACTCGTCGATACGCCGGCCCAGCGGCGCGATGATCCGTTCGATGACGGTCAACACCTGCTCGTCCGACCGGAAGGTCTTGTCGGTGAGGAAGAGCTTCCCGTGCCGTTCCACGTAGATGGCGCCTGGGCCATTCACCAGGATATCGGAGATCTCGGGCGAGGCGACGAGGTCTTCCAGCGGTCCCAGCCCCATCACCTCATCCATCAGCTCCTTGACCAGCCGGGCTCTCGCCTCAGCCTCGACGAGGAAGCCCTGCTCCTTGGCCATCAAATCCAGGATGACTCGCTCGATCTTCCGCTTGAGCTCCTGGACTTTCACGGGATCATCCATCACCTGCCGGTCGAGCCGCTTCAGATCCAGCTCCTGCACCAGCTGCGTGTGAAGCGTCTGCTTGAGGGCCAGCATGGGATCGGCGACCGCGGCAGGCGGCGGGGGTGCTGCGCGGGATTCCGATCCCGGCCACGCAGCGGCGCTCGAAAGGGGCAACCGGCTCCGGTCAATCGTCACATGCTCCACGAAGATCCCGGAGTCCTGGGCGATCGAGCGGGCGCACGCCTTTACCAGGGCCGTGATCCTGGCCTTCGGCTCCGCCAGCACGAAGGGGAGCCCCTGGTTGATGGAGAGGCTGACCGTCCTGCCGTCCGAGGGGATTTCGGCGAGGATCTCCACCGGCAGCGTGGCCCTGACCTCCGCCGACCTGAAGCTCCCGCGGCTCTCCGCGCGATTGAGCATCACCTTGATCATCCGCAGCGGAAACTGGGCCGACTCGAACTGCTGCAGCACGTGCGTGGCGTGGCGAATGGCCGGGAGGTCCGGCGTGAGCACCATGAGGATGAGGTGCGAATGCTCAAAGGCCGCGAGCGACAGCGCACTCAGCGCCGATCCGGCATCGACGAGGACGTGCTCGAACGACCCGCATAGACCGGAGAGGAGCGATGGCAGCGACTCGGGACTCGGCTGCGCATCCACCCAGTGGACGCCGCAGCTCCCCAGCATGAGCTTGGCGTCCATGTGGACAGGGGCAAGCTCCAGGAGGGCGACCTTGCAGTGGAAGTGGTGGTGGAGTGAGGCCGCCAGGTTGGTCGCCAGCACCGTCTTGCCCACCCCGCCTTTGGTGCTGAAGACCGACAGGACGTGACCGGTGCGCCTCATGGATGACCCCGCATGGTAAGAAGTATATCACAAAAACTTACGGACGAAAGTGGACGGGGAGCTCCAGCCAGAGATCCGGCTGGGCCAACTCCGGCGGGAAGGGAGGGTAGGGGGATTGGCTTTCGGCGGCGCGGAGCGCTTCCTGATCGAAGGCCTCGATCCCTGACGACTCCACCACCATGGCGCCTGCGACGGTGCCGTCCTGGAACAGGTGGAGCCTGAGCTTCACCTGCCCGGCGAGGCCGCCGGCCCCCTCGCGCTCAGGGTAGCGGAGCGACTGGGCGATGCGGTCTTGCACCTGCATCGCATACCGCAGGGTGGGCGGCGCTGTCGGGGGCAGCACCTGCACCGTGGTCTGGGCCGTTCCCTCGCTCGGCACGGGTCCCGGCTGCGCGAGGGGCTCCGCGTCGACCACGGCTTCCTCCTGCGCCACGGACTCGGCCAACAGCTTGGGGGTGACGGCGATCACGATCTCCCGCCCGGTGGACTCGTCCTTTGGCGAACGGAACAGCCGGCCGACCAGCGGCATGCTGCCCAACGCCGGGACCTGATCCACGTTCCGGGTGTCTTGGGATTCCAGCAAGCCGGCGATCACGATGGTCTCACCCGACACCATCGTCACCTCGGTCTCCGTTTTGCGGACCTTGAAGCCTGGAACCGACACGGTCTGCGATCCCACCGGCACGTTGAGGGCTACGCTATCGTCCTTGTCGGAGATTTCCGCCTCGATCACCGTCGTGATCTTCCGAGGCTGCTCTCCGGGATGGACGGTCGGCGTCATCTTCAGGAGCACGCCGGTCTTGCGAAACTCGATGCTCGTGCCGACCGCCGAGGTGGTCGTGCTGAAGGACGAGGCGGTCATAATGGGGATCTCCAAGCCGATGAACGAGGAGGCCTGCTTGCCGCTGGCGGTCACCAGCGTCGGTTCTGAGAGGACGCGCGCCCGATTCTTGCGCACGAGCGCATCCAGGGTCGTCGAGACGCTGCTCTGCGTCAGCGATGTGCCGAAGCGAAAGAGGCGGCTCGTGGTAAGATCCGTGACCTCGGGGTTGGTAAAGGCCATCGACTCCGACCACTTGACCCCCAATTTCTCTAAATCCGTCCGGCTGATCTCAATCACCTGAACGCCTAGCTTGACCAAGGGCGGCGGGGGCGCCGCGGATGCGGGGGGCGTCGGGGCCACGCGGAGGAGGTTGACCGCGCCGGGAAAGGCGGGGAGCATCTGCTCCACGCGATCCATCTCCTCCTGGTTTGGCACCTCTCCCGTGAGGAAGAGCTTGTTGTTCTCCCGATGGACGCTGACGGATGGCAGCGTCAATCGGGCCAGGAGCTCACGGAGCTGAGTCTCCGCCGCCTGGGGGACGCGGCTAACCACCTCCACCCACCAGACATGCCGGCCCTGCCTGTCCCACACGATGACGTTGGTCTTGCCCGCCTTTTTGGCCTGCACGAGCACTTCGGCGGACGACACGATCGTGAGGTCGGCGATCGTCGGATCCCCGACGGCGATCCGTTCGAGCTCATCCACCGCAACGCTGGAGATCTCCCCCGGCTCAAGTGAGATCACGGAGGGCGCCTCGGGGACGGGCTCGGCCGCCTCCTGCGCCCGCGCCACACCCGGTGGGAAGCTGAGGAGCGCCGACACGGCCACCCCGATGAGGAATGGGTGCCGGCTTCCACTCATTCTTCTTGCTCGGGAAGCGACACGACGTCCCGCGTGAGCCCCTTATACACTTCGACCTGCCGGGTGGGCTTGACAGGAGGCGGGGCGTCGGCCATCGGCTTGATCCCCAACTGCATCTCCAGCAGCGTGTTGATGTTGGCCGGCGTCACCGGCTGCGTGCCGCCCTCAGCCTTTGGCCGGAGGCTCAACTGGATGCGCCCTTGCTCGCGGGCGAAGAGCAAAAACGAAATCTCCTGAGGCGGCAGCGCGAGCGTCACCAGGTACTGGGCGCTCTCCGCCGCGCCGGACTTCGCCGACTTCGCCGCCGACCTGGCGGCGGAGGGGCTCTCCGTGTCTCCCCCCACCGCAAGCACCGGCACGTCCTGGAAGACGGTCAAGGTCACCACCTGGGGCTCCTTCTGCCCGGCCTGAGGGAGGCCCAGCGTCCACAGGATGTCCACCAGATCGCCCGGCCGGACGAACCCGCCCACCCCGGTAATCGTATCGACGATGATGGTAACCGCGCGCTTGCCCTTCGGCGTGAGACCGGAGAGCGTGGAAACCGCAGGGGCCTCCTCACGGCGCCGCACCTTGTTCGACAAGACCTGCTCGCCGTTCGCGATGGGCGCCACGGTCACCTTTCCCACCAGATCGCCGGCGCGCCTGACGGCGTACGGCTGCGCGAAATTCTCGGGGATGGCGGCCATCTTCAGAAACGACGGTTCGAGAGTGGTGTGCTCCGGGATGTCCTTTGACGCGACCACCACATCGATGGGGGGGCGGTAGGCGGCCATCATCTTCTGACGCTCCACATCCAGTTGACGACGCTGCTGGGTCACCCACCGGTTGGCCAACCCCACCGCCAACGCTCCCATGACCAGCGCGAAGGCGAGCGGGATGAGCCGCTTGAGGTGCTCCGGTCTCATCGTGTCCTCGTCATGTGGCGCCGCGACGCCGTGTCACGTGGAGCCCAGGCGTGAGGTCACTGCTGCACCTCGCTCAACCGCTCAGGGAATTGCTCGACCTTCGCCTTTGCCCGCAAGCCGTCCAGTTGTTGCTGCATCCCCTGGAGGGTCAAGAGCTCCTTGATGGTGTCGTGCACTTCAAGCTCGGTCTGTTGCCTGGCGGGCTTGCGCTCTTCAAGCTGCACCACGTAGAAGCGTCCGTCAGGGCCCTTGACCGGCTGGCTGGCCTGCCCCTGCTCCTCCAGGGCGAATGCGACCGGCTCCAGTTGAGGGAAGAACACCTCCTCGGTGGGCGCGGCCCCGATGAGGCGTAGCCGCTCTTTGTCGATCGCCCGCAGATGCCAGCCGATGTCTCCGCCTTGCTCCTTGCCCGCCCCCACGGACACCTCGCGGGCCAGTTGCGCAAATCCCTCGCCCTGCACCACGCGGGAGCGGATCGCCTCGGCCTGCTCGCGCGTCTCGGTCACGATCTGCCGCACCTGAATGCGCTCAGGATCCAGGAAGCCGGTCTTGTTCTGCTCATAGAACTGGTGGACCGCTTCTTCCGTGGGAGCCGCCTGCTCCCGCTGCCACCGATCCCATTCCTGGGCGTAGAAGCCCCGCTCCAGATAAGCGAAGCGGCGATGGGTCTCGGTCTTCCGATCCAAGCCGCGGGCGCGCGCATCCTGCGCCTTCAACTCGGACTCCTCGAGATTCCTCGCCACATCGCCCAGATCCAGCTGATCCGAGAGGTCCTGCGCCGGCAACGGACTCCAGCTCTGCCCGGAGGCCTGGACGAACCGCTTCAGCTCGAGGGTGGCCAGCTCGACGTCCGTCGTGGAGATCGCCGCCTGATTGACCAGGGCAACCCGCTCGTGATCAGGCACGACGGCCCCCGCCGGTTGCAAGGGGCTGGAGGAGGTGGCGGCGGACGTAGGCGAGTGCTGTGACGTGCCCGGCGCCGATCCCGTCGATGAGTCCGTCGATGATTCCCAGGGCCACCGCTCGCACCCCGCGCCCACCAGTATGACCAGCGTGATTGCGAGCACCGCAGATGTCGTGTGGCGCCCTTCAGCGTAACCGTGGCTGTTCACCATGACCTCCTCGTCTATGGACTATCGACTATGGACTATGGACTATCGACTATGGACTCTTATGGCTGCGTGGCGTGTCGCTTGAGATCCACGCCGGAACGGGCACATTGTTGACGTGGAATTTCTGCAGGAACTTTGGGCGCGCTCCGGTATAGCGCAACTCGCCCTCCAGCCTCCCATCCGCCCGGAACCCGCGGGCCTCAAACCGAAAAAGCTCTTCAAGCTGGAACCCTGAACCGGAGCTACCCATGACCTGCGCGATCGAGGCCACCCGGCGGCTCCCATCCGTATAGCGAGCGAGGTGGACGATGAGATCGACGGCGCTGCTGATCTGCGCTTGACAGGCCTGGGGCGGAAGGTCCAGGCCGCTCATCAGCATCAGCGTCTCCAGGCGCTCCAGCGCCGCCTGCGGGGAGTTCGCGTGCAACACGGTGATCACGCCTTCGTGGCCGGTGTGCATCGCCTGGACGACATCCAGGGCTTCCCCCCCTCGCGCCTCCCCCAGGATGATGCGATCCGGGCGCATGCGCAAGGCGTTGCGCACCAGGGTCCGCAGGGAGATCTCGCCGCGGCCCTCCAGGTTGGGCGTCTTGGCCACCAACTGAATCCAGTGCTCCCGGTTGGGCAGCCGCAGCTCCGGGCTGTTTTCGATGGTGACGATCCGCTCGGTGGAGGGAATGGCCTCTGACAACAGGCTCACGAGGGTCGTCTTCCCCGTCGACGTCCCGCCGGAGAGGATGACGTTCACGCGCGCGCTCACGCAGGCGGCCAGCCATTCCGCCGCCTGCCGGCTCAAGGCGCCGGTGGCGATGTACTCGGCCATCGCCCAGGCGGGGAGCGCTCGACGGATGGTCACCACCGGACCGTTGACCACCAAGGGGGGAAGGATCACGTTGATGCGGGAGCCGTCTTGCAGCGTGGCGTCGCAGATCGGGTCCGTCTCGTTCACGGACACCCCGATGGGGTTGAGGAGACGCTCAATCACCGTCATCAGGTGGTGCGGGTCACGGAAGCGCCCGTCGACGCGGTGCAAGACCCCTCCCCGCTCGACGTAGATCGATCGCGGCCCGTTGACCATGATCTCCGTGATGGTGGGATCGGCCACCAGCGGGTCGATCGGCCCAAGGCCGACGACGTCGTCCAGCAGGTCATGGACCATCTCCTCCAGCTCGCGCGTCCCGAGGCCGAGTCCTGGGGACTCGGCCACGAGCCGCTGAGCAAGCCGTCGTCCCTCAGCCTCAAGGGGCTGGCGGTCCGGCCGGCCCTGCCCCGCAGCCGAAGCGTCTCGCTCAAGGAAGCTCAGCAGCTCCGCCTTCAGCGCCGTCTTGAACCGCTCGATGCCCTGGGACTGCTGAGCCTCTCGCATGGCACGGGGTTCATCCGCGCGGCGCGGACCCCTGCTCACGAAGCTCCAGCAAGAGCCGGATCACCGCGCTGGGAACGTAGAAGAACAAAAAGGTCAACGGTGCTCCCACGAGGATGTTCCACAACCCCAGCAGACGGGCTGGAATAGCCGGCCCGTTGACGAAAATCGCCACCGGCTCGCCTCCGACAATGAGCGCGCCGAAGCCGGCGAAGATGAAGCTGATCGTCCCTGAGAGATACGCGAGCCCTAACAGCACCCACCGGGCCACCCGCAACACGCGGTACGGCTTCTGCATCACGCCTCCTTTGTTCACCGCTCTAAAAACAGCGCTACCGGGATTTGGTTCCTTCAAAAACAGCGCTACCGGGATTTGAACCCGGGTTTCTTGGCTGAGAACCAAGCGTCCTGAGCCGGGCTAGACGATAGCGCCAGGTGTCCTCGTCTGCCAGCACGCGCTGTGGTTGTACCACACGCTTCGTGTAAGGTCAAGCCGATTCATGGGTTGCGCTTCTTGTGGGAGGCATCCTGTTGTCCGAGCAGGTGGAACTCGCCAGAGTGCTTCATGTAGCTGAGGGCGGTCTCGGAGGCGATGATCTGGCGGTCGTACAGCCCCTTGATGCAGGCGTCCATCGTGCACATGCCGTACTGGGCGCCGGTTTGCAGCGTGGTGGGAATCTGCTCCGTCGCGTGCTCCCGGATCAGGTTGCGCACGGCCGGGGTGCCCACCATCACCTCGTAGGCCAGCACGCGGCCGGGCCGGTCGATGCGCGGCAGCAGCCGCTGCGAGATCACCCCCTGGAGACAATCGGCCAACTGCACCTTGACCTCTTCCTGGCGGTGGGAGGGAAACACGTCGAGGATGCGGTCGATGGTCTGGGCGGCATCCGGCGTGTGCAGCGTCGCCAGGACCAGGTGCCCGGTTTCCGCGGCGGTCAGGGTGGTGGCAATCGTCTCCAGGTCGCGCATCTCCCCCACGACGATGACGTTGGGGTCCTGGCGCAGGGCGCGCACCAGCGCGTTGGCGAACGACTTCGTGTCCGAGTAGACCTCCCGCTGCTTGATGATGGAGCGGTGGTTGCAGTGAACGTACTCGATGGGATCCTCGATGACGATGATGTGGTAGCGCTGCTCGTGGTTGATCTGGTCGACCATCGCCGTCAGCGTCGTCGTCTTGCCCATCCCGGTCGGGCCGGTCACCAGCACCAGGCCGTTGGGCTTGCGGGCCAGCTCCGCGACGATGGGCGGCAGCCCCAGCTCCTGCAGCGAACGGATGTGCGACGGCACCAGCCGGAACGCCGCCTCCACGCTGCCCCGCTGCATGTGGACGTTGACGCGGAAGCGCCCCAACCCCTGCACCTCGATCGAGATGTCCAGCTCCAGCTCCCGCTCGAACTGGGCCTTGTGGCGGTCGGTCAGGAGGCTGTAGATCAGCCGCTTGGTGTCGGCCCGGGTGAGCGGCGCCAGCTCCGTCGGCTCAAGGTGGCCGTCGATGCGCACCATCGGCGGGGTGTGCTCCGTCAGGTGGATGTCAGAGGCGTGCCGGTCGAACGCCAACTGGAACAACGCGCGGACATCGGTGAGGACCGCGGAAGCCGGCAGCGAGGCGGCCTCCGGCAAGGACGCGGACGCGCCGTCGCCGGGCGGCGCCGCCTGCGGGCGGGCGGGGAAAGACGCGCTAGGACTGGACATCGCGAGTCGAACGGATCTCCCGGACGGCCAACTGGAGCTCCTCAGGGCTGTCGGCAAAACGCAGGGCGTCCTCCAGGTCCACCTCCCCCTGGGTGTAGAGCCGGTAGAGCGCCTGCGTGAAGGTCTGCATGCCGTACATGGCGCCGTCGTGGAGCGCGGCGGGGAGCTGTTCCGTCCGGCCCTCGCGGATCAGCTCGCGCACCGTCGGGGTCGAGACGAGGATCTCGCAGGCGGGCACTCGGCCGGCGCCGTCGCTGCGCGGCAACAGGCGCAGCGAGATGATCCCGCGCAGCGCGAGCGACAGCCGCAACCGGATCATCTCGTGCTGGTAGGGGGAAAACAGGGACACCATCCGCTCGACCGTCGTGACCACGTTGTTCGTGTGCAGGCAGCTCAGCACGAGCTGGCCCGCCTCGGCGGCCAGCAGCGACGACTCCATCGTCTCGCGGTTGCGGATGTCGCTGAGGAACAGCACGTCCGGGCTCTGGCGCAGGACGTTGCGCAGCCCCTCGCTGAAGGAGCGGGTATCGACCCCCACCTCCCGCTGGTTGATGATGGCCTGCTGCTCCTCGAACTGGAACTCGATGGGATCTTCCAGCGTCACGATGTGCTTGGCGCTGGTGTGGTTCAGGGAGTCCAGCATGGACGCGACCGTCGTCGATTTGCCGCTGCCCGTCGAGCCGGTGATGAGCACCAGGCCGTACTGCTCACCCGTCAGCTTGGTGAGCACCTCACCGGGCAGACTCAGCTCGGTAAAGGTCGGGATGGCGCGCTGGATCCTGCGGATCACGAGCGCCATGGCGCCCCGCTGCCACAGCACGTTCGCGCGGAAGCGCCCGATGCCGGAGCGCTCAAATGCGAAATTCAGCTCCCGCTCCGCGTAGAAGAGCTGCCGGCGCTCGGCGCCCATCAGCTCGGAGGCCAGCGTCACGATCTGCTCCTTGGAGAGTGGTTCCTCGCCGACCGGAATGAGCTTGCCGGAGATCCGCAGGAAGGGGCGATTGCCGACTTTGAGGAACAGGTCGGACGCCTCCTGCTCCACCATCGCCCGGAACAGCCGATCCACGTCCATCGTCCCCTCGCCGCCCCTCCTCACCACCGTGGAGAGAGATATAGAGGTAGTATACCACGAACTGTCGGTGGAGAAGGTGAGCGCGTGGCGCGGAGGGAGACGAGGTCGGCCTGCAGGGCGTCGGGGTGGGATTCGGTCAGCTCGAGGAGCAGGACCGGCTGTGAGGCCGAAAGAACGGGGCTTCCTACGTGCCTCGGCGAAACCTCATCGGGTCACGAGGTACCGATGGGCCAACTGTTGAGCGAGGGGTTTGGCCAGTCGCTTGGTGGCCTGGTGGATCTCGATGGAGAGGATCTCCCCGGACTGGGAAAGATCCAGCACGACATCCTCAGCGATTGGCTCGCTGAATTTGTAGGGACCCTTCTTCAAGACGATATCGAGCACGTCGATGTCTTTCCAATACCGGACGCGGGCCATGGGATGCTACCTCCTCCGGGTCACGTAGGTGGTGATCACCAGCGCCTGGCGTTGCCCTTCTTCGACAATGACCTTGAGCCAGTAGTCGCCCCGCCTCTTGAGTGCGCAAAGCCGACCATGCTTGGCTGGAACCATCTCATCCGGATGCTGGAGCGCCTCGATCACGTCGTCTGCGGAGATCTCCCGTTCGCTCATCTTGTACAGGGCGTGCGGGTGAAATCGGATCTCCTTCATACGCTGAGTATACCAGAGAACTAGGGGCGCGACTAGCTCGCCACCTTTTGCGCGTGGGGGTCTGGCCCGAAACGCGGCTCAGCGCTTGGCGCGGAGGGAGACGTAATCGACTTGGATCGCATCGGGCGTGGTGTCGGTCGTTTCCATGAGCAGGACCGGCCGCAGGGCGGCGGTGGGGATGTTGGTCGTGATGCCCCCGCTGGTCCGCTCGGTGCCATCGACGAAGAACTTCACCGTCGTCCCCAGGTCGAGGAGACGGAGGTTATTGAACGTGTCGGTGGTGACCGTGACCGTCGTATCCGTGCAGGTGACGGTACCGGTGCCGGCGGTCCGGGTGACGGCGCGCCAGGTCGTGCCCCCGCCGCAGCTTGTCGTATTGGCCGGGTCGTAGAGGTAGTACACGCCATTGCCCGTGATCGTCCCGCTGAGGTCGTCCAGCGTCCCCCCATCGTTCGTGTCCACGAAGCCGACGACGATCCGCACCCCGGTCGAGGAGGTCGTCTTCTTCAGGCGCGCCATGAGCTCGGGATCTTTGCTCATGTCGATCGAGGTGGAGGTCGCCGTCCGCGCCAACACGACGCCGCTGTCCGTACCGGCGGCCCCCACGCTGGATTGCTGCAACAGGCCATGGAGGCCGTTGTCGACCAACCCCGCCGCTGAGACGTCGTAGACCCACAGGTCGTTGAGATCGGCGCTCCCGCTCCACCCGCTGAACACGTACATCTTGGAGATCTCATCGAACACCGCGGCATGCGTCCACCTGACTCCCGGCGGCCCGGTGGGAGTCAGTTGCGTCCAGGTGTTGGCGGTCGCCTCGTAGACCCACAGGTCGCTGAGGGCGTTGGTGCCGTCATACCCGCCGAACACGTGCATCTTCTTGGTCGTCGAATCGTACACCGCGGTGGGGCCAGCCCTGCCGACGGACGGCCCGCCGGTCGGCGTCAGGGACGTCCAGGTGTTGGCGGCCACGTCATAGACCCACAGGTTGTTGAGCGCAGTAACGTTCCATCCGCCGAAGATGTACATCTTCTTAGTCGCTGAGTCGAACGCCGCGGAGTGCTGACCTCTTGCTCCGGGTGGCCCACCGGTGGGGGAGAGTTGCGTCCAAGTGATGGCGGCCACGTCATAGATCCAGAGGTCACTGAGCGAACCGCTGGAACCCCCGTTCGTGGTCCCACCAAACAGATACATCTTCTTGGCCGTCGCATCGTACACCGCGGTGTGGTCAGATCTTCCAGATGGCGGCCCGGTGGGAGTCAGTTGCGTCCAGGTGTTGGCGGTCGCATCGTAGACCCACAGGTCGTTGAAACGGGTGGTGCCGTTCCATCCCCCGAAGACGTACATCTTCTTGGTCGCGCCATCGAAGACGGCGGAGTGAACACTTCGTGCGGCAGGCGCCCCGGTAGGACTGAGCGAGGTCCAGGTGTTGGCGGTCGCCTCGTAGACCCACAGGTCGTTGAGGTAGGTGGCGCCGCTCAACCCGCCGAACACGTACATCTTCTTGGTGGCGCCATCGAAGACGGCGGAGGCATCCTCTCTGACCGCAGGCGGCCCGCCGGTGGGGGAGAGCTGCGTCCAGGTGTTGCCGCCCAGCATGGCCCACGCGGCTTGGATCGTGCTGCCGGTAAACTCGTCAAACCACGTGAACCAGTCCTCGAAATCCAGCGGCGCCAACTGGGCGGAGAGGCCGCCCATGCGGACCTTGAACCGCTCCTCGGCCGAGCTATACCAGATGCTCCCGTTTCCTGGGCTGCTCGGATCAGCCGCCACCCCGCCCAAGCTGAGCGTCGCCGTCGGACTCGCCGTCCCGATCCCGACGTTGCCGGCTTTGTCCATCGTCATGAGGGCGGTGTCGCTGTCCCACCACTGGTAGAGCGGGCGGGTGGCGACATCCGAGGCGACCCCGCTGTCGTTGCGGTAGGCAAAGAAGTTCATGAGGGCGTTCGCGCCGGTATCCTGCGTCGTATTGGTCTCCGCAATCAGTTGCAGGGTGGCACTGGCGGCGGCCGTGGTGCGCGCTGTCAGCGTCGGGACAAACCGGCCGGCCACCGTCGTCCCGTTCTCAATGGTGAAGAAGTCCGTCGTGGTGGCATCGCTGGCGGACAGCCGCAAGACCTTCTCGGCCCCGGTGATGGCGGGGGTGAGGAGATCGAGGTGATAGGTGGGACTCGCCGTCCCGATCCCGACGTTGCCAGCCGTCGTGAGGGCCATTTGCGCGGAACCGTTGTTGGTAAAAAACCAGAGGGGGTGATTGGACTTGGTGCCTAGATAGCCGGCATTCCCATCGGCATAGAGCCCGACCTGCTGCCCACCGCTTACGCCGCCAAGAAATACGTAACCCGCAGTGGCTCCTTTTTCCACATGAAGCTTCTCCGCCGGACTCGCCGTCCCGATCCCGACGTTGCCAGCTTTGTCAATCCGCATCCGCTCGGCGTGCCCCACCCCGGCATAGTGGGTCTCAAAGGCGATCTCTTGATGCTGCCCGGTAATCTGATCGAAGGTGATCGCAGCGCCCCCGGAGGCGCCCAGCGCGTACGTCGTCCCACTCGGGACCCCGATGAGGCGGCGCTGGACCACCTCGGTCGCCGCACTGCCGGTGGCCAGCTTCAGGTCGCCCCCGTCCACTTGCAGTTTGGCTCCGGTGGGGGCGGTCGTCCCGATGCCGACCTTCATGTCAGGGGTGCCTGCCGTGGCGGTGTCCGTCCCGGGCATGAAGGCGACGGTGTCGGCCGTATCATCGCGCCCCACGACGTGGAGCTTGCCGGCCGGGCTGGTGGTCCCAACCCCAAGGAGATCGGTGACAGTGGTGAGGCGGACGGTCGCCCCGTCATCGGTCCAGCCACTGGGTCCTACGGCTGCCGTTGTCTGGGTCGTGCCATCTGGGAACTTGAGGCCCCCGCTGGTCGATTCGATGGTGCCGGCCACGGTGAGCTTCTGGCCTGGGGTGGCCGTCCCGATCCCGACGTTGCCGGTCTTGTCGATGGTCATGCGGCGGGCATGATCCACGCCGGAGGAGTGCGTGATGAAGTGGAGGGCCTGGCTGGAGGCGTTTCCTGCGCCTGCTGTATCCACGTTCTGAAACTCAATCTGCGCCCCTCCGGATGCGCCGACCGTAATGGCCCCGGTCGTCCCGCCCGTGCCGATGTAGTACGACGTGGTGGTATCGTTCGCCACCCGATCGAGGATGAGGTTGCCACTGCCAATCTCCAGTTTCTGGGCCGGAGCCGTCGTCCCGATCCCCACATTCCCCCCGCTGATCTCCAGCTCGTTGTTGGTGTCATCGAAGGTGAGCAGGGGACCGGCGGCCTGGCCAAGGGTGCCGGCGTTGGGGATGACGAGGTTGCCAGTCATGGTTCCGCCCGCCAGCGGCAGGTAGTTGGCGGCGGTGATCGTATCCGCGACCTCGGCATCCGGCAGGGGGGTGGTCAGATCCAGGCTATTCGCCAGGACATCCCCCTCGGCATCTACGCTGAAGAGGGTCGTCCCCGCCCCGGTCGCCTGCAGGTCGAGGAGCTTCGTGTTGGCGGTGGGGGCGCTGGAAGGTTTCAGCAGGATCGGGCTGGCGGTCGTCGCGGTGAAGGTGTTGGTGCTGGTGGTGAGGACATCGCCGGAGCCGCCGCCGACCGCGCCCCAACTGGTGCCGTTGTAGACGTTGTAGGCGTTGGTGGTGGTGTTGTAGAG
>JAUYPJ010000034.1 GCA_030697665.1 Candidatus Omnitrophota bacterium
CACGGCGTCCAACTACCTCCCGTTGGCCGGCGGCACCCTCACCGGCAACCTCGTCATTCCCAACGCGGGCACCATCGGCCAGGCCGCAGGCCCCCTGCTCACCTTCGATGACGCCGCCAACGAGCTGGAGATCAGCGGCGGCAACGTCGGGATCGGCACCGCCAGCCCGAACCAGAAGCTGGAGGTTGGCGGACACCTCCGGCTCAACGGTGATGGGACGTACGAGATCCTCTACATGCAGACCGACGCCGTCTTCACGAAGGTCTCGGCCGACAAGCGCCTCCTCATCCAGCCCGGCGGCGATGTCGCGATTCGAGATTCAGGTGGGGTGGACAGGATTCTGATGAAGAATTCGACCGGCAACATCGGCATCGGGACGGCAAGTCCGGGGGCGAAGCTGGACATCGCGGGCGGGGACGTGGCGCTCCAGACCGCTCAGAAGATCATCCTCGATTCGAACGACACCGGCGATGCGTCGAACAGCTACCTCGTCCACGATGCGGCGAATGACCGCGTGAGCATCTATGTCGATGGCCTGGAGATGGTGAGGATCAACAAATGAGCGACGGGTGGACGGAGCGTCTGCTACGCTACGGAGTGAGCGAGATGCGCGTGAGACACTGCTCAGCCGACAGCACCTTAAACGGCAGGTCAGAGCGCCGAGAGAGGAAGTGGCGATTTTCTGATACGAGCAGCGCGGCTCCTACCCACTCGGTGTACGCCGCAATGAACGCATCAGCAGGTTTCAGGCCTTTCCATTCGTATTTTGAGCCGAGCTCAAACGGAACAAAGAAGTCTTCATCGATGCTCGTGACGCTGTTGAGCAATCCGATGAATTCACGGAACTCTTGGGTGGTCAGGTTGTCTCGGACTTCTTCGACGATTGTGCGACAGATCCGCATTCGGTGGGCTTTGGGATACTCAACACACGTCTTGAGCAGACGGGCACAGCCGGGATGTTTGGCGATGCCAAACGCGAAGATGTATACGTTCGAATCACACACGAATTCCAAGCTTCTGCTCCCAGAGTTTCTCACGCGTCTTGCGCAGTTCCTCAATCACCTCATCTTTTGTCATGCCGGCAAACGGGGAAGGTCGTTGCGCGACAAGTTGACGAAGCTTCTTCAGATGTTTCATGGCTTGCCTGGCGTTCTTCGAGATCTTGCGGGTCATCACTCTTCGCCTCCATCCGTAGTCTACGTGGGCGTCAGCGGAATGTCAAGATTCCCGCTCGGAGGCGTGATCATGATGCTGCTCGGGGTATTCGCGGTGCATGCGACGCCCGTGTTGGCAAGGGACTTCCAGGTCATGACGGACCTGCGGGTCGATGGCAATGTGAATACGCCGTATGGGGGGATCGGACGCTACGAGAACCTCTTGAAGTACAGCGAGGAGTTGACGCAGACGGGGAGTTGGACCCGGACGGGGTTGGATGCGACGACGCCGGTGGCGTTGGATGCGACGGGTCCCACCGGGGTCGCCACCAGCGCGGTGACGATGAAGAACGGGGCCGCGGCCAACGGCACCCTCGCGCAGATCGTCACCACGACCGTGACCCTGCCCTACACCCTCTCAGGCTGGGCGAAAGCGGGCACCTCCACCACCGCCCAGCTCGAACTCACCACCAACGGCACCGGGGCCACCACCGACACCCAGGCCCTCACCTTGACCGCCTCCTGGCAGCGCTTCAGTGTCGCGAAGTCAGCCGGTGCAGGGACGAGCCCCACGACCGTCACCGCCACCCTCAAGAACACCGGCGCGGCCGCCACCACGATCCTCCTCTGGGGGGTCCAACTCGAACAGGCGTCCTCTCCGGGGGTCTACGCGAAGACGACGGGCAGCGCGATGACCGCTGGCCGGGGTCTTGTCGCCACCAGCGGCGGCCTCCTGTTTCCGGATGGCTCCTCGCAGAGTACCGCCGTCAGCACGAGCAGCGGCTTCAGCCTGGATGCGGGGGGCACCCTGGCGAACGGCCTGACGGCCTACTGGAAGATGGATGAGACGAGCGGTTCCCTGGTGGGGGATGCCGCCCGCTTTAAGGATGGTGCGGCGATCAATGGCCCCACGATCGTCACCGGCAAACTCGGCAAGGCCCGCTCCTTCGATGGGACGAGTCAATATGTGAGTTTATCAAGCACCGGCATTCCTACAGGCACCAGTCCTGTGATCACTCTTGCCGGGTGGATGAACTCGAGCGGGACCTCGGGCGCTCGGTGTATCGTTGGGATGGGAGCGGCGGCGACAGCTAACACGCATCTAAGTCTCTGTGAGGCCGGTTCTTCAACGTTTGGTGGGGCGGGGAATCGTATCTGGATCAACCACTGGGGTGGTGCCAACGACTGGAACACTGGGGTCGATTTCCCGGCAGGCTGGAACCACATCGTCTATGTGTCCAACGGGACCCAAGAAATCGTCTATCTTAACGGGACTCAAGTTGCCTCACGGACCTTCTCGTTTACGATTGAGAGTACCCCGACCGTCCGGATCGGGTCGTGGGATGACAAAGCAGGGAACTCCTACTATTTCAACGGTACCCTCGACGAAGTCGGCATCTGGTCCAAGGCCCTCACCGCGGCGGAGATCACCGACCTCTACAACGCGGGGGCGGGCAACGCCTACCGCACCAGCACGGCGATCGGGGGTTGGACGGATGACGGGACCATCGTGCGCCTGAGCACCGGCAGCGATGCGGTGGGGATCGGCACGACCAGCCCGGCCGCCACCGCGCTCCTCGATCTCACCTCCACCACCAAGGGCCTCCTCGCCCCCCGGCTGACGACCACCCAGCGGGATGCGATTACCTCCCCCGCCGCGGGCCTCTTGCTCTACAACACCACCACCAATGCCTACAACGTCTACAACGGCACCAGTTGGGGCGCGGTCGGGGGCGGCAGCGGGGACGTCCTCACCACCAGCACCAACACCTTCACCGCCACGACTGCCTCCCCGATCAAGATCAAGCCCGCGAGTGCGCCGGTTGCCGATACGAAGCTCCTGGACCTGCAAGCCACCGGCGCCGGCACCACCACCTTCAGCGTGGATGCCGAAGGCGACGTGATCGCCAACACCCTGGATCTAACCACCCCCCTGCCGGATGCCGAGGTCGCCGATACGATCACCGCCGCCAACTACCTCCCGCTGGCCGGGGGCACCCTCACCGGCAACCTCGTCATCCCCAACGCGGGCACGATCGGCCAAGCGGCCGGGCCGCTGCTCACCTTCGATGACACGAACAACGAGCTGGAGATCACCGGCGGGAATGTGGGGATCGGGACGGCGGGGCCTGGGGCAGCATTGGAAGTCAAAGCCGGCGCCGATGCGACCATCCCTGCCATCATTGAAGGGAATTCTGCGACGCAGACGGCGAATCTCCTCCAGGTGAAAAAGAATGCAGCGGCAACGCCCCTCGTCGTCGTGGACTCCTCGGGGCAGGTCGGCATCGGCACCGCCACCCCAGCCCAGAAGCTCCACGTCGAGGGTCAGTGCGTGACGGGAGACACGCTGCTGCCGGTGATAAGATCAGCACAGGCTAGGAGCTGGGAGCGAGGGGCTGGGGGCAACCGCGGAGGAGGGGGAATCAATGGGCGTGTTTCTTCTGCCGGCGATCATCGACATACAGCAGAATCAACACGAAGGCAAGAAAGGCCAGGGCTCCCACAATGGCAATCATCGGTGTCCTCCCTTCCACGCATAGATGATGACGCTGACCACAAGAAACACGCATCCCAGCAGGACAAAACCCACCCGCAGGATGACCGGCAACCTCTCAAAAAAGTAGCTGGCAAACCCAACCGTAAGGATCGCCTTGCCCAGATCGGCGATGTTCCTCGCAATGAACTCTCGACACGACTGATCAACGAGCAGCATCACAATTTCACTCTATCACACGTCGAGAGCACTGTCAAAGCCGGCGGCGAAGTCGGAGCCCCCAGCTCCCAGCCCCTACCTCCCAGCCAGATTGAGTATGTCCCCATCGCCGAGGTGCAGCCCGGCGACTACGTCCTGTCCCTGAACGAGGAAACCGGCCAGCTGGAACCGCACCGGATCAACGGGCTCCTCGACATGGGCGTGCAGCCGGTGTTTCGACTTACCACGGAATCAGGCCGCACGATCCGGACGACCGGGAACCATCCGTATCTGACCGCGAGAGGGTGGCGGAAGGTCGTTGAACTTAGCGTGGGTGAGATGATTCGGGTGGCGACGTTCCCTTACGGTGAGGAAAAGTCGCTGTACCCCGTCTCATCGATGACGAACAGCCTCCCCGCGAACTCCGCTTCCGGGGTGACCGCCAGTAACGCCTTCAGGGCAGAGGCAATGGGCGGTAAGCGCGGCGGGTGGATGTCCACATGGATGATGCCAGCGGAACGGGACGGCGGATATCGTCCTTCGTCCGTGAAGTCGGCATCGCGGCTGATGAGGATTCGGCCTTCTTCCCGGGCGAGCCGGATGACCGCACCATTCTGGGTACCGGACGGGACACGCCTGGCATCATGGCCCCATCGGCGAAGCACCCCGATGAGCCGGACATCCACGTCTTCGTCAACGAGCAACCGCATGCCGGGCGGTCTGGAAGGTGACGACGCGACCGCTCTGGATCGTTTCGCGGGCGAATTGGATCGCCGCCTGCAGATGCTGGGGGCGAATGGTGGGGTAGCCGGCTTTGATGCCCTTATAGGTCTCGCCGGCTTCGAGGAATTCGAGGATCGTCGCGACCATGATGCGCGTGTCCTTGAAGGTCGGCTTGCCATGGCAGATACGGGGATCTACACGGATGTAGTTGCGCCACTCAATGGGTCTGCTCATCTCACGCACAGCATACCCCCACAGCCCGCCGCTGTCAACGCTGAGGCGGGGTGGGAAGCGATCGTCTCGCTTGAGGCCGTCGGTCGGGAGCCGGTCTACGACATCGAGGTGGACGGGACGCATAACTTTGTGGCGGGCCACTGGATCGACGAGCCGGTCCAGGGTCCAGGGTCGAGGGTCAAGGGGACTGCCCCTTCACCCTTCAGCCTACACCCTTCACCCCGCCGGATCTTCGGCGGAATCATTGCCCACAACACCTACCTCAAGGGGGCCACGGCGGATACCACGGCGCCGGCCCTGCACGTCGTCAACTCCACGGCCACCAGCCTCCTCTACGCCCGCAACGACGGCAACGTCGGGATCGGCACCGCCAGCCCGGCCCAGAAGCTCTCGGTGGCGGGCACCGTGGAGTCCATCAGCGGGGGCTTCAAGTTCCCGGATGGGGGGGTCCAGGACACCGCCGTCACCTCGGTGCCGGGCTTCAAGCCGGATACGAGCGGGGCGCTGGCGACCAACCTCGTCAGCTACTTCAGACTGGATGAGACCAGCGGCACGGTGGCTGGCGATGCGAAAGGGAACAACGAGTACACGGTGACCAATGGTCCTACGGTGGTGACTGGGAAAATCGGTAGCGCCCGCTCCTTCGATGGGGTGGACGATTATCTCGACCGGGCCTACGACGCTGATTTTACGCCGGGATCCAACGGATGGACGGTCACTGCGTGGATCAAAGCGGCAAGCGGAACCACAGCGCGGCAGGTCGTGGGCTGGTATCGCTGCGCAGCCGGTGCCTGTGGCGCAGGAACTGGCGCCCTGTATTGGTTGTACGTCGATACCACGAATAAAGCGAGGTGGTGGGCGCGTGATGACAACAACAACTCCGCGGAGCTCGTCAGCACCGCCTCCGTAGCGGACAACGCCTGGCACTGCCTGGTCGGGACCTTTGATCCGGTTGCCGATCTGCGCAAGCTCTACGTAGATGGGGTGGAGGTCGCCTCCAGCGCAGTCGCGCTGACCACTCTCTCGGATGGCGGCGACCCCGTGAAGCTGACCATTGGGCGCGTCATCCTGCTCCCTGCAGACGGAGGGTCTACCCAATATTTCAATGGGACGATTGATGAAATTGGCATCTGGAACCGGGCCCTCTCGGCCGCCGAAATCACCGACCTCTACAATGCAGGCTCGGCCAACCAGTACAAGCCCGGCGCCACCATCGGCGGGTGGGTGGATGACGGCACGGTCGTGCGCCTAAGCACGGGGAGTGATGCGGTCGGGATCGGGACGACCAGCCCGGCCGCCACCGCGCTTCTCGATCTCACCTCCACCACGAAGGGTCTGCTGGCGCCAAGAATGACGACCACCCAGCGGGATGCGATCACCTCGCCAGCAGCGGGTCTTTTGCTCTACAATACGACCACGAATGCCTACAACGTCTACAACGGCACCAGT
Organism: Candidatus Omnitrophota bacterium; assembly: GCA_030697665.1. Taxonomy (GTDB): domain Bacteria; phylum Omnitrophota; class Gorgyraeia; order Aquiviventales; family Aquiviventaceae; genus JAUYPJ01. Next base: position 6,253 of record JAUYPJ010000034.1, read on the forward strand.
TGGGGCGCAGTCGGAGGGGGCAGTGGCGATGTCTTGACGACCGGCACCAACACCTTCACCGCCACGACCGCCAGCCCGATCCTGATCAAACCGAGCAGCGCCCCCACCGCGAACACCAAGCTCCTCGACCTGCAGGCGACCGGGGCGGGGACGACGAACTTCAGCGTGGATGCCGAAGGGGATGTGCTGGCGAACACCCTAGATCTGACCACCCCGCTCCCCGATGCCGAGGTTGCGGATACGATCACCGCCGCCAACTACCTCCCGCTCGCTGGGGGCACCCTCACCGGCAACCTCGTCATCCCCAACGCGGGCACCCTTGGCCAGGCCGCAGGCCCCCTGCTCACCTTCGATGATACCAACAACGAGCTGGAGATCACCGGAGGGAATGTGGGGATCGGGACGACGGGGCCAGGAGCCGCGCTGGAGGTCAAGGCGGGCGCCGATACCACGATTCCCGCCATCCTGGAAGGGAACTCCGCCACGCAGTCGGCCAATTTGCTGCAGATCAAGAAGAACGCGGGGGCAACGCCCCTCGTCGTCGTGGACTCCTCGGGACAGGTCGGCATCGGGACGGCGAGTCCGGCGGCGAAGTTGGACATCGCGGGCGGGGACGTGGCGCTCCAGACCGCCCAGAAGGTGATCCTGGATTCGAACGACACCGGGGATGCGTCGAACAGCTACCTCGTCCACGATGCGACGAACAACTGGGTGGCGTTTTATATCGATGGCGTGCGGGTGGGACGCGTGGTGAAGAAATGAGCAGAAACGAACACGGCCCCTGGACGGCAAGGTGCCTGAGACGCGAAGGGGGTTCCCTGCGCCTTCAGGGAGAAGCGGTCAGGAGGTTCTGGACCGTGATGGTGGCTAAGGTGTTCGGCGGCAGGCGGTGGCTGACGTTCAGGATTTCGATGCCCACCAAGCGTTTCTGGGCGTCAAAGTCTGCGGTGATACCTTCTTGGATGTCGAGGTTTTCCGCTGGGCGCGTCTCACAGAACCGCACGTACAAGGCATCCGCTTCGGGATCAAACTCAATGCGCATGGGGTCCTCCTGGTGGCTGGGATTTCGGGGTCACGGTGATCACAATCCGTCGTGCGCCTTCGGTTGTAAAGGTCACGCGCAGCCACGTCCTTGGCGCTACGCGCTTCCAGGCGTGCGACGCGCCCAGCATGCCTGTCGTCACGTCGTCAGGCTGCTCCAACGCGCGTTCGACCATGTCATGGGGAATCTCGTACAGGCGCATGCGGTTGCGAGCATGCCGTGTCACGTACACCTCCATCAAGGGAGGATAGCACATCTGTGTTCCGTTCACAACTCGACGGCAGGGATGGCGCTGATGGGACGCCGGCAGGCCGCTTCATGGGCCATGTGGATTGCGGGCCTGGTCGTCGTCATGAGCTTTAGCTGGTGTGGGCAGGTGGCGCTCGCGGCTGATGCGGCTGTGGATTGGAGAGTTGACGATGATCTGACCGTCGAAGGGACCGAAGGCACCCTCCTCGATCCGGATGTGGAGATCCGCGGCGTCTCCCGCTTCGACAAGGCCCTGTATACGAGCGATCTCCTCGCCTCCCCCTACGGGGGGATCGGCCGCTACGAGAACCTGCTGAAGTACTCAGAAGATCTCACGCAGACGGGGAGTTGGACCCGGACGGGGTTGGATGCGACGACGCCGGTGGCGGTGGATGCGACGGGGCCCACCGGGGTCGCCACCAGCGCGGTGACGATGAAGAACGGGG
>JAUYPJ010000035.1 GCA_030697665.1 Candidatus Omnitrophota bacterium
TCGGCCCTGACTTCTGAGCACTGCGAGGAGATCACGCTCATGACTCGTGAGATGTGTGTAGGGTGTTGGCATAGTCCGCGTATCATAACGCGGAAGCCTTCAACTTCTCCAGGTGTTGCACTTCGTTATTGAACTGGGGAGGTGCAATGTGGGTTCCATTTAGATAGACTGCGGAACAACGACTAGCCACACCACAGATGGCACGGAATCCCACAGAAACACAGAGGACTGCTCGTCGAGAAACGTTCCGTGTCTCTGTGGTGCTTCTGTGGTTCTGTGGTGTTAGATGACGGGTTTGGAGCGTCTGTGGGCACCCTGGCGCAGCGGGTACTTGCTGCATCGGGGACGCCGCCGTTGCATCTTCTGCCTGGCCAGGCGCTCCACGGCCGATCGTCAACATCATGTGATCAGGAGAAGCCGTCACGTCTTTGCGCTCCTCAATCGGTATCCCTACACGAACGGGCACCTGATGATCGCGCCCTATCGGCATATCGGCCGTCTGACATCCCTGAACAGTCGTGAATGGCACGGGATGCTGCAGTTGGCGCAGCAGATGACGCAGCGGCTGCGCGGGTTCCTGCACCCGCACGGGTTTAACATCGGTCTCAACGTCGGGAGGGTGGCCGGGGCGGGATTTCCCGGGCACCTCCATCTGCACCTCGTCCCCCGGTGGCACGGCGACACGAACTTCATGCCCGTCCTTGCTGAGACGCGGATCATCGCTCAGTCGCTCGAAGAGCTGTACGACCACCTGACACGGTGAGGAATGGCACTGTCAACCGAGTTGACCATACCGCTGGCGTCTCGGGAGCACCTGGAGGAGCGCGAAGCGCGTTGGCTGGCCCCCTATGCGATGAAGAGCCGCGACACGAAGGGCCGCCAACACCCCGAGCCGGAGGATCCGTTTCGGACGGTCTACCGCCGGGATCGCGACCGGATCATCCACACCACGGCCTTTCGCCGCCTGGAGTATAAAACCCAGGTCTTCGTCAATCATGAAGGCGACCACTATCGGACGCGGCTGACGCACACGCTGGAGGTGGCGCAGATTGCGGTGTCGATCGCGCGCGTCCTGCGGCTGAACGAAGATCTCGTGGAGGCCGTCGCGCTGGCGCACGACATCGGCCATCCGCCGTTCGGCCATGCAGGGGAAGACGCGCTCCGTGAGCTGATGGAGGGCCACGGGGGCTTCGACCACAATCTCCAGGGGCTGCGGATTGTGGAGCGCCTGGAGGAGCGCTATCCCGGCTTTCCCGGCTTGAACCTGACGTGGGAGGTCCGCGACAGCATCAACAAGCACCGAACCCCCTACGACCAGCCCGGCCCGCAAGCCGCCGTCGATTCCCGCCACTCCCCGCTGCTGGAGAGCCAAGTCGCTGACCTCGCGGATGAGATCGCCTACGATCACCATGATCTGGACGACGGGCTGACGTCCGGGATCCTGAAAGACGAGGACCTCATGGCGCTTGAGCTCTGGCGCCAGGCGCGGGATGCCGTGGAGTCGTTGGGCGCATCGGCGAATCCGGAGATCAGGAAGTACCAGCTCATCCGCCACCTCATCAACCGGCAGGTGAACGATCTGTTGACGGCGAGCGCGCAGCGCTTGGCGCGCGCCCCGCTCAGCACGGTGGAGGAGGTGCGCGCCTGCCCGGAGCGGTTGATCGGCTTCAGTGAAGGGATGAAGCGGCTCCGCGCCCCGCTCAAGACGCTGTTGTGGAATCAGTTCTACCACCACTACCGGGTGGCGCGCATGGCCGATAAGGCCAAGCGGTGTCTCACCGAGCTGTTCCATCACTACGTCCTGCGCCCTGAGCAGTTGCCCAACACGACGCGTTCCCGCATCGGCCACGGGGAAGAGCCCTTCCGGGTGGTCTGCGATTACCTCGCGGGGATGACGGACCGCTACTGCTTGGAAGAGTACAAGAAACTGTTCGATCCGTTCGAGCGGGTGTAACAGGGGAGGAGGAGCATGCGCAGGTCCGTGGTCTTTGGGATGGTCGTGATCTGGGCGGTGGGATGTGGCGGGAGGACGAGTTCGCTGCTGCTGGAGCGGCATGCGGTCGGACCCCTGACGGATATCAGCGACATCGGGCAGGCCGTCGTCTGGCGGCTGGAACCTGTCACGCAGACGCACGAGCAGGGCAAGGTGGAAGTGACCGTCACCTTCGCCTCGGACACCTACCTGAAGGAGCTGTTCAGTGACAAGAAGGTGTTCAAAGAGTTCGCAGGCCTCAATCCGTATTTCCCTGAGAACCTCGTCTTCTATATCAAGGTCGCCAACCGGAGCGATCGGCGGGTCCGGATCAACCCCGCCGAGTTCATCCTCGTCGATGACCACGGGAATCAATATGCCCCGCTCAACGTCGACTACGTGACGGCGCTGGAAGACGCCCGACGGCCGATGGCGACCACCACCCGCGAGATGCTGCAGGATGCGAGGCCGGGCTACTTCGGGCTGAGCTTCCCCATCGGGAAGCTTGTCGCCCAGAAGCCCCAGCAGCGGTTTGCGCTCATCAAACAGTCCTCCCTGCAAGGGGGCTTCATCTATCCCGGCGTGGTCCACGACGGCCTGGTGGCTTTTTGGAGCCCCATGCGGCAGGCGAAGACGCTCCGGTTGCTGCTCGCGAACGTCAAAACCGATTTTGACGCCACCGAGCTGCCACAGACGAACTTGGAGTTCCCCTTCACCTTCCAGGCCGGCCCATAGCCACGTCACAGACGACCACGGTTCCTTTACCCCCCCCTTCCCAAGAGGACCCGCTCCTTGACGGCCTGACCGACGCGCAGCGAGCGGCGGTCGTCCATGGAGACGGGCCCCTCCTGATCGTCGCCGGGGCGGGCACAGGCAAGACGACGGTCATCACCCGGCGCATCGCCTGGCTCATCGCGACGAAGCGCGCCCTTCCCTCGGAGATCCTCGCGCTCACCTTTTCGGAGAAAGCCGCCGCCGAAATGGAAGAGCGGGTGGACGTGCTGGTGCCGTATGGCTACCTCGACGTCTGCATCAACACCTTCCACGCTTTTGGGGATCGCCTCCTGCGCGACCATGCCGTGAAGGTCGGGTTGTCGTCGCAGTTCCGGGTCCTGTCGCAGGCGGAGCAACGGCTCTTCTTGCGTCGGCACGTCTTCGACCTGCCCCTGGAGCAGCTCCGCCCGCTCACCGATCCCATCCGCTACGTGGAGGCGCTGGCGACGGTGATCGCGCGCGCCAAGGATGAGGCGGTAAGCCCCGGCGAGTTCCTGGCCTATGCCCAGGAGCTCCAGCGCCAAGCGGCGACCACCGACACAGCCGAGGAGCCGCAGCGGGCCCATGCCCAGCGTTTGTTGGAGGTCGCCAGGAGTTACGCGGCCTATGAGCGCCTCCTGCGGGAGGCGGACGCGGTGGATTTCGGGGATCAGCTCCGGCTGGCGCTGGCGCTCCTTGAGCGCCATCCGGAGGTGCTCAGCGCGGCGCGACGGCGCCTTCGGTATATCCTCGTCGACGAGTTCCAGGATACCAACGTCGCGCAGTTTCGCCTCCTCCAGCTCCTCGCGCCGCCGACGTCCAACGTCACCGTTGTGGCGGACGACGACCAGTCCATCTATAAGTGGAGGGGCGCGGCGCTCAGCAACGTCGTGAAGTTCCTGGAACAGTACGGATCGGCCCGGACGGTCGTCCTGACGGAGAACTTCCGCTCCAGTCAACGCATCCTCGATTCCGCCTATCGGCTCATCCGCTTCAACGACCCCGATCGGTTGGAAGTCCGGCAGGGGATCGACAAGCGGCTCGTGGCCCGCGCCGGCCGCGCGGAGGTCGTGCCGGAGCTCCACGCCTTCGATACGGCCTCCAGCGAAGCGGACTGGGTGGCGGGGACGATCCGTCAGGCGATTGAGTCAGGGACCCGGCGGCCCAGCGACTTCGCTATCCTGGTGCGCTCCAACCGGGAGGCGGAGCTGTTCCTCCGGGCCCTGAACCTCTCCGGCGTGCCCTGGCAGTTCAGCGGGGCCAGCGGGTTGTTCGCCCGCGAGGAAGTCAAGATGCTGCTCTCCTGCCTGAAGACGCTGGCGGATCCTGATGACAGCTTGAGCTGGTACCACGTCGCCAGCTCGCCCCTGTACGACTGCCCCATGGGCGACCTCGCCGCGGTCCTGGCCCAGGCGAACCGCTCGAAACGCAGCATTCGTGCCGTGCTCGAAGGGATCGAACCCGCTGTTCCAGCGTCCCGTGAAGCGGGCCTCACCCTCTCCGAGGAAGGGAAGCGGCGGCTGGGCGAGCTCGTGGAGGACGTCACGCGCCTGCTCGAGCTGTCGCGGACGCAGTCCACCGGGCAGCTCCTGTACCGGTGGCTGTCCGATCGCGGGGTTCTGGCTCGGCTGGGCCGCGCCGAGCGTCTCGAGGACGCGTTGCAGTTGCAGACGATCGCCCGGTTCTTCAGCCACCTCTACCGCGTCGAGGAGCTGCTCGGCAGCCGTTTGCCGGAGTTGGTCCAGCACCTGGAGCTGTTCCGGGCGATGGGCAATGAACCCTATGAGGAGGAGGATGCGTGGGCGGACCGCGTCCATGTCCTGACCATCCACAAGGCCAAAGGGTTGGAGTTTCCGGTCGTGTTCCTCGTCGGGCTGATCCAGGGACGGTTCCCCACGCCGCAGCGGCGGGATCCGCTGGAGCTGCCCGAGGAGCTGGTGAACGACCTCCTGCCATCCGGTGACGCCCACCTCCAGGAGGAGCGGCGCCTCTTCTATGTCGGCATGACGCGGGCGAAGGAAACGCTCCACCTCACCGCCGCCTATGACTACGGCGGCAAGACCCTTCGCAAGATCAGCCAATTCGTCTTGGAGGCGCTGGGGCTGACGAATCCGTCGCCTCCTGCGGCTGTCGCCGGAGCGCCCCAGCTCTTGGATCGCTCACGCGCCAAGGCGCCGCTGCCGCTTTCCGCGCCACCGACTTCCCCGCGCGCCCTCCGCCTCGACCCGCACGGCGTGGATGACTACCTCACCTGTCCCCTGAAGTACCGCTACAGCCACGTCCTCAGGATTCCGGTGATGCGGCACCACCTCGTGGTCTATGGCGCAGCCCTCCATAAAGCCGTGGAGCAGTTCTTCAAGCGCCGTCTGCAGGGCGCCTCGATGACGGAGGAGGAGCTGCTGGCAGTGTTTGAGCGGGCGTGGACGTCCGAGGGCTTCCTCAGCCGGGCGCATGAAGAGCTGCGCGTGGCGCAGGGGCGTGAGACGTTGCGCCGGTTCTACGCGCGCCAGCAGAGCGCCCCGGAGTCTCCGACGCTGATCGAGGAGCGATTCTCGTTTCCGCTGGATGACGTGGTCGTCGTCGGCCGGTGGGATCGGGTCGATCAGCAAGGGGAGGACGCCGTCATCATCGACTATAAGTCCTCAGAGGTCCGCGAGCAGGACGCCGCGAACCGGCGCACCAGGGAATCGCTCCAACTGCTCTTCTACGCGCTTGCCTGGCGGACGCTGCATGAGCAGCTTCCCAGCCGCGTCGAGCTGCGGTTCCTCGAAACCGGCGTCACCGGGCAGGCTCACTTCAGCGAAGAAGACCTCGAGCGGGCCAGGCGGTTGCTCCGGGCCGCCGCCCAGGGAATCCGAGCCAACGACTTTCCCGCCAAGCCCCAAGAGCACGCCTGCCGGTGGTGCGCCTTCCAGTCGATCTGCCCCTTTGCGTTCCGCTAGAAAAAAATCGGCTCTCCCTTGACGTGTTCCGAGGAAATATGATACGGTTTAAATTGAAATAAACGTTCTAATAAGTATTTCTTATATAGAAGAAGATGGTGTACCTCGCGTGAGCGGGGTCATAAAGCTGCGGGTCCCTCAGCCCGTTGATGGATGGCCGAGCTACCAGCACGGGAGTGGTAGGGCGGCCTTTTTTACAGGAGCGCAATGCAGGAGACCGATGCGATGTTCCAGCGACACACGACACACCCCAGAGGGGCTCTTGGAGCGTTGGAACTGTCCGAGGCGCGGTTCAAGCGCTTCATGAGGGAGCTGGACGCCTACGAGCGCCGGCTGACCTTTGAACGGACCTTGGACGCCTTCCTCGATCTCTACTCATCCTGGAAGAAGCGTCGGGAGCCGCCCCTGAAATTACGGCTGGTCATGTTGGCCTTCGAGCTGCACCGGCTCAATCATCAATTCCAATGCGACCTCTCTTTTCAGGATGCGCCCACATGCGAGAGATCCTCGTCAGGAATCTGACCTCCTCCGACTGGCTCAAGCGAGACTGCGTGGTGAGCGAGCTCGTGCAGCAGGGCGACTATGCCACGAGGGTGGTGCGCCGCTGCACCTATCAGGTGCAGTCACAGACTGCGTTGCCCGCCCTGGGCGATTCCGTCCGGTGGGCCCACAACCTCGACCCGTTGCCGCCCCGGCAGGTGTTTGTGACCAAGGATTTCGATCCTGACAGCGGCGGGGAGCGGGTCGTGTACAAGGTGTTGGGCCATTTCTACGTGGTGTGGGACCGAGTGGTGTTTTGCGTCGGATATCGTCATATCCTCTCGATGGACGTCCAGGCGCCGGAAGAGCTCTGTGAGAGTCCGTGAGCCGGGTCAGGACGCGTCCCATCTTCGGGGATGCGCTGGCGAGCAGGGCCTGGCTCGCATTCGGTTCGCCGCATCGCTGGCTCGCCCAGTCCCTCGGCCCTTGGCCTCGGGATCCCTCGCCGAGAGATCCCGAGCGACCGCGAGGGACGTGGCTCGCGGCGCTCCGCTGAATTACTCGCTCGTCCCTCGCTCCGCTCGGGACACCGTGCCCGCTCGCAATTCAGAGGTGCCGCTCACCGAACGACTCGCCACCCGCTCGTGCCGTTCCAACTCTGACGGCCTCCCGTGATAGCACTCCGTACCGGACCTGCCGCAGCGGGTGGATCTCGTCACCGTTCGGTGGCACGAGTTGGAACGGTACTCGCCGCAGCTCCTCCCGCCTCGTGGGACGCAACCCCGGATCATGGGTTGTTGACGAGCTCTCCATCCCCATGCTAGAGTGTCGCCGCTATGGTCCCACCACCTGCTGCTGGCCGGAACGGCCCTGCGCTTCGCGCAGATCCGCCTTCGGCGAATGCAGCAGGTGGTGGGATGGCGCACTCACGACCCATCGCGGTGGCCGTCCTGGGAGACGGCGGCTGGGGCACTACGCTGGCCATCCACGCCTTCCGTTTGGGCCATCGGGTCTCCTGGTGGGGGGCGTTTCCAGCGTATCTGCGGGTGCTGGAGCGCCGACGGGAGAACGTCAAGTTCCTGCCAGGCGTTCGGATCCCTCGACAGCTCCGCGTGACCGCCGATCTCTCGCGCGCCCTTGAAGGGGCGCGCCTCGTCATCCTGGCGATCCCTTCCCAGTACCTGCGCGCAGTCATCCGTCAGCTCAAGCGGACGCCGCTCGCAGGGATGGCGTTTCTGAGCGTGGCGAAGGGGCTTGAGCGCGGAACGTTGAAACGGATGTCCGAGCTCGTCCACGAAGAGCTGGGTCGGGTCCCGCTGGCTATCCTCTCAGGGCCCAATATCGCCTCGGAGATTGCGAGGGATCAGCCGGCCAGCTCGGTGGTGGCGTCACGAGATCCCCGGATGGCTCGCGCCGTCCAGCGGTGGCTCATGAGTGAGCGGCTGCGGCTGTACACCTCGGAGGACGTCATCGGGGTGGAGCTTGGAGGAGCGCTGAAGAACCCGATCGCGATCGCGGCGGGCATCGGCGACGGCCTGGGGTTCGGGGCGAATACCAAGGCCGCCTTGATCACCCGCGGGGTCGTCGAGATGGCCCGGCTCGGGGTCGCCATGGGCGCCGCGGCCCAGACGTTCTGGGGCTTGAGCGGATTGGGCGACCTGGTGACGACGTGCCTGTCTGGCCGCAACCGCCGGCTCGGCGAGCAGTTGGGAGGCGGCCGGCCGCTCCAGGCGGTGCTTGAGTCCACCCCCATGGTGCTTGAGGGTGTTGAGACCGCGCGAGCGGCTCTCGCGCTCGGCCGACGCTATCGGGTGGAGCTTCCCATCGTCGAGCAGGTCTGCGCCGTCCTCTTCCGCCGACGCCCTCCTCGCCAGGCGCTCCACGCGCTCATGCTCAGGCCCGGAAGGGTCGAGTAGCCGGCAGGTCACGTGCGCGGTGTTGACAGATATATACCATAGATATATACTTAAACCACCATGAAAGAGGCCAAGTTGTTTCAGAACGGTCGAAGCCAAGCGGTCCGATTGCCCAAGGAGTACCGGCTCACAGGCAAGTCGGTGTATGTCCATAAGCTCGGCAATCTCGTGGTGCTGATTCCAAAGACGAAATCCTGGGATTCGCTCATGGACGCGTGTGCGAAATTCAGTGAGGATTTCATGACGACCCGGATTCAGGGAGTCCATGAGCGTGAACGCCCCTTTGGATGATCCCACAACCTCGCTGTCGCGGCGCACGCCGCGGAACCGACCGACTGCAGCGCCGCGATCGCGGCGGGTGGGGGACCTGTCACGGCAGTGGAAGCACCCGCCGCGTCTGCGCCGCAGGCGCAGGCAGCCAGATTGTGGGATGACTTATCTCCTTGATACAAACGTGTGCATCTACCTGATTAAGAAACAGCCGCAGAGGACGTTTGCCAGGTTCCGATCCCTGCGTGTTGGAGACGTCGGGATCTCAGCCATTACCTACGCGGAATTAGCCTATGGCGTGGCGCACAGCAGCGACCCGTCACGGAACCAGATGGCCTTAAGCGAATTTCTGGCCCCACTGGAGATCCTCGACTTCCAGGCTCAGATCGCTCCCCTCTATGGGACGCTTCGCGCCTCGCTGGTTCTCGCCGGGAAGATGATCGGCCCTCTGGATCTGCTGATTGCCGCCCACGCGTTGTCTCTTGGTGTCATCCTCGTCACGAACAACGTCAAAGAGTTTTCACGGATTGCTGATCTCAAGATTGAGAATTGGGTGTGAACGCAATTCAGACCGGGGCGTAGCGTAGTTTGGTAGCGCGCCTGTGGAGGAGCAAAGCGACGACATCCCGCCGAAGGCGGGAAATGGGGTTCCCCGCAGCCGCCATCATGCGGGGCGTAGCGTAGTTTGGTAGCGCGCCTGAATGGGGTTCAGGAGGTCGGGAGTTCAAATCTCCCCGCCCCGACCAATTTCGTTAGGCGGCTGCGGGGCAGGCAGGAGGTCGGGAGTTCAAATCTCCCCGCCCCGATTTTTTGATGAACACGACTCACGTTTGGCGTGCATCGCGTTGCGTCTGGGACTCTGACGTGTTAGACTTGTGAGAGAAGCTCGGAAGAAAGGCTGAACCAACATGTCAACCGCCACACTCGAAGCTGTCGACCTGAGCAAAGTCTTGGCCAAGTACGTCAACTGCTGGGTGGCGCTCTCCGCAGACGAGCGGCATGTCGTCGCCAGTGCCAAGCATCCCCACCAAGCGCTCAAAAAGGCGCAGGCCAAAGGGGAACGCGATCCTATACTGATGTGGGCGCCCAAGGAACACAGCGCCTACATCGTATGAAGCTTCCCTACAAGAAATTCGTCGTTCAATCTCGTCCTAGCGGTCCTGCCTCAGTCGTCACCCGTCCGGTCATTCCTATCCATGTGGCCTCCCAACAGCGTGTCGCCTACGAAGCGCTGGTGGATTCCGGTGCTGACTACTCGATCTTCCATGCCCAGATCGGGGAAGCCATTGGCCTTGAGGTTCGGAAGGGTCAACGGGTCCTCTTTGCGGGAGTTGGCGGAGTGGCCAGGAAGGGTTTCGTCATCCGGTGAAACTGGAAGTGGGCAAATGGCGCCTCCTATGCAGTGTTGTCTTCGCTTATGGGCTGAAGATCCCGTATGGCATCCTGGGCCAGGCTGAACTGTTTGACTGGTTTGTCGTCGTGTTTGACCGGCAGGCGGGATGGTTCGATCTCAGGCCAAGATGAAATCTGCATCGCCCTGTTTGCATGGAGTGCGTTTCGTGCTTTAAGGACGTGCTTAAGGGAACAGGCTGAAAAGCCAAGAAAAACGGTCAACCATGATGAAACGTTACCTGAAAGTTTTAACAGCGGCCTCACTGTAACCCTTGACAATAGAGGAGATTGTGAAACAGGAAGAAACATGGTAAAAGATAGCCCTCGACCCTGATTTGTCGTCGGGGTTGCATGGGGTCAGTCCCTCGCCCTTCGGGCTCGGGATCGTCGCTCACGAACATTGAGGGCGACGAGAGGTCGGCAGTTCAAATCTCCCCGCCCCGACTTAAAACTGTGTAAGGGAAACATTACACAAGACATGCAGATGTCAATGGTGAATGTCGGGTTGATTGGGTTTGGGACGGTGGGTGCGGGGGTGGCCCGCGCGCTGCTGGAGAAGGGGCGTTTGCTGGAGCATCGCATCGGCGCGCGCGTCGTCCTGCGGCGGGTGTTCGACCGGGACTTCCGCCGGTCGCGCGGACTCCGTCTCCCGCCGGGGCTGATGACTCAGGATGTCTCGGCGATCCTGCGGGATCCCGAGATCCAAATCGTCGTGGAGCTCATCGGCGGCTATGAGCCCGCCAGGGCGTTCATCCTGCAGGCGCTGCGCCGCGGCAAGCACGTCGTGACGGCCAACAAAGCGCTGTTGGCCCATGCGGGCGCCGAGCTGTTCCAGGCGGCGGAGCGGGCGAATACCGACCTGTACTTTGAAGCCTCGGTCGGCGGGGGGATTCCGATCATTAAAGTGCTCCGCGAGGGGCTCATTGCCAATGAGCTCGATGCCATTCTCGGCATCGTCAACGGCACCTCGAACTACATCCTGACCGAGATGCGCGAGAAACACCTCAGCTTCCATGAGGCGCTCCTGGAGGCCAAGCACCACGGCTACGCGGAGCGCAACGCCTCGCTGGACGTCGAGGGCTTCGATGCCTCCCACAAGCTGGCCATCTTGGCGCTCCTCGGCTTTGGCGTGCCGGTGCGGAAGTCCGACATCCATGTGGAGGGGATCAGCAAGATCTCCCAGGCGGACATCCAGTACGCGGAGGATCTGGGCTACTGCATCAAGCCGCTCGCGATCGCCAAGCAGGTCGACCATGAGCTGGACGTACGGGTCCACCCGGCGCTGCTGGCGAAAAGCCACCTCCTAGCGAACGTCAACGGAGTGTACAACGCCATCTATGTCCACG
>JAUYPJ010000048.1 GCA_030697665.1 Candidatus Omnitrophota bacterium
TGCTCCTGGTTCTTCTTGTGGAGCTCCTTCCGTTGCTCTGGAGTCATCGTTGCCTCCTCCTCGTTGGTTGATGTTCCCGTCATGTTGCCACGCCGCTGCCGATGCCACTCCTTCGTCTCCCAATGATTGATAGCCCCTCCGAGTCGCCTCACCTCCTTCCTCCAGGTATCGTCATGCCCGTGTCCGGTCAGGATGTGCGCCAGCTCATGCCACATGAGCTTGGACGGCCGGTTCGTGCCCTGCACGTAGAGCCGCTTGGCAGAGCGCACGCAGATCCAGCCTTAGTTGGGCTCCTTCGTGTGCGCGTGCGCCTTGGCCCGGAAGCTCGACCCATCGCCCCGGTCGATGCACCCGCTGACGAACACCCCTTTGAGCTCCGAATATTGCTGAAAAGCTGGGTACTCAACGCGCGGCATGTCCTGGCCGCCGCACCCACTTCGCCTTCCGCGGCAGTCCGAACTGCCGACGGAGCACGTCGTTAAAACTCTGGCCCGGCCCCCGCCTTCGCGAGAGCATCCGATAGACCTCGTCATCCACTCTGATGACGATCCCGTCCGGAGACTCCTGCACAACTCTGAGCGTCATGACCGTCCCCCTGCGGCTTCCAGGCAGCCTGCGTCCTATTCGGCCTCGATGTACTCCTGGCAAATCCCCAGCGCCTCGTCGTAGGACGTCGCCTTGAACACCCGCTGCACCAGCTCCTTGGCCTCGTGCGACTGTCCGGCATCCTGAAGCGCCTGTTTGCACCGGCCGACCACCGCGAAGATGTTGCCGTCTGTTCCGACAAGCTTCACCCGTGGCTTTTTCGTCATCGTGCATCCCCCTTGTGGCCTGCCTCATCAGCGGACCGGTGGCCGCTCCGGCCCGAACCCGGGCTTGCACCCGGGTTTCGGCTCATTTCACGAGGGCGACTGCCGCGTCCCAGGCCCGCGCCTTGATCGTGGCCCCGTAGCCGAACCACGCGCTCTCCAGGCGACTGCTAGCCTTCTCCTCTGCCGTCTTGCCGCGCCCGGTCCGGCCGTGGTCCACATACTCGACGACCCCGTTGAGCGCCGCCCAGGCGGTCCCGCGGATCCCCACGGCCTCGTTGCCCTTGCCGTGCTCGATCAGCTCCAGGACGTCTCGCCGCACGTGCTGGATCCGGCTGCTCGGCTCGTCCTTCCGGCTCGGGAAGACCCGCCCGACGTAGGCCTCGATCTGCTGCGGCTTCATCGCCTTGCCCGCCAGCGTCTGCGCCAGCTGCGTCATGTCGTCATAGAACCGCACCGCCAGACCCAGGGCCCGCTGCGCCTCGGCGACCTTGCTCTTGATCTCGCCGGTGTGCCGGATGGCGATGCCGCTTCCCGTCTTGCCGAGCGCCGCGTTAAGCGTGTTCTGGCAGACCACTCGGATCGGCGTGAAGAACATCCGCAGTGTCGACCAGCCGTTGTGGCTGTTGCTCAGGAGCAGGAACTTCTCCGTCCGGTCCTCCGTCCCGTGCTTCTTGATCACGATGTCGCCCGGCAGCTTCGCCAGGATCCACACGCGCTCCCCGACCCCGAGCGCGCCTGCTGTGTGGTAGACTGCCTGCCCCTGCCCGACCACGTGGTCGAAGAAGGTGAAGGCGTCCCGGTTCTGGATGACCTGGTAGCGCTCGCCGACCACGCCCAGGACCGCGCCGGTGTCCTGCCGCACGTTCGCGTGGTGCCCTGTGATCATGCGCAGGTGCTTGCCGACGGCCTCCTGTTTGTCGTCCATCACCTTCCAGTAGATCGCGCGTTCCTCGATCTCCCAATCGAGCCCGGCCGCGGCGATTGCCTCGGCCGCGGTGGCCGGTTCCTGCAACTCCGTTCCAAGCCCATGCCAGGGTCGCTCCCCGACGTAGAACATCTCCGGCCGTCCGCTGGCCTTACTGATGTCGTGTGCCATGGCTGCTGTCTCCTCTGTTTGACCGTCAGCGCTCACTGTGGGCGCTCTCTGCGGCCCACCGAGTCGCGCTCTCCAGGATCTCGCCCGTCTCGCGGTCCCCCACCACGCCGAGCGCCCGGAGGTCGTCCACCAAGCCGGCGAGCACCATTTCGACCGGCACCCCGCCGTTACCGTTGACCATCGCTCCGACCAACCGCGCCACCATCTGCCTCGTCTGTTCGATCCCCATCGCCATCTCCTCCTCTCGCTTGCTTGTTACTGCGCTGTCCATCGTGGTCACAGGAGGCCGGAACCGGCCCAAGGAGTCAAGGCAAACAGGCGGAGAAAGAACATCGAAGCTGTCCTTCGGTCATCGCTGCCCCCTCACTCCTCGACCGCATCCAGGTCCATGAGGTACCGCCTGCCGCAGGCGTACCCGACCACCACGTCCAGCTCGAGCCCGAGCCCTTCGGCGCGGTCCAGCAGTGCTTGCTGCTCGGGGGTCAACGGGAAGGTGTAGCGCGCCTTGAACTGCTCGACCGTCAGCCGATAGGCCCGCTCGTCGATCTGTCGGCTCATCAGGCGATGCCCCAGAGCTGCCGCGCCTGCGGAAACCCGACCCACTTGCCGTCCTTGCCCATGCCCCGGCTGGCCAATTCGATCCTGACGAGCTCTGTCGGATCCACCTTGCCGGTGACGATCTCAAGGAGGACGTCCGTGTCGATGCCTTGAAAGATCGCGTACCGCTCAATCGCGGCGTCCTCGTTGTTCAGGAGCCGTCGCCCAATCTCGCTGATGCTGTTGTGCTGCGCCATCGCGCCCTCGCCACCCCTCACTCGCGTTCCTCAAGCTCGAACAGCGCCCGCTCGAGCTGTTCCTCGATCTCACCCCGAATCGCATCCGTGAGTGCATCCGGGTCGACCGTGCATCCGATCTGCTCAAGGAGCCACCGCAGCTCCCGCACCGTCAGCGCCACCTGGGCCGTCCGTTACTCTGCCATCGCCCGCCTCCTTGTTGCTGTGCGGCTCCGTGCCATCGCGCGAGACAGAGGAGTCCGGTAT
>JAUYPJ010000061.1 GCA_030697665.1 Candidatus Omnitrophota bacterium
CGACGCCTGGAATCGCATCCAAGATGGAGCCTCTGACCACCTTCCGCCGGAGCTGACGGTGATAGCGCACGGCGAAGCGGTGGGCCTCGTCCCGCACGTGCTGGAGCAGATGGAGCACCGGCGACGTCGGCAGCAACACCACCGGCCCCTGCGATCCCGGCAGGAAGACGTGCTCAAACCGCTTCGCGAGTCCCAGGATCGGCGCCGTCAGGGACAGCGCGGCCAGCGCTTCGCACGCGGCGGCCAGGTGGCCCTTGCCTCCATCAATGAGGATCAGGTCCGGGGACGGCAGCTTTGCGGCCAGCGTCCCGCTGTAGCGTCGCTGGACGATCTCCTGCATCATCTGGTAGTCATCGATCCCCTGCACGCGGGCGATCTTGAAGTGCCGGTAGTGCGCCGGATGCGGCCGGCCGTCCTGAAACACCACCAGGGAGCCCACCGCCCATGAGCCGAAGATGTTGGAGACGTCGAAGGCCTCGATTCGCCGAGGCAGGCGGGGCAGCTTGAGGGCGGCCTGCAGCTGCTCCAACGGACCCGCCATGAGCGACTTCGCCTTGGCGACGATCACCGACGTCAGGGCCTGGATCTGATCGCGTAGGCGCGCGGCCTCCTCGAAGTGTTGATCGCGGGCGGCCTGCGCCATGCGCCGCGCCAGCTCCCGTAACAACCGATCGCGCTTGCCTTCCAGGAACGCCACCAGGTCGCCGACGATGCGCTGGTAGGCCGGGGCCGCGATGTAGCCGACGCACGGGGCCAGGCACTGTCCGAGGTGGTACTCCAGGCAGGGCGCCTTGGGGAAGGCGCGGCAGGTGCGCAGGGGGAAGACGCGGCGGAGAAAGCGGACGGCCGCGTGCATCAGGCCGGCGTCGGGATAGGGGCCGAAATAGGTCGCCCCATCGGCCTGACGGCGTCGCGTGACGAGGAGGCGCGGAAACGGCTCCCCGGTCACCTTCAACAACGGGTAACTCTTGTCGTCTCGAAACGCCACGTTGTACCGGGGCTTTTCCGCCTTGATCAGGCGGGACTCCAGCAGGAGCGCTTCGGCTTCCGAGGCGGTGGGGCGCGTCTCCAAATCCGTCACGCGCGTCATCATCTGGGCGATCCGAGGCGTGAGGGCGGCGGCGTGGCGGACGTACGAGGAGAGGCGCTTGCGCAGGCTCACGGCCTTCCCGACGTAGAGCACACGCCCCTCGGCATCGCGAAACAGGTAGACGCCCGGTTGGTCGGGCGCCTGGCTTATGCGCTCACGAAGGCGCTGGAGCGTCGCAACCTGCCGAGCCATCGGAGGACCGCGGGCAATTCCTGCACGCCCATCACGCGACACGAACCGGCATACAATCCCAGGCCGAACAGGATGACGACCGGCAGCCCCAGGCGCGGCCACGCCGCGAGAGGGCCGAGCCGCCACAGCGCCCAGCATCCCACGGCCATGAGCGCGGAGGCGGCGAGGATGCGACGCGCGGGCTCGCCCAGCGGCTGGAGCAGCGGCGCGCCCAATCGACGCTCCAAGTGCCGTGCCAGCCGGTACGCATTCAGCGTATTGCTCGCGGCGGCCGCCAGGGCCAACCCCCCCACCCGCAGCGGCCACATCAACAGCAGGCTCAGGAGGAGGTTCACCGCCAGCGCTTCGATGGCGAGGCGAACCGGCGTACGCGTATCCCTCAGCGCGTAGGAGGCGCCGGTGAGGATTTTGTTGAACCCGTAGGCGAGCAATCCCACCGCGTAACACGCCAGCGCCTGCGCGGTCATCGCCGTCGAGCCGGAATCAAACGCCCCCCGCTCAAACAGTCCGCGCACGATGGGAACCGCGAGCACGATGAGGCCCGCGGAGGCGGGCAGCATCACGAAGACCACCATGCGGAGCACCGACAGCAGCGTGCCCCGGAACGCCTCCCGGTCGCCGCGAGCCGCCTGCTCGGAGAGCGAGGGCAGGCTGGCCTGCGCAGAAGCGGTGCCGAAGAGCGCCAACGGCAACTGGACCAGCCGATTGGCAAAATAGAGCGCCGCGACGGCGCCGGATCCAACCACCACGGCGAGGGACGCCAACACGGTATCGAGGAGGACGCTCGCCTGATAGACCGCCGCGCCCAGCACGCGCGGACCCAGGAGCCGCAGCACCTCCCCTGCGCCTGGATGGGTCCAGCGCCAGCTCCATCGAAATCCCAGCCGGAGGGCGAGGGGGAGCTGGAGCGCAAGTTGAATGATCCCCCCCACCATCACGCTGATCGCCAGCGCCAGCACCCCCGGGCTCATGCGAGGGACGCCCCAGAGACACCCGGCGATCATGGCGACGTTCAACACCGCGGGCCCAAGCGCCGGCGTCCCGAAATGGCCCAGGCTGTTCAACAACCCGGTGAAATAGGCCCACAGTCCCACCAGCGTGATGAAGGGAAAGAGCACGCGCGTCAGCCGCACCGTGAGCGCAAAGGTGTCGGGATCGTTGACAAACCCCGGAGCCACCAGCCGCACGATTGGCGCAGCGGCCACGACCCCCACGGCCCCGAGCGCGCAGAGCAGGACGACTGACCGAGTCCACAGCGCCTGGCTCAAGCGCCAGAACTCCTCCGGAGGACGCGTGGTCCGGTAACCGCTCAAGACGGGCACCACCGCGCTCGTCACCGCGCCTTCCGCCACCAGATCCCGCATGAGGTTGGGCAGCCGGAAGGCCACGATGAACGCCTGGGCCTGCGACGCCGTCCCGAACAGGCCGGCGATCAGGATATCCCGGACAAACCCGAGGATGCGGCTGATGCCGGTGGCCGCCACCAGCACGCCGGTCGAGCGAGCAATGCGGCCCAGGGGCGCGCTTGTGGAGCCCCACCCCGTCAAGGCGGGGTGGCACCCACGATCACGCCCCGCGTGGGGCGACATCCCGCCCACCTGCCCGCGGCAGCAAACCCGACGGGCCCACGGCCAGAGGCCGTGGCCCGATGGTGGGGTCGCACCGGCGGAGGAGGACACATCGGATGAACCCACCACTGGTGTCGCGCCGCCTCCCGTGCTACAATGCACCTCACCCATCAGGAGGAACCGATGCCCATCAAGCACTCAGCCGTGAAGGAACTGCGGAAGGATCGGAAGCGCCGGCAGCGGAATCAAGCGGTCCGTTCGAAGCTGAAGACGCTGACGAAACAGCTCCTCGCCGCGCTGGCCGCCAAGCGGCTCGAAGAGGCAAGCGCCATCGTCCGCGACGTGGCCAAGCAGTACGACCACGCCGCCTCCAAGGGCATCATCCACTCGAACACCGCCGCGCGCCATAAGTCCCGCGCCATGCAGCGGCTCCATCAGCTCCGCGCCGCGTAACAGCCTGCGGAAACACTCCTGGGTGACAAGTGACAGGTGACACGCGACATGGTACACCAGCACACCATGGGCATCTTGTAGCTTGTCACGTGTCGCTTGTCGCCTGTCGCGCCACTTGTTCAGCACCCTGCTGATATGGCGTGAACGCCGCACACCTCCACAATCAGCTCCTCGACGGCCAGCTCGGGGAGAGCCCGTCCGCGCTTGGCGTCCAGATCGAGCTCCCAGCACCGCGTCAAGAGGCGCTGCAGCGAAGCCACGGATCGTCGCGCCACCTCCGTGTGCACGCGCTGCGCTTGCCAGGGGCGCAGGCCCGCGAGATCGGCGAGGCGCTCGACGCTCACACCCGTTGAGAGCAGCCGCTTGGCGGTGATCCATCGGTGCAGTTGCCAGGCGATCAGGCCGAGCAGCTCCAGCGGCTCTTTCCCGCGCACCAGGTGAGCGCGCGCCGCCTCCAATGCGCCCGCCACATCAGCCCGCCCCAGCGCCTCCGTCAACGCGAAAGGCTTGGCGACGGGGCCCTCGCGTCTTGGGAAGCGCTCAACCGGCACCGCACCCGCCAGCTTGGAGATGGCATACCGGTCACTCAGCTCCACCTCAACGAGCAGGGCTACGTACGCGCTCTGGGCGATGGCCGCCGCATGGCGGAGCAGCGCCTCGACTCCGGAGCGATCAAGCCGATGCGCCTCCTCCACGATGATCAATCGGAGCGGGCTCACGGCAGGCTGCTGGCGGCACAGCGCCAAAAGCTGAGTTGACGTCATGGCGCCGGCGTCAACATGGTGGAGGTCGAGCGGTTGGACGCTGAGGGAGCGCTCGATCTGCTGGATCCGCTGGAGTTTTCCGACGCGGTCAGCCCCGATGAAGAGATGGACCCCTCCCTCCATCATCGGATGATGAAATCACCAGGACTCAACGGCCCGCTCGACGACCCGGCGGGCCAGATCGGTGATGGCGCGATCCAACGCGGCGGTCTCAGACTCCGCGCTTGCGCCCAACGCGAAATAGGTCGCGTCGCCGGTGAGTCCTCCCTCTTCCCAGAGCAGCGTGTCATTCGTCTGGTCCACCATGCGCAGGTTCACGACGACATTGAGCCGCCACTCCTCCACCTGCTGCGAGGCGTTGTAGCGAAGCGCATCCCGGCGGAACTGCGCCAGCTCGCCTTCCAAGCGGCAGTCGGCGCGCTGGGCGCTGGTGGGCCGCAGCAGCCCGGTGAACTGGAACCGGTCGATCACGGCGTTGGTGACGTCGAGCTCCATCCGGTGCCGGTAGATCGGAAAGGGCTGCCCGCTGGTCGCCAGTTGGGTGAGATCGATCCGGTTCGTGAAGGGCGTGACGTAGACGGTCTTCAGGTGGGACGCAAGGCCCGGCCGGACGGTGTAGCCGCATCCAGAGGACAGTAGGCAGTAGGCAGTCGGCAGTAGGCCGTACCACATAAATCTGCAGAAGACAGAAGGCAGAAAGCAGAACCACAACGGACGGTGGACAGGGGCGATCATTGTGCCGGCGGTTTGAGCGCCGCCAGTCGCTCAGCCGCCTTGGGCGCCCATGCGGTCTGGGCAAAGCGTTGCACGATGCCCTCATAGTACAGCAGGGCCGATGCGGTCCGCCGGCGACCCTCATAGAACTGCGCCACCAGGTACTCATGCTCCGCCCGGCGCTCCTTGAGCTCCTGCAGCCGGCGGGAGGCGTCGGTGGACAGCTCGCTCTGCGGGTACTCCTTCAGGAATACCTCCAGCTCGCGGATCGCCAGCTCGGTGGGCGACTGGTCGTAGTCCGGTTTGAACGTCCCCTTCAAGCTGGCCTGGGCGATCTGGAACCGCGCGTCATCTACGAGCGGGGAATCCGGATAGCGGTCGATCACCTGCTCAAACGCGCGGACCGCCTGCTCGTGATCGTCGAGCGCCACGTAGGCCAACCCCAGCTTGTACTGGGACAGCTCGCCGTGCCGGCTGAAGGGGCCGTCCTCCGCGATCGCCTGGAACACCTCGATGGCCTTATCGCGGGCCGGCAGGAGGGCCGCGGTCCCGAAGATTTTCCGCTTCTTGCCGCTCAGGAAGTAGTTGCCGATCTGGTATTCCCGCTCCAGGACCTCCTCAAAACGCTTGGTCGACGGGTAGGTCTGGATGGTTTTGCGGTACTCGAGGAACGCCTTGTAGTAGTCGCCGTCCTCTTCGTAGCAACGGCCGAGGTGGTACTGCGCCTCCGCCGCTTCCGAGGAGGCCTTATAGGCTTTCAGGAGCTTCTGAAATTCGCGCCGGGCGCGGTCATACTCCTGACGCTCGAAGAAGGCGAGGGCAAACGCGAGTTGCTCCTGGGGGGTGTCTTTGACCGCCCCGGTGGGCCCGATCCACCCGGTCTGCGGCGACCACACCCAAGCCGCCAGCACCGGCGGAGCATCGGCGGCGCCGACCAGCAACATCACGAGGAGGAGCAGGAGGGTACGTCGTGGCATAGGACCTGCGCCCACGATACCAAATCACCCCCGGAAAGTCAAAGGCTGGCGTGGGCGCGCGAAAGCAAGAAGGGGGCTGAGCCTGGGTGCCACGAGCTCAAGACCGGCGACACGATCGACTTCCCTGTCCGCCGAAGGTGGAAACAGCGGCCAGGCACACCAGATGGAACACGCCGGCGCCACTTCCGCAAAAGTCCTCTGCGTAGTGGTCCCCATTTCACTCTGATCGTCAGCTAAGCCTGGCACCACCGGGAACGCCTCCCGTTTTCCCGTTTTCCCACACCACCCGTCAGTTGCTCCGCACCTTCTTGACCAGCTCATCGAGCTGTTTGTCGGTCAGGCGCTTACTGCGGAGGGTCCGGAAGACCAGGGGCAGCTTCGCGACGACTTCCTCATCCTCCAGCAGGTCATCTGGCAGCCGACCCTTGGCGGCAGCCGCCAGGTCAAAGAAGGTATACCAATCCGCACTGCCGGACTTGATCTCAAGGTGCTCGGCATACTGTTCCAGCAGCTTCCGGTCCTGGGGAGGCGGCAGGAGGCCTCGCTCCAACCGGCTCAGGTTGCCAGGGTCCAGCTTGTGCTTGAGGCAGAACTCCCGAAGCATCAGCCCGAGCGCCTGTCGCTTCGCCTTGAAGAACTCCCCGAAGACTGCCGAGGTCTTCATATCCCCTCACCTCCTTCTGTTGTATAAAGTATACAACTCTTGGCGGATTTCGTCAAGGGGACGTTGGAGAAGCACTCCTGGAAAGACCGGTACCGTCCTAACTGTGCCAGCCCAGATCAGCGAGGGGGGGCGATTTGGAAAAGCCAGAACCGGTACCTATTTCCCGAGCGTGCGCTGACTAGCCACGGAGCGACCTCTCGAGGAATCGAATCTGCTGCTTGACCTCACGGAGGAGACGCCGGTACTGCCCACGCTTCCGGTGCTGGGCCAGCCGTTCTTGACGCTCCGGTGCCGAAAGTTTACCCAGATACCGAAACCGCACCCGCTTGCCGTCCCGCATGGCCAGATAGTAGTACGGATGGCCCCCGATGAGCTTCCTGACCAGGCTGCCCCTGCCAAGCCCACGCAGCGCCTGCGCATACCGCCGTTGCATCCGGCGGGAATTCACCAGTTCCTCTTGGAGCACGTGCCGGATGACTCGCGCCATGTTCGCGTCCTCATTTACCAAACACTATAGCATATTTTCTCATATGTTTGGTAACATCAAACTCGTTCCTGCCGTTGTTGTTAAGGGGACCTACCGCGTCGAAAATATGAGGCGGCCCAACTGCGATAGCCCCCGCAGCGTTGATTTGCCCGCCAGGGAACATCAGCGTGTGGTGCCAGCCCAGATCAGCGAGGCGGTCCTCCGTGGGCCGCCTCTGGCTTTTCCCTGCGCTTACCTCAACGTGTCCCTTTGGAACCCGGTACAGGTTTCCCGAAAGGGTCAAGTATTATGGAGGTTCCAAATGCGATAGCCCGGATCAGGTAGTGACCGTCCCCCGTTCATTGGGCCACTGGCAAGTAGAGGTTTTGGGTGGTAGATGGTGACTGATGCATGCTCCTGACGAACTCGGCTGGCGTAAGATTGCCCAGCGAGCTGTGCGGTCGGACCGTGTTGTAGTCCTGCCGCCAGGCCTCAATGAGGCGCCGCGCCTCTTCGAGGGTGGGGAACCAATGCTCGTTCAGGCACTCGTCCCGAAACCGACCATTGAAGCTCTCGACATAGCCGTTCTGGGTCGGCTTGCCCGGGTCGATGAAGTGCAGCTGGATGCCCCGGCGATACGCCCAGGCATCCACGGCACTGCCCGCGAACTCCGGCCCGTTGTCGATGGTGATCGTCTGGGGCAAGCCGTGGGTCTCGGCCAGACGTTCCAGCACCTCGACGACGCGGGCCCCGGGCAGCGACGTGTCGGCGACCATCGCCGGAGACTCGCGTGAGTATTCGTCCACCATCGTCAATACTCGAAAGGGCCGCTTGGTCGTCAAGCGATCGTGCAAGAAGTCCATCGCCCAGCGCTCGTTGGGCCGCGTCGGAGCCAGCAGCGTCACCCGCACCCCGGCGGCCCGCTTGCGATGCCGCTTCCGTCGCAGGGCGAGGCCTTCCTCGCGGTAGAGTCGTTCGGTCCGTTTGTGGTTTACCATCCAGCCTTCTCGTCGGAGCAACACGTGCAAGCGGGGTGCTCCAAAGCGCCGGCGCTGCTCGGCCAGCTCGCGCAGCCGGCCCCGCAAGGCCTGATCGTCAGGCCGATGCACCCGATACTGCCACGTGGAGCGCCACAGCCCCACCAACCCACACGCCCGACGGATACTCAGCCCAAAGCGCGCTGTCACCATGTCGACCGCCTCTCGCTTCGCCTTGGGCGTTACGCGTTTTTTGCGACGAGGAACTTCAGGGCCTGGTTATCCAGGACCTGCTCGGCGACGAGCTGCTTCAAGCGCCGGTTCTCATCTTCCAGCGCCTTGAGCCGCCGCGCTTCGCTGACCGTCAGGCCGCCGTACTTGGCCCGCCAGGCGTAGAACGTCCCATCGCTGATCCCGTGCTGGCGGCACAGCTCGGGGATCTTCACCCCCGTCTCGGCCTCCTTCAGCACCCCA